>CAMAYC010000025.1 GCA_945862125.1 Reyranella massiliensis 521
GCGAGCCTCCGGCTCGCTCATGAGCGAGCCGGAGGCTCGCGGTCCGGAAGACTACGCGGCGACCGGCCACACGGGCCGGTGCTTCAGGCCGCCGGTGCGAAAGACCAGGAAGCCGATGATCGTCAGGTTGGCGAGATTGAACGCCACGCCGATGCCGAAGGCCGGTGCATAGTAGGCAAAGTGATCGTAGAGGAAGCCGGCGAACCAGCTTCCGAATGCCATGCCGCTCATCGCCGTGAACAACGTGAGCGGCATGCGCCATGACGCTTCCGACGACGGAAACAGATCCCGGATTGCCACCGAGTAGGACGGGATGATGCCGGCGAAGCCCAGCCCGAAGGCGGCGGCGATCGCGAACAGGCCCGCCTCATCCTGGGTCGTGAGGAAAAGCGCGATGGTAACCGCCTGGCAGGCCGACCCGGCCAGGATCGTGCGCAGCCCACCAATCCGGTCGGCCAGAGCGCCCCACGCCTGTCGCGCCAGGAAGGCGGCGGCCAGCATCACCGAGAGCATGACGGCGCTGCGCGTCGGGTTGATGCCGATGTCGCTGCAGAAGGCCACGAGATGCGCCGAGGGCACCGACATCGGGATGCAGCAGAAGAAGGCCGCCACGCAGAGCAGCGCCTGCGCCACGTTGGGCGGCAGGCCCGCGACGCGGCGGCCGGCTTTCGCGGCCGCTGCCTGCGCCTGCTTTGACAGCGGCGGCGCGACGGGCGGGGACCGCAACAGCAGCGTGGCCGGCAGGATGACGGCCAGCACGACACCAGCGTAGGCCAGCATGACGAGCTGCCAGCCCATGCTGCTGATCCCGCGCTCGAACAACGTGGGCCAGAGGACACCCGCGACGTACTGGCCTGAGGAGATCAGCGCGATTGCCGTGCCGCGGCGTCGATCGAACCAGCGGCTGACGTAGACCAGGAGCGGAGGGTAGACACCGCCGCTTCCCAGGAAGCCCACCATCAAGCCCTGGCCCACATAAAGCGCCCAGATCGAACCGGTCGAGGAAAGTGCCAGGCCGCCCGCGATCATGCAGGCGCCGATGGCAATGGTGGTGCGGAGCCCGATGCGGTCCGCCAGCCAGCCCATCAGGATGCCGCCGGCGCCGGTGCCGACCCAGACCAGCGCGCCGGCCAGCGCCAGCACCGCGCGCTCGGTGCCCAACGCCTCCTGCATCGGCTTCATGCCGACGACGATCAGCAGCGGCGAGCCAAAGGAAATCGAGAGAATGCCGAGCGTTATCCAGGCCGCCCGCCACGAGGCGCGGCCTTCGACGCTGCCCGCCGCGTCCGTCATTTCCCCCACCCCATCTCTCATTCTTGTGACCGTTCTAGTCTGTTCGACCCTGCGCAGCCATGGCATCACTTGACGTAACGATAAGTCCCGGGAGGACATCATGCGCTTGACGAAATTCGGCTTCATCTTCCTGGCGCTCGCTGCCCTGTCGGCGCCCGCGGCCGCGCAATCCTATCCCAACAAGCCGGTGCGGATCGTCGTGCCCTTCGGACCTGGAGGCCCGGCCGACGTTTATGCCCGCCAGATCGGCCAGGAACTGGGCGACGTGCTGAAGCAGCAGTTCGTCATCGACAACAAGCCCGGCGCGGGCGCGGTGATCGGCACCGACATCGTCGCCAAGGCGGCGCCCGATGGCTACACGCTGCTGATGATGTCGAACACTCACACCACCAACGAGACGCTTCTGTCGAAGAAACCCTACGCGCTGATGCGCGACCTGGTGGCGGTGGCGCCGGTCAATTCGTCGGACCTGGTGATGGTGGTCAATCCGGCGGTGCCGGCCAAGACGCTGCAGGAGTTCATTGCGCTGGCCAAGGCCCAGCCCGGCAAGCTCTCCTACGCTTCGTCAGGTCCGGGCACGCCCTATCACATGGCGGGCGAGCTGTTCAAAGCCATGAGCGGCACCGACATCCTGCACGTCCCGCACAAGGGCAGCGGCGAGGCGCGCGCCAGCGTGCTGGGCGGCCATGTATCGATGATGTTCGACGCCGTGACGGCCATGAAGGGCCATGTCGATGCGGGCCAGGTGCGGGCCCTGGCGACCACCGGCCTCACGCGCTCCACGGTGCTGCCCGACGTGCCGACGGTGAACGAGGCGGGCGTCCCCGACTACGAGGCCACGATCTGGCTCGGCATCATGGCTCCGGCCGGAACGCCGCCCGAGATCGTGGCGCGGCTGAACGCCGAGATCGGCAAGATCATCGCCCGCCCCGCGCTCCGCGAGGCCTGGGCCAAGCAGGGCGCGGTGCCGATGACGATGACACCGACCGCCTTCACGACGTTCCTCCAGGGCGACATCGACAAATGGGCGAAGGTCGTCGAGAAGTCCGGCGCCAAGGTGCAGTGACCTGATGAAGAAACTCAGGATCCTGAGCGGCGGTGCCGCCCAGGGGCTGGTCGAGTCACTGCGGCCCGCATTCGAAGCCGAGACCGGCTGCTCCATCGATGGCACCTTCGGCGCCGTGGGCGCGATGCGCGCCCGGCTGCTGGACGGTGCGCCCGCCGACCTGGTGATCCTGACGCGCGCCGTGATCGACGGGCTGGCACGCGACGGCCAGGTAGTGGGCGCGACGGCGGCGGACCTCGGCACCATTGAGACCGCTATCGCCGTCCGCCGGGGCGATGCGGCGCCACCGGTCGGCGACGCGAACGCGTTGCGCGCCGCGCTGCTCGCCGCCAACGCGATTCACTTTCCCGATCCCGAACAGGCGACCGCCGGCATCCACTTCGCCAAGGTGCTAAAGGATCTCGGCATCGACGCCGAAGTCGCCGGGCGTCTGCGCACGGCGCCGAACGGCGCGACGGCCATGAAGGCGCTGGCCGCCTCGACAGCCCGCCGCCCCATCGGCTGCACGCAGGCCACCGAGATCCTCTCGACGCCGGGCATCGTGCTTGTGGCCTCGCTACCGCCCGGCTGCGCGCTGGCGACGGTTTATACGGCAGCGATCGGGGCGAAGGCGCACGCCCATGGCGAAGCGGCACGTTTGCTGGCGCTGCTGACGGACGCCGCGGGGCGCGAGGCGCGGAGACGGCTGGGCTTCATCTGAGACTGCTCTCCTCCCCTTGCTTGCAAGGGGAGGTGTCGGCCTCTTAGGCCGACGGAGGGGTCGGAGGCCTCGTCGCGACTCATGACCCCTCCGTCGTCTTAAGACGACCACACCTCCCCAGCTTCGCTGGGGAAGAGAGTCAGACGCTCACTTCTTTCGGGAGAGGAACTTGGCAAGCTCAGCTTCAGCCGCGTCGAATTCCGCGATCCGCTTCTCCCCGTAGATTTCGATCGGAAGCACCTTGTCTGTGGTGCCGGGTGCATCAGCTTCCATCACCGGACGTTCCAATATCCAACGAGCAAAGTCGACCACATGAGGGGGCTTGCGTTCCCTATATGTTCCCTATATATCCTATCCTACTCTTCCAGGGAGAGAGCCAGATGGACCCCGAAATATCCGACACCACCATCCAACCCTTTGCCGCGAAGAAGCGCAGCCTGCCGCGCCAGCAGGCCTATTTCCTGCGCCAGTTCCAGCGCTGCGGCCGGGTCGGCGAGGCGGCCGCCCGCACGGGCGTCACGCCGCGCACCGTGCAGCGCTGGCGGGCCAACCATCCGCGTTTCGCTGACCGCTACGACCGGCTCGTCGAGATGCGCATCTCGATGATGGAGGACGACCTCATCCTCCGGGCCCACCACGTCGAGCGGCGGCCGGTTCTCTATCGCGGCAACCAGATTGCTTCGGTGGAGCGGCGCAACGACCGGCTGGCCATGTATGTGATGAACCGCCTCGATCGCGCACGACACCGGGCCGAGGATCGTGCCGAACGCCGCGAGCTGGCCGAGCTTCGTCTCTCCGCCGAGAATCGCCTGCTTGAGCGGACCGCAGATGCACTGGCGAAAAAGCTCCAAAACGAATCCTGAGAATGTCGCCGTTCAGGCGACAGGTCCGGCATCCGCCAGACCGGCGATTTCATCGCTCCGTCAAGGGTTTGAGGACCGGCGAGACCGATCTGGAAAGTTCCGAAATGGGTTTTGTTTTCGTCGCTATCCACGCGACACCAGCCTCCCCTCCCCCGCCCCCGGCGTGCTAGGCCTAGAACATGGCGAAATCCAAGGCTCCCGCGAAAGCGGCGGATGGCGACAACAAGCCGATCCGTCACCTCTACCTGATCGACGGCTCGGGCTACATCTTCCGCGCCTATCACGCGCTGCCGCCGATGAACCGGCCGGACGGCACGCCGATCAACGCCGTGTTCGGCTTCTGCCGGATGCTGACGCAGTTGCTCGACGATCCAGAGGTCGACCATGTCGCGGTCATCCTGGATGCCGGCCGCACCACCTTCCGCAGCGAGATCTACCCCGCGTACAAGGCGCAACGGCCGGAGCCGCCGGAGGATCTGATCCCGCAGTTCCCGTTGATCCGCGAGGCCGCCACCGCCTTCGGCATGCCGAGCATCGAGCTTCCGGGCTTCGAAGCCGACGATCTGATCGCGACCTACGCCCGCCTCGCGGTCGAGGCCGGCGCCACCTGCACCATCGTCTCGTCCGACAAGGACCTGATGCAGCTCGTGCGGCCCGGCGTCGACATGATGGACCCGATGAAGATGCGCAAGGTCGGGCCGGCCGAGGTCATGGAGAAATTCGGCGTCACGCCGGACAAGGTGGTCGATGTCCAGGCGCTGGCCGGCGATTCGACCGACAACGTGCCGGGCGCGCCGGGCATCGGCATCAAGACCGCAGCCCTGCTCATCAACGAATTCGGCGACCTCGAAACGCTCCTGAAGCGCACCGCCGAGATCAAGCAGCCCAAGCGGCGAGAATCGCTGGAGCAGAATGCCGACTTGATCCGCATCTCCCGGAAGCTGGTGCTTCTGCGGGACGACGTGCCGCCGCCGGCCGATCCCGACTCCTTCGACAAGCACGCGCCCGATCCCAACGTGCTGCTGCCGTGGCTGGAGCAACAGGGATTCAAGAGCCTGCTGGCGCGCTACAAGGGCGAGCTGGGCGAGGCCACCAGTCCGGTAGCGCCGGCGGCAACGCCTGCTCCGGCGAAGAAGGCCGAACTCGCGGAGACGAGGCCCGCACCGGCCGCCCGCACCAAGTCGAACCAACCCTTCACTGCCGCCGACTACGAGCTGATCCAGGACGAGACGGCGCTCGGCGAATGGATCGCGGAAGCGACCAAGGCCGGCACCGTCGCCTTCGACTGCGAAACCGACGGCCTCGATTCCAACAATGCCGGCCTGGTCGGCGTCTCGCTGGCGCTGCTCGAGGGGCCGTGGGGCGACGTCAACTCGACGAAGCGGCGCGCCGCTTACGTGCCGCTGATGCACCGCGTCCCCGGCGGCGCCGCGCAGGGCGCGCTCGATCTGCTGGGCGACGGCGGCGACAAGGACGGCGGCAAGCTGCTCGACGGCCAGATCGCGCTCAAGAAGGCGATCGCGCTACTGAAGCCCATGCTCGAGGACCCTTCGGTGCTGAAGGTCGGCCAGAACATCAAGTACGACATGGCCGTGTTCCAGCGCTACGGCGTCGAGATCGGCCCGGTCGACGACACCATGCTGATCTCGTTCGTGCTCGATGCCGGCAAGAACAACCACGGCATGGACGAGCTGGCGGAGCGTCATCTCGGCCAGAAGACCATCAAGTTTGCCGACGTGGCCGGCAGCGGCGCCAAGCAGGTGAGCTTCGACAAGGTGCCGCTCGACAAGGCGCGCGACTATGCGGCCGAGGACGCCGACGTCACCATGCAGCTCTGGGCGCACCTGAAGCCCAGGCTGGTGCCCGAGCACATGACGACGATGTACGAGACGATCGAGCGGCCTTTGATTCCGGTGCTGCTGGGCATGGAGACGGCCGGCATCAAGGTCGATGCGGTAAAACTCAAGGGTCTCAGCACCGACTTCGAGAAGCGCCTGGGCGAACTCGAGATCGAGATCCACAAGATTGCCGGCCGCGAGTTCAACGTCGGTTCGCCCAAGCAGCTGGGCGAGATCCTGTTCGACGAGCAGAAGCTGCCCGGCGGCAAGCGCAGCAAGAACGGCTCCTGGGTGACCGATGCCTCGGTGCTGGACGATCTCGCGGCCCAGGGCCATCCGCTGCCGGTAAAGATCCTGGAGCACCGCCAGCTCGCCAAGCTCAAGGGCACCTACACCGATGCGCTGGTGCGCCAGGTCGATGCGAAGACCGGCCGCGTGCATACCTCGTATCACATGACCGGCGCCGCCACCGGCCGGCTCGCCTCCACCGACCCCAACCTGCAGAACATTCCGGTGCGCTCAGAGGAAGGCCGCAAGATCCGCCAGGCCTTCATCGCCGAGAAGGGCCACAAGCTCCTGAGCGCCGATTATTCCCAAATCGAATTGAGGTTGCTGGCGCACGTCGCCGACATCCCGGAACTCAAGGAGGCCTTCGCGCGCGGCGACGACATCCATGCGATCACCGCCAGCGAAATGTTCGGCGTGCCGGTGAAAGGCATGGACCCGCTGATGCGGCGGCGCGCCAAGGCGATCAACTTCGGCATCATCTACGGCATCTCGGCCTTCGGCCTCGCCAACCAGCTCGGCATCGGCCAGCAGGAAGCCAAGGAGTACATCGGCAAGTACTTCCAGCGCTATCCCGGCATCCGCGACTACATGGAGCGGACCAAGGACTATGCGCGCAAGCACGGCTATGTGCTGACGCCGTTCGGCCGCAAGATCCATCTCAAGTACATCAACGAGAAGGCCCAGGGCATGCGCGCCTTCGCCGAGCGCGCCGCGATCAACGCGCCGCTGCAGGGCGGCGCCGCCGACATCATCAAGAGGGCGATGATCCGCGTGCCGGCAGCTCTGGCCGGCGCGAAGCTGAAGGCCCGCATGCTGCTGCAGGTGCACGACGAACTGCTGTTCGAAGTGCCCGACGCGGAAATGAACAAGACCAAGGATGTGGCGCGCAAGGTCATGGAGAGTGCTGCCGCGCTCACCGTGCCGCTGGTCGTCGACACCGGCGTCGGCGACAACTGGGCCGCCGCGCACTGACATTGAGGAAGGAACGCAAGCGATGAAGATCTGGGGCCGGGCCAATTCGATCAATGTGCAGAAGGTGCTGTGGGCCGCCGAAGAGTGCGGGCTCAAATACGAGCGTACCGATGTCGGCGGCGCCTTCGGCGGCAACGACCAGAAATGGTATCTCGACATGAACCCCAACGGCGTCGTGCCGACCATCGACGATGGCGGACGCATCATCTGGGAAAGCAACTCCGCGGTGCGCTACCTCTCGGCCAAGTACGCGGCCGGCACGCTGTGGCCGCAGGACCCCGCCGCGCGCAGCGAGGCCGACCGCTGGATGGACTGGCAGCTCAGCACCATCTCCGAGCCGATGCGCATCGCCTTCTGGGGCCTGGTGCGCACGCCGCCGGAGAAGCGCGACATGGCCACGATCAAGAAGGCGGCAGAGGATGCCGGCAAGCTGTTCGGCCGGCTCGACGGCTGGTTGGCCGGCCGGCGCTATGTCGCCGGCCAGCACTTCACCATGGGCGACATTCCCGTGGGCTGCTTCGCCTATCGCTGGTATGCGCTCGACATCGACCGGCCCGACCTCAAGAACGTGAAAGCCTGGTACGAGCGACTCACGACGCGCCCGGCATACGCCAGGCACGTCATGATCAAGCTGACCTGAGCGCTGCGCCGAAGCGCTACTTGCGCTTCGGCAGCTTCGGCAGCTCGGCCAGGATCGCCCGGTCGATCACCGTGAACAGGTAGGCGTCTGGTGCCAGCGTGCAGCCGCCGCGCACGAGATGGGCGAGCTGGGCGCCCAATTCATTGTCGGGAATGACGACCCCGCGATAGGCAGCGGCATGGTTGGCGAGATAGGTCGCCAGCATCTTGCGCGGCTCCGGCGCCATGGCGTGCGCCTCCTTGCAGGTGATGTAGGCGGCCTGGTCGAAGTTGGTCGGCGCGACCTGGGCCTGGGCGGCCGTGGAGGCGAGAAGCAACGTGGCGGCGGCGAGGATGAACCTGGAGGTCATGAGGGCTTCTCCGCCTTACTTGCTGTTGCCGATGGCGGTGCCGCCGAGATAGCCGACCGCACCACCGATCAGGCCGGCGCCAACCACCGCGCCGAAACTGCCGCCGGTGGCCAGGCCAATGCCGGTGCCTGCCGCCGCGCCGACGATGGCGCCGGTCTGGCCGTCAGACAGGCTCTGGTTGCAGCCGCCCAGCATGCCGGCCACCACGAACAGTGCGAGGACCCTGGTCTTGATCATAACTCTCTCCCCAAATTGCCCCTCACGGGGGCGTCATATCGGCCTTCGTCCAGTCCTTGTCCGGATTGAAGGTGACGATGGCTGCCGCACGTTGCGCCGTCTCGGGCCCGAGGTCGCGCTGATAGACGTCGCCGCTCTGACTCACGATGAAGGTCATCACGCCGGTCTCGCCGTAGCGCACCGGCCAGGCGATGGCAGCGAAGCCGCCGATCATGCGGCCATTGACGATGTAATCGCGGGCGCCGCCCGGCGCCGCCGGGCCCTGAGCGTAGAGCAGGCGGAAATTGTAGCCGTAATGGCCGTCGGCCGTGCTGCTGCCGGCCTGCGCTTTGGCCACCGCCGGTCCCAGCGGGCTTTGCGGCTGGCCGGCCGGTGTCTCCCAGTAGAGACCGTCCTTCTTGCCGGGCGAACTCAACAGGCGGCGGGCATAGGCAGGCGCGCCGGTCTTCATCGGGTCGAGGGCGGCGTAGTCGCGCTGGGCATCGACGATGGCCAGCATGGTCTGGATGACGGCGAGTTCGTCGCGGCCGATCAGGCGGGCCTGCATCTCGTGGCGGCCGGCCTCGAGGTCGAAGCGCCACTCCGCCCCGTCCTTCACGATCGGGATGGGCAGCGTCCAGCCGGACTTGCCGGCCTCGATCACCGCCTTGGTGCCATCCGTGACGGTGACCTTGTGGCTCTCGTCCCAGGCCGCCAGATAGGCGGTGCGACGCCGGTCCCGCTCGCCCGCGTCGGCCGGCACGAAGTCGGCCCAGCGCGGGCCGAGCATGGCCGCCATCGCCTTCTCGTTCCTGGTCCGCACCGCATCCGTGAAGGCCGCTGCCGCCGCGTCGGCGGTCGGGAAGCCCTGCAGCTTCGGCTGCGCCATCGCCGTCGCCGCGAAGCCGGCCAGGAGAACGAGCGCCAGAAGGCCACGGCGCAGAAGTGATCCGCTCATCGCCGACCTCCGCGGCCGCCGCCGCCAAAATTGCGCCCGCCGCCGCTGTACGACCGGCCGCGATCGGCCTCGCGATTGACCTGCTGGCCACGATCGACGCCGTTGAAGGCGCCACCGCTGTGGCTCTCCGATGCCGCGCGCGTGCCGGCGCCCGTGCGCTCGCCGGCACCGGCGCCGGCCCGCTCGCCGCTGCCGGCGCGCTGCTCGGCATTGGTGCGGGCAGCACCGTCGCGCTGGCCGGCCTGGCCGCCGCGCAGCTCGTTCTGGAACTGCTGGCCGCGATACTGGTCGCGCTCCGCCGAACCCGGACGGTTCTGGCCGTACTTCTGCTGCAGCGCGGGGTCGCGATAGGGCACGCCGTCGCGATGCGCGGCGTCGTGCGACCAGGTGCCGTTGGCGTAGTGGCTGGCGTTGAAGTTGTTGGCGCTGATGCTGGTCGCGCGGTTGACGTTGACGTAGGTGTTGCCGCGGTTCCAGTTCCAGCCGCCGAACATGGCGGCGCCGGCGGCGACGCCCAGGCCAAACATCATGCCGGTCATCAACGCCGCGCCATAGTTGGGCGGCGGCGGATAATACGGTGGCGGATAGGCCGGGTAAGGCCACGGCCCGTAGGCCCAGGCCGGGTTGTAGTACGGCACGTAGATCGTTTCTGGGTTGGCCGGCTCGATCACGATCGTGCTGCCGCCACCCGATGCCGCCGCCTGCGTCGTGACCTTCTGCTGCGGCGTGGTCTTGAGATTGCCGGCCGCCGCGGCCTTGGCCCGCAGCCGCTGCACGGACTCGGCTACATCCTTCTGTTCGGCGATCATCGCGTCGCCGATCTTCTGGGTCCAGTCTAGCTGGTCGTTCATCATCTTGAGGGTCTGGGGGAAGGCGGTCAGGGACTTCACGCTGACGTCCCAGCTCTTGTCCTTGACCGCAGCCACCGCCGCATCGCCCTTGAGGTTGGGATTGGCGGCCGACCAGCGCGCCGCCTCGACCACTTCCAGCGGATAGCCCGCGGCCATCAGCACCTGCGCCAGCAGGGAATCGGGATAGAGCGCGATCGGCGCCAGCATCTGGTCGAGCTGCTCCGCGGTGTAGGGTTTGGCGGCACTGGCGGTACTTTGGGCGTGCAGCGAGCGGAGGGGAGCAAGGGCCAGCAGGGCCGTCGACAATGCAAGGAGTTTGCGCCGTTCCATGTGCTGCTTTTGCCTCTCGAACTCACGCCTGAATGCCGGGCGCAGACTACCTTTGAATGGCACTTCGCGTCCAGCGCGCGGCGATTCACACGAGGCGATAAACCTGTTCCGGTTCCTCACGACCCTTGACGTGGCGCAGCTCGGGTGTGGGCAATTCCCCCAGCGCTTCCGGGTGCTTCATGGCGGCAATGGAATCGCCGCTGACCAGCACGATCACTTCATCGTTCTCGCGCATGAAGTCCTTGCCGAGCTGTTCCAGACGCTGCGCCACGTTCACCGTGTCGCCGACCACGGTGTAGTTGACCCGGCCCGGCGCACCGATGTTGCCGACCACGACCGGACCCGAATGCACGCCGATGCGCAGGCGGACCGGCGCCTTGCCATCGGCGGCGCGTTGCCGGTTGTCCTCCCGGATCACGCGCGCCATCTCGAGCGCGGCATGGATCGCCTGGTCGGCGTGGTCTTCCATCTTGGAGAGGCCGCCCCACACCGCCATTACGCAGTCGCCGATGTATTTGTCGATCACGCCTTGGGTCTCTTCGATACAGGCGCCGAGCAATGCGAAATGATGGTTGAGCATATCGGCCGTCTCCTGCTCCTGCAGGTCCTCGGCCTGTGGCGTGAAGCCGACGATGTCGGTGAACATGACGGTCACGGTGCGCCGGCGCGAGACCACGGCGCTTTCGCCGAGCTCCATCAGCCGGAAGACGAGCCTGTGCGGCACATAGGCGCCGAACCACTTCAGCGCGCCGCGCGCCTTGTCGAGGCTTTGGCCGGCATCGTCAATCTCGCGCAGCAGCGAGCGCTTGTGAAGAGGCTGTTCGAATTCCAGCCGCTCGATCGATTCGGCAGCCGAGGTGATGGTGCGAATCGACCGCGCCATGCTCAGGCCCATCAGCAAGGCCAGCACGATCGCAACGGCGAGAGTCGCCGCGCCGACAATGGCGCCATTGGTCAGCCGGTCGAGATCGCCGGTCGCTTCTTCAAGCGGGTAGTACTGGCCGACCAGCCACGGCTCGGGACCGTAACGCCGCATCTCGCGGTAGACGAACACCCATTGCCGTCCCTCGGCGCGAATGATGCGGCCGAAGCCGCCGAGCGCCTTGTCGATCCGCGCCGAGCGCACCGGCGGATCCCAGAAGTTCGCGAGGACCGGATCGTCCACTTCCTTGATCGTCGGCAGCGGCTTCTCCTCGGAGAGATCGAGGCCGCGCGCATCGACGAGGCGGCGATGCGCCAGAACCTTGTCGCGTCCGACCAGAATGAAATAGCGGCCTTCGGTGCCCTGGCTGGCATCGCCGATCAGGTAGGACAGGTCGCCGACCGCGACGGTAGCGATCAGGCCGCCGATGAAGGCATTGTCGATGCGGCGCACCGGCGTCCGCACATTGATGAGCGGCTGCTTCAGAGCTTCGTTCCAGAACAGGGCCCCCCAGAAGGTGCCTTGCGCCGTCTGCAGTTCACGGAAGCGCTCAAGACCGCGCGGCTGGGTGGCAAGCGACTCCGTATCGCTGGTCACGTGCCCGTCGGCATGGCGCACGGCCCTGTGCAGCTGGAGGTCAAGCGTGGCGAAGGCCGCGGCGGAAATCGCCGGCACCCGCGCCATCATCACCGCCAGGGCCTCGCGTACGGCAACAGGCGAATCGATGTCGATACGGCCGGCAGCAGCAAGGGCTGCGATCAGTTCGAGATGGTCGGCGACGGGATCGAGCCGGCTGCGGATCATTGCCACCTGGGCATCGACCACGCGCTCGGCGCGGTCGACCAGCAGCCGCTCGGCGGTACCCGTGGCGCCGGCCAGCACCGCGATGTAGGCGACGCCCGAAATCAGCGCCAGCGACACGAAAGCCAGCGCGAGTGCCGCGATCAGCGGCAGGCGCAACAGCCGGCGCGGCACGACCACGGCCGGTACCGCGGCCAAAGGGGAGGCGTCAGGAAGGTTGCTCAAGCAGCGACATCATACGGCGTCCGCCGGGACAACACGACCCTCGCCGCAGGCTCAGGCGGCGGCGCGGATTGCCGCCTTGTTCACCTTGCCGTCGACGTGGCTCTCGAACTGCTGGAAATTGGCCTCGAAGCGCTTGGCGACGTCGCGCGCGGCGCTTTCATAGGCCTTCTTGTCCTTCCAGGTATTCTTCGGATTGAGAACCTCGCCCGGCACGTCCGGGCAGGCGTTGGGTACCTGCATGCCGAAGTGCGGATCGGTCGCCGAAGCGACGGTTGCCAGCGTCCCGTCGAGGGCCGCCCGCACCATGGCACGGGTGTGCCGAATCGACATGCGCTCGCCGACGCCAAAGCCGCCACCCGACCAGCCCGTGTTGACCAGCCAGCACTTCACATGTTGCCGGGCCATCTTCTCGCCCAGCATCTTGGCGTAGACCGTAGGATGGCGCGGCATGAACGGCGCGCCGAAGCAGGTTGAAAAGGTTGCCTGTGGCTCGGTCACGCCCTTTTCGGTGCCGGCGACGCGCGCGGTGTAACCCGAGAGGAAGTGGTACATCGCCTGCTCCGGCGACAGCTGCGAGATCGGCGGCAACACGCCAAAGGCGTCGGCCGTCAGCATCACGATGTTCTCCGGCGTGCCGGCCATGCCCGAGGTCGAGGCGTTGGGAATAAAGTCCAACGGATAGCAGGCGCGCGTGTTCTCGGTGTGCTTGCCATCGTCCAGATCGAGCCGGCCGGTCGCGGGATCGAATACGACGTTCTCCAGCACCGTGCCGAAGCGCTCGGTGGTCGCATGGATTTCGGGCTCGGCCTCGCGGGAGAGCTTGATCACCTTGGCGTAGCAGCCGCCCTCGAAGTTGAAGAGACTGGTCTCGCCCCATCCGTGCTCGTCGTCGCCGATCAGGGTGCGCGACGGATCGGCCGACAGCGTGGTCTTTCCGGTGCCGCTCAATCCGAAGAAGATCGCCACGTCGCCCTTCGCGCCAATATTGGCCGAGGCGTGCATGGGCAGCACGTTCTTGTCAGGCAGAAGGTAGTTCAGGATGGTGAAGACCGACTTCTTGATCTCACCGGCGTACCAGGTGCCGCAGATCGCCACGACGCGATCGGTGAAGTTGACCAGCACGGCGCAATCCGAGGCGGTGCCGTCGACTGCCGGCTCGGCCTGGAAGCCCGGCAGATTGAGGATGGTGAAGTCGGGCTTGAAGCCGAGCAACTCGTCGGGCTTTGGCCGCAGGAACATGTTGCGGGCGAAGAGATTGTGCCACGCCGTCTCGTTGATCACGCGCACGCCGATGCGGTGCGCCGGATCGGCGCCCGCCCAGCAGTCGCGCACGAACAGGTCGCGGCGCTGGGCGTAGGACAGCATGCGATTATAAAGCGCGCGGTAGCGCTCGGGCGAGATAGGCTTGTTGGTCTTGCCCCAGTCGATGCGACCCTTGGATTGCCCGTCCTCGACGAAGAACTTGTCGTTGGGTGAGCGGCCAGTGTGGACGCCGGTGCGCACCGCCAGTGCGCCGCCCTCGACCATGGTGCCCTCACGGCGGCGAATGGCCTCTTCATAAAGCGCGGGAACCTGGAGGTTCCAATAAACGTTACCCGGGTTCTTCAATCCGAGTGTTTCCAGTCCGACCTTTGGGATAACGAAGCCCGCCTGATGCACGGAGTTTTCTCCTGATTTGTGCGGCTGATCCTGAATGACGCCTATGCGCTACTGGTGTGGCCAAGGGGTGGCAAGGCCCTGCGACAGTTAGTTTCGAGGATCATGTGGATCAGCTACCGCAACTGCGAAGACCATCCCGCGTCGCGGAATCGGACGGCGGCCGGTCGGGCTGCTCTTCAGGTTGCTCGGGCGCGCACGACCAAGGCGACCAACTTTTTGCGCGCCTCACCGGCGTCTGCGAGCGGGACGTCGAACGGCAGCCGCGCGACTTGCCCGGCCCGCCTCAGATCGATCCCCTCGGCATCGATGCCGGTCATGCGCCAGTCTCCGCCAGGCAGTCCCAGCAGCTTCTGGGCATAGAGCTGCAGGGCGTCGGCATGGTCCTCGTTCATGTGGCTGACGATACCGGCCTCGGAATCGGCCAGGCCGGGCGTCACGACGGGCAACAGTTCGGTCGCCTCCAACCAGCGGATCTTGCCGAAGCCCGCGACCAGATGGGCGCGTTCCGGCGCGACCCTGTAGAAGTGGAAATCCTTGAATCCGGCATACATCTCGGCATCCGGATGGCGGGCGAGAAAGCGCCGGGCGAGCCGCAAATCGGGGGTCCGCTCGATACGTCCGAGCAGGGTGACCCGGGCGCCGGTCAGCGGCTGGTCCAGACCGCCGGTGCCGTCGAACAGCAGCGAAACCCGGCTTTCGACCGCAATCGCCTTGGCGTGCTCGGCCAGGTCGCTCAGCAGCAGGATCGGCGACAGGTCGTGATCGACCGCGACCAGCACCAGCGAGGCGTAGGGCCAGGAAACGCCTCCTCCCGGGGCCTGTAGCGCGGTGGCGAGGGCAGCGCGATCGAGCCCGCGCAGCAAAGCGCGGGCGGCACGTGACATATCTTCAATCATTTCGGGGCAAAACAGCCTTAATTCAAGGATATCGAGAACCGATCGTGGCAGCGGCGGCGACGCTCCGGTCGTGTTACCATTCAACCACTATCCGCCGAGCCTGTCAGGAGAATCCACGCCGTGCGCAAGAACATCGCCCTCGTCGACGACGACCGCAACATCCTCACCTCAGTGTCGATGCTGCTCGAAGCCGAGGGCTTCCAGATCAAGACCTACAATGACGGCGCGTCGGCTCTGGAAGGTCTCAACCAGGCGCCGCCCGACCTCGCGATCTTCGACATCAAGATGCCGCGGATGGACGGCATGGAGCTGCTGAACCGCATCCGCAAGACGCAGCACTTCCCGGTGATCTTCCTCACCTCCAAGGACGAGGAGATCGATGAGGTCCTTGGTCTGCGCATGGGCGCCGACGATTTCATCCGCAAGCCGTTCTCGCAGCGCCTGCTGCTCGAGCGCATTCGCGCCGTGCTGCGGCGCGCCGACGTCGGCACGGCCAAGGGCGAGACCGCCGCCGAGCGCGTCGTGCGCGGCGAGCTGGTGCTCGACCCGAGCCGTCACCAATGCACGTGGAAGGGCAAGGAAGTGCACCTGACGGTCACCGAATTCCTGCTCCTGAAATCGCTGGCCGAGCGGCCCGGCCACGTCAAGAACCGCGACCAGCTGATGGATGCCGCCTACGGCGAGACGATCTACGTCGACGACCGCACCATCGACAGCCACATCAAGCGCGTCCGCCGCAAGTTCCGCGAAGTCGACGGCGAGTTCGAGCAGATCGAAACGCTCTATGGCATTGGATACCGATACCGCGACGCCTGAACCGGGCAGGCGCGAGGCTGCGCCACAAGCGTTCGGTTCGCGTTTGGCGGCGGCACTCGGCCGGCTGATGCCGGCCGGCCGGCGTGCGCGTGCCGCGTCGCCCTCGGCCGAATCGCCGTCGCTGCTGCGGCGCCGGCGTAGCAGCGAGCGCCGGTATTCGCCGCTCACGCGCCGCATCCTGTTGCTCAACATCGTACCGGTGGCCCTGCTGACGCTGGGTGCAGTCTATCTCAGCGACTACGAAGACGAGCTGATCGACGCCGAACTCGCATCGTTGCTGGTCCAGGGCGAGATGGTGGCGGCAGGCATCGGCGAGGTTGCCGTGGTGGGCGGCGAGGCCACGGTCAACCGGATGGACGCCGATGCCGCGCGTCAGCTCCTGACCCGCCTGGTGCGCCCGACCGGTGTGCGAGCCCGCCTGTTCAGCGAGACCGGCGACCTGCTGGGCGACTCGGATTTTCTGAGCGAGCTCGGCCGCATCCACAGCAGCCCGCTGCCGCCACCCGAGAGTTCCGCCATTGCAGCGATTCCCTTGGGCGACCAGATCAGCGACTGGATCGCCCGGCAATTGTCGCGGGCTGACCGCTTCCCCGAATATGTGGAGCGCTCCGCGCCGACAGTCCGCGATTACCCCGAGGCGGCGAGCGCGCTGCGCGGCTTCAATGCCTCGGCCGTGCGGATCGCCGGCGACGGCCGCCTTATCCTGAGCGCTGCAGTGCCGGTCCAGCGCTACAAGCAGGTCCTTGGGGCACTGATCCTCACCCGGGACAATCGCGCCATCGCCGCCTCGCTGCGGCAGGTCCGCTACGACATGCTGACCATCGCCGCGGCGGCTCTCGGCATCACGGTGCTGCTCTCGCTCTACCTTGCCGGCACCATCACCCAGCCCATCGTGCGGCTGGCGCGCGCCGCCGACGAGGTGCGCCTCGCCCGCGAAAGCCGGCCGGAGATTCCGGATCTCGGCAAGCGCGGCGACGAGATCGGCGATCTGAACGACGCCCTGCGCTCGATGACCGACGCGCTGTGGCAGCGCATCAACACCATCGAAAGCTTCGCCGCCGATGTGGCGCACGAACTCAAGAATCCTCTCACTTCCCTGCGTTCCGCCATCGAAATGGCGGCGCGCCAGGACCTCGACGCGGAACGCCGCGCCAAGCTCATGGCCATCGTCATGGACGACATCAACCGGCTGAACCGGCTGATTTCCGACATTTCCGACGCCTCCCGACTCGACGCCGAATTGATGCGCGGCGAGGTAAAAACCGTCGACCTCCATGGCCTCCTGGCCGACATGGTGGGCCACTATGCCGTCAGCACGGGACGTAAGGCCGGCGTCGACCTCGATTTCCGGGTCGCCGCCAACCCGCCTTTCGCCGCACACGGCCACGATGGCCGTTACGGCCAGGTGTTCCGTAACGTCATCGACAATGCGCTGTCGTTCGGCCCGTCCGGTTCGCGGATCGTGATTGAGCTGAGCCGCGAGCCGCGCGGCGGTCCGTTCGTGGTCACGATCGACGACGAGGGGCCTGGCATTCCCGAGGAGAATCTCGAATCGATCTTCGAGCGCTTCTACTCGGAGCGTCCGATCGAACACTTTGGCCAGCACTCCGGGCTCGGCCTCTCGATCTGCCGACAGATCATGGAGACCTACGGCGGCTCGATCGCAGCCACCAACCGCCGCGCACCGGACGGAAAGATACTGGGCGCCCGCTTCACCATCCGCGTGCCTGCCGCCAACACCCGAAAATGACGATACTCGTCCATGCGACCTGTGTGGCACTTCGACCTCCAGGAACATCGTCGGACCGAACCTGGCGCGCGGTGCTGCTGCGCGGGCCATCGGGCGCCGGCAAGTCCGATCTGGCGCTGCGCCTGATCGAGGCCGGCGGCCGTCTCGTGGCGGACGACCAGACCCGCCTCGCCCGGCGCGGACGCTCCCTGATCGCGACCGCACCGGCCACGCTCGCAGGCCTCCTCGAGGTACGCGGTGTCGGAATCGTGAAGCTCGCGCGAGGACAGGTCCTGGCGCAGGCGCCGTTGACGCTGCTGGTCGATCTGATGCCGGCCAGCCGCATCGAGCGGTTGCCGGAGCCGGCCGGAGAGACCCTGTTGGATATCGACCTGCCCGTGCTCGCGCTCGCGCCGTTCGAGGCTTCCGCCACCGCCAAGTTGCGTCTTGCCCTGGCACAAATCGAAGCCGCATGATCGCGACTGTCCAGCCCATGCCCGACAGCCCCTCCCTCTCGTCTCCGACCACCAACAGCGTGCGCCGTCCGTTCGTCCTGGTGACCGGCCTGTCCGGCGCCGGTCGGATGACGGCGCTGAACGCCCTTGAGGATATTGGCTACGTGGCGGTCGACAACATGCCGCTGCCGTTGCTCGGCGACATGATGCGGTCGACCGCCGGCGGTTCGGGCACAACCGCCCTGCCGCTTGCCTTCGGCGTCGATACCCGCACCTTCGGATTCGATCCGCAGGAACTCGTCCGCCGCATACGCAAGCTGCGTCTGCGCCCCGACCTCGATGCCAGGCTGCTGTACCTCGAATGCGATACCGAAGTGCTTCAGCGCCGCTACACCGAATCGCGGCGACCGCATCCACTGGCACCCGACCGGCCGGTAATCGACAGCATCGTCGAGGAGCGTCGGCAGATGGACGGGATGCGCGACAGCGCCGACGTCGTCATCGATACCTCTTCGCTATCGCCGCACGCGCTCAAGCAGTTGCTGGTCGGCCACTTCGCGCTCGGCCCGCGCGCCGGCACCCGTCTGTCGGTGATGTCGTTTTCGTTCCGCCGCGGCCTGCCGCGCGAAGCCGATCTCGTGTTCGATGCCCGGTTCCTGAAGAACCCGCACTATGAGCCGGCCCTGAAACCACTGACCGGTCGCGATCCGTCTGTTGCGTCCTTCATTGCAACCGATCCCGACTACGCGCCCTTCCTCGACCATTTGAAGGGGTTGATCGGCCCCCTGCTGCCGCGTTTTGACGCAGAGGGAAAGAGCTATCTGACCATTGCCGTGGGCTGTACCGGAGGCCGCCATCGTTCCGTGGCCGTTGCCGAAGCCCTGGCAGACTGGTTGCGCGGCGACGGCCGCTCGGTCACTCTCACCCACCGAGACGCCGACGGGGCCGGGGGGCCGGGCGGTACAGGGTAAACCGGACGGGGACGGATGATTGGTATCGTACTGGTGACCCACGGCAATCTTGCGCGTGAGTTCTTGGCCGCGCTCGAACATGTCGTTGGTCCGCAGCAATGCGTTTCGACAGTCTGCATCGGCGCTGACGACGACATGGAAAAGAGGCGCGCTGAAATCCTCGAGCGGGCCCGCGCCTGCGACACCGGCGAAGGTGTCATCGTTCTGACGGACATGTTCGGCGGCACACCTTCCAACCTCGCGATCTCCATCATGGAGCAGGCACACATCGAGGTGCTGGCGGGCGTCAACCTGCCGATGCTGGTCAAGCTCGCCAGCGTCCGCACCCGACCGATCGCCGAAGCCGTGCGCATGGCCCAGGAGGCCGGTCGCAAGTACATCACCGTCGCCTCGCGCATCCTGGCCAAGGAAGCTTCGTGACCGAGGCCGCGTCCACGGGCGCGGCCGACGCCGGTATCGGAGCGCTCCGCCGGACGCTGGGGATTGCCAACAAGCGTGGCCTGCATGCCCGCGCCGCGGCCAAGTTCGTCCGCACTGCCGGCCAGTTCGATGCGGTCGTCCGCGTCGGCTTCAAGGGCCAGGAAGTCTCCGGCCTCTCGATCATGGGATTGATGATGCTGAGTGCCGGCATCGGTTCGGAGGTCGAGCTCACCTGCTCCGGCCGTCAGGCCGCGGACGCCCTGGCCGCCCTTTCGGCCCTGGTCGAGGGCAAATTCGGCGAGGATTGAGCAAAGCGACCCCCCGGCATAAAGCGCCGGTTATCCCTTCATAAATTCTTGCTTATATGAGCATACGACGCGTTGAGGCGGTGCCGGGCCGCTGATATGACACGCCCGCAATTCACCTCAGCCCCCTATTCAGGAGCGCCAAATGGCCCAGGATTACATCGTCAAGGATATCGGGCTCGCCGACTGGGGCCGCAAGGAACTCGACATGGCCGAGACCGAGATGCCCGGCCTCATGTCGATCCGCAAGGAATACGGATCGAAGAAGCCGCTGAAGGGTGCGCGCATCGCGGGCTCGCTGCACATGACCATCCAGACGGGCGTGCTGATCGAGACGCTGAAGGCACTGGGCGCCGACGTGCGCTGGGCCTCGTGCAACATCTACTCGACGCAGGACCATGCTGCCGCCGCCATCGCCAAGGCCGGCACGCCGGTCTTCGCGATCAAGGGTGAGAGCCTCGAGGAATACTGGGACTACACCCACAAGATCTTCGAGTGGCACGACGGCGGCGAGCCGAACATGATTCTCGACGACGGTGGCGACGCCACCCTGCTGGTCCATCTCGGCGCGCGCGCGGAGAAGGACGCCTCGCTGATCGCCAACCCGACCAATGAGGAAGAGGAAGTCCTCTACAAGGTGATCGCCAAGACCAACAAGGAAAAGCCCGGCTGGTACGCCAAGCTCGGCGCCTCGATCAAGGGCGTCACCGAGGAGACGACCACGGGTGTCCATCGCCTCTACAACATGGCGAAGGAAGGCAAGCTCCTGTGGCCGGCCATCAACGTCAACGACTCGGTCACCAAGTCGAAGTTCGACAATCTCTACGGTTGCCGTGAATCGCTGGTCGACGGTATCCGCCGCGGCACCGACGTGATGATGTCGGGGAAGGTGGCGATGGTCGCGGGCTTCGGCGACGTGGGCAAAGGCTCGGCCGCCTCGCTGCGCCAGGCCGGCTGCCGCGTCATGGTCTCGGAAGTCGATCCGATCTGCGCCCTGCAGGCGGCGATGGAAGGCTATGAGGTCGTGACCATGGAAGATGCCGCGCCGCGCGCCGACATCTTTGTGACGGCCACCGGCAACGTCGACGTGCTGACGCTCGACCATATGAAGGCGATGAAGCACCGCGCCATCATCTGCAACATCGGTCACTTCGACAGCGAGATCCAGATCTCGAGCCTGCGCAATTTCAAGTGGCACAACGTGAAGCCGCAGGTCGACGAGGTCGAGTTTCCCGACGGCAAGCGCATCATCGTGCTGTCGGAAGGCCGCCTGGTGAACCTCGGCAACGCCACCGGCCATCCGAGCTTCGTGATGTCGGCGTCGTTCTCGAACCAGACGCTGGCCCAGATCGAGCTCTGGACCAACCCCGGCAAGTACCAGAAGCAGGTCTACACCCTGCCCAAGTTCCTCGACGAGAAGGTCGCGGCGCTGCATCTCGAGAAGGTCGGCGCCAAGCTGACCAAGCTCCGCCCCGACCAGGCCAAGTATATCGGCGTGCCTGAGGCCGGCCCGTTCAAGGGCGATCTCTACCGCTACTAGCGCCTAATCGCCCACAGGGGCGCGCGTGCTAAAAGTCGGCATCGAACGATGCCGACTTTTTCATTGCCTCTTCCCGACGAGGCCGCCACAGAGCGGCTGGGCGCGACCCTCGCGGCGCGCCTGCGGCCGCGCGATGTCGTGGCGCTGGTGGGCGGCCTCGGGGCTGGCAAGACCACGCTCGCCCGCGCCGTCCTGCGCGCAGCCTCAGGCCAGCCGACACTTGTCGTGCCCAGCCCGACATTCACCCTGGTCGAGGTCTACGACACGCCGAGGGGTGTCTTCTGGCACTTCGACCTCTACCGGCTCGAGCAACCGGAGCAGGTCTTCGAACTCGGCTGGGAAGAGGCGCGTACCGACGGCATCGCCCTGGTCGAATGGGCGGAGCGGCTGGGATCTCTGCTGCCGAAGGAACGGCTCACGGTGACACTGTCCATCGACGGCGAAGGACGGCGCGCGACCTTGGAGGGAGAGGCCCGCTTTGGCGAAATCTGAACGCGATCTGCGGCGCGCTGAGTTTGTACGCAACGCCGGCTGGGGCGATGCCGGTGAGCGGCTGCTGGCGGGCGATGCCTCATTCCGGAAGTATTTCAGGCTGAGCCGGCCGCGCAGCTCCGCGGTGGTCATGGATGCGCCGCCGCCGCAGGAGGATGTCCGTCCTTTCGTGCGCATCGGCCGGCATCTGATCTCGCTTGGCTTGAGCGCCCCGGAGATTCTGGCCGAGGACACGGAGCACGGCTTTTTGCTGCTGGAGGATTTCGGCGACGATACCTATTCCCGCGTGCTGGCGGCGGGCGGTGACGAGCGCGAACTCTACGCCCGAGCCACCGACGTGCTGGTGCATCTCTATCTGGCCGGCGACCGCGCCGTTCTGCCGGGGCTCGGCGCCTATGCCGGCGACGCGCTGATCGAGGCGGCGATGCTGTTGCCGGAGTGGTATCTGCCGGCCGCGACCGGCAAACCGACACCACCGGAAGAGACCGCGCGCTATATCGCTGCCTGGAAACAATGCCTAGCCGCGCTGCCCTTGGGCCCAGATGCGTTGCTGCTGCGCGACTACCACAAGGACAACCTGTTGTGGCTGCCCGCCCGCCCCGGCGTCAAAGCCTGCGGCCTGCTCGACTTCCAGGACGCACAACGCGGCCATCCCTCCTACGATCTCGTGTCGCTGATCGAGGATGCACGCCGCGACGTACCGCCCGACGTTCACGCCGCCTGTCTGCAACGCTATGTCGATGAGACGGCGCTGGCAGACCCGGCGGGCTTCCGCACCGGCTTCGCGCTGATGGCGGCGCAGCGCCATGCCCGTATCATCGGCCTGTTCGTGCGGCTGCTGGAGCGCGACGGCAAACCCGACTACCTGCCGTATCTGCCGCGCGTCTGGCGCATGTTCGAACACGCCCTTCAGCACGAAGCGATGGCGCCGCTCCGCGCCTGGGTCGACAGGTTGATACCGCCGCCGCTCCGACGCATAGGAACCTCATGATCCGTACAGCGATGATCCTGGCGGCCGGCCGCGGCGAACGCATGAGGCCGTTGACCGACGTTACGCCCAAACCGCTGATTCCCGTGGCCGGCCGCTCGATGCTCGAGCGGGCAATGGATCGCCTGCAGCGTCACGGCGTGCAGAACATCGTGGTGAACGTCCACCATCTCGGCAACCAGATCGCCGATCGCCTCCAGGGCCGCGCCCGCATCGTCCGCGAGGACCATCTGATGGAGACCGGCGGCAGCGTCCGCAATGCCCTGCCGCTGCTCGGCAATGCGCCGTTCTTCGTGTTGAACGGCGATGGCCTGTGGCGCGACGGTCCCGAATCGATGCTCGGCCGCCTGCAGGCGGCCTGGGATCCACGGCGTATGGACGCGCTGCTGCTGCTGCATCCGCTGGCGACCGCGATCGGCCGCGAAGAGAAAGACCGCGGCGACTATTACCTCGAAGCCGACGGTCGCGCCCGCCATCGCGGCAGCGCCGAGACGGCGCCGTATCTTTTCGCCAGCATCTCGGTCTGCGACCAGCGCCTGTTCAACGGCACGTCGGAAGGACCGTTCTCTTTGCTGAAGCTCTGGAACCGGGCAGAAGCGGCCGGCCGCCTCTATGGCCTCGTCCATGACGGCGACTGGTTTCATGTCGGCACGCCTGCTGCCCTCGAAGACGCCGAGCGCGTGCTGGGATGAAGGGTGTCTTCACCATCGGCATCGACCGCCGCTTCGCCGACGAGTTGGCGCAGGGCGTCCTGGCCGAGCATGGTGGCGATCCCCTTGCCTTGGCCGATGTGCTGATCCTGGTGCCGACCCGGCGCTCGGTGCGCGCACTTCGCGAAGCCTTCCTGCGGGCCTCGGACGGCAAGCCCACGATCCTGCCGCGCATGGCGCCGCTGGGCGACGTCGACGACAGCGAATGGGACGTCTCGCCGGGCGATGACACAGCCCTTGCCTTGCCGCCCGCCATCGACCCGACCGAGCGCGAGGCGCTGCTGGCGCAGCTCGTCGCCGCCTTCAAGGACGACCAGGGCCATCCCATCGCCCAATCGGCGGCGCAGGCGCTAAAACTCGCCCGCGAACTGGGCGGACTTCTCGATGAGCTGGCGATCGAGGGCGTGGGCTTCGACAAATTGGCCGGCCTCGTGACTGGCAATTTCGCCGAGCATTGGCGGCGGACGCTCACCTTCCTCGACATCGTCGGCACGGCGTGGCCGGCGATGCTGGCGGAGCGCGGGCAGATCGATGCCATCGAGCGGCGCACCCAGGCGATCCGCGCCCAGGCGGCACGCTGGCAGGCGGCCCCGCCCACGACGCCGGTGATCGCCGCCGGATCGACCGGTTCGCAACCGGCGACGCGCGACCTGCTGATCGCCATCGCGGGGCTGCCGCAGGGTGCCGTCGTGCTGCCCGGCCTCGACCGCGAGATGGACCCGACGAGTTGGGACAAGCTCGATCCGTCGCATCCCCAGTTCGGCCTGCACGAACTGGTGGACGCCCTGGGTGTCGAGCGTGCGGCCGTTCCGGACTGGCCCGGCAGCCGCGGCGGCGATCCGGCGCGGCGCAAGCTGGTGGCCGAGCTGATGCGGCCGGCAGAGACCAGCGAGGACTGGTCGCGCCCGGACCCCGCCGCGCTCGATCACGTGGCACGCGCCGACTGCGCTACCTCGCACCAGGAGGCGGTGGTGATCGCGCTGGCGCTGCGCGAAGCGCTGAACGAGCCCCGCCGCACCGCTGCCCTGATCACGCCCGATCGCGAATTGGCACGGCGCGTCACGGCGGAACTGAAGCGCTGGAACATCGGGATCGACGATTCGGCCGGCGCACCGCTCGCCGACACGCCGCCCGCCACCCTGGTGCGCGGGCTGGTCGCCCTGGTCGATGGCGGATTTGGACCGATCGATATCTTGGCGCTACTGAAACATCCGCTCTGCACGCTGGGCCAGCCGCGCGCCGAGCTGCTCGACACCACCCGCCGCCTCGACCGCAAGTATCTCCGGGGGCTGAAACCTGCCGCCGGCCTCGACTCCGTGCGCCGCATCATCGCCAACCAGCGCAAAGTCGACGATGCCGACGCCGATGCGGTGGGTGCGCTGATCGATCGGCTCGATGCGGCGACCTCGGGCCTCGCCGTGCTGATGTCGGAGGGCACGACACCCGCCGCGCTGCTCGACGCCACCATCGCCGGGGCCGAGATGCTGGCCTCGGCCGACGCGCTATGGCGCGGCGAGTCGGGCGAAGCGCTGGCCGAGACGCTCGCGCGCCTGCGCCTCGCCTGGCGCGATCAGCCCGCCATCACCGGCGGTGAATGGGCGGGGCTGCTCGCCGCCATGCTGTCCCCCGCCGCGATCCGGCCGCGATACGGCAAGCACCCGCGCCTCTCGATCTGGGGGCCGCTCGAAGCCCGCTTGCAGCGCGCCGACTTGCTGATCCTGGGCGGCCTCAACGAAGGCAGCTGGCCGCCCAGCGTCGAAGCCGGCCCGTGGCTGAACCGGCCCATGCGCGGCGCCCTCGGCCTGCCGCAGCCGGAACGTCGGATCGGCCTCTCCGCTCACGATTTCGTGGCGGCCCTGGCAGCCGACCACGTCCTGCTGACGCGTGCCGAACGCGAGGGTGGCGCGCCCACCGTTTCCTCCCGTTGGCTGGCGCGACTCGATGCGCTGCTGGGCCACGATCCCAACGCCGCCGTCGAGGCCCCTGCCTACATCCAGCGCGGCCGGCGCTACATCGACTGGGCCGAAGAGATCGACCGGCCGAGCGGCTACAAGCCCTGGCCGCGACCAGCCCCGCGCCCGCCGCTTGCGGCGCGCCCGACCCAGCTCTCGGTCTCAAGCATCGAGCAATGGCGGCGCGATCCCTACGGCCTCTATGCGCGCCAGATCCTGAAGCTGCGCCTGCTCGATCCGCTCGAAGCCGAACTGGGCGCGGCCGAGCGCGGCTCAGCGCTGCATGCCGCCCTCGACGATTTCCTGAGGAGGCATCCTTCCGGTCTGCTGCCGGGTGACGCCATCCGCGAACTGGAAGAAGTGGGCGAGAAGCATCTCGGCGAGCTTTTGACCGCGCCGGCCGAGCGCGCCTTCTGGTGGCCGCGCTTCCAGCGGCTCGCGCGCTGGTTCGTGGCAGAAGAGAACAAGCGCCGCGCCTCGGGCCTGCGCCTGCTCGACGGTGAAACGGCGGGCTCGATCAAGGTCGGCCCGCGCAACCACCCGCTCACCATCACCGCGATCGCCGATCGCATCGATGAACTCGGCACCGGCGTTTGGGAGGTGATCGACTACAAGACCGGTCGCGTACCTTCCACGCGCGAACTCGACGCGCTGTTCGCGCCGCAGCTCCTGCTCGAGGCGGCGATGGCCGAGTCCGGCGGCTTCAAGAAGATCAAGGGCAAGGCTGCCGAGGTCATCCTGAGCTATTGGCGCGCCAATGGACTGGGCGACGGCGGCGAAATCAAGGACATCAAGGGCGCCGACAAGCTGATCCCGGCGATGCTTGCGCTGGTCGAGAAGATGGCGGAGCGCTATGCCAATCCGGCCACACCCTATGTGGCGCTGCCGCAGCCCGAGTTCGTCCCGCACTTCAACGACTACGCGCACCTCGAACGCGTCGCCGAATGGTCGACCACGGGCGGGAGCGACGAATGAGCGTCGATGTCCGGGACCCCGTAAGCATCGCCACCGCCGAGCAACGCAAGGCGACGTCGCCCGCCCAATCGGCCTGGGTCGAGGCCAATGCCGGCACCGGCAAGACCAAAGTGCTGACCGATCGCGTGACACGGCTGCTTCTGGCCGGCGTAAAGCCCGAGCGAATCCTCTGCCTCACCTTCACCAAGGCCGCGGCGGCCGAGATGCGCAATCGCCTGGCCGCCCAGCTCGGCCGTTGGGCGCTGGCCGAGGAAGCCGAACTCGACAAGGAAATCGCCAAGCTGATCGACCGCGCGCCGGAGGCCGAGGAGCGCGTGATCGCCCGTCGCCTGTTTGCGCGCGTGCTCGATGCGCCGGGCGGTATCAACATTCTCACCATCCATGCCTTTTGCCAGGCATTGCTGAAGCGCTTTCCGCTCGAGGCTGGCGTGGCACCCGGGTTCGAGGTGCTCGACGAGGGTGAGGCCGGCACGATCCTGAAGCAGGCGCAGGACGAGCAGATGGCCGCCCTCGCCCGCCGCGATGCGCCGGCATCGCTGCGCGATGCGTTGGCCGCCGTCGCCGGCCGCATTTCGATCGCCGAGTACGATGAGTTGATGAAGAAGCTGCTGGGTGAGCGCGCCTGGCTGCTGTCGCGTATCGCCGACGAAGCGGGCCTCGCCAACGAGCGCGCTCGCCTGGCGACCGCACTTGGCGTGGCGCCCGATGCCAGCGCCGGTGCGCTCGTCTCGGCCTGCTGCGCCGACGCGGCGTTCGACGGTCCGAGCCTCCGGGCAGCCGCACGCGCGCTGGCCAAGGGCGAGAAGGAGAACAAGAAATACAGCGAGCTGATGCTGCTCTGGCTCGACTCAGTCGAGGAGCGGCCGGCTCGGCTCGACGACTACCGCGCGGTCTTCTTCACCCAGCAGGGCAAGCCGCGCAAAAAGATCGCCGGCAAGGCGGCTCTCAAGGAGATGCCCGAGATCGATGCGATCCTGCGCACCGAGAGCGACCGGCTGGCCGCCGCCCACGAGAGTATCCGCGCGGCCGTGCTGGTCGAACTCACGGTCTCGCTGCTGCGGCTCGGCCTCGACATCGTCGAACGCTATGCGCGCGGCAAGCGCCGGCGGGCAGCACTCGATTACGACGATTTGATCGTCGCCACACGGCGCCTGCTGGAGCGCGCCGACAGCGCGGCCTGGGTGCTCTACAAGCTCGACGGCGGCATCGACCATGTGCTGGTCGACGAGGCCCAGGACACCAACCCCGACCAGTGGGAGGTGATCCGGCGCCTTACCGAGGAATTCTTCGTGGGCGAAGGCGCGGTCGACCGGCGGCGCACGATCTTCGCCGTCGGCGACACCAAGCAATCGATCTTCGGCTTTCAGCGCGCCGACCCGCGTAAGCTCGCCGACATGCGCATCTGGTTTGCCGAGCGCAGCGCGGCGGCAGAAATGAGATTCCAGACTGTCGACCTCGTCGTGTCGTTCCGCTCGACGGCGGCCGTGCTAGACGCCGTCGACTGGGTGTTCGGCGAGGACGCCGCGGCGCAGGGTCTCGGCGCGGCGGGCGACGTGCTGCATGTACCCAGCCGCACCGGCCAGCCGGGCGTGGTCGAGCTATGGCCGCTGGTGCGTGGCGCCAGGAGTGAAGCCGACCCCACCGATCTCGATGCCGACCCGGGCGCCCTGCTGCCGCCACATGAGCGGCTGGCCCGGATGATCGCGTTGCATGCGAAGAGCCTGATCGGCCACGAGCGGCGCTCGAGCACCGGCAAGCTGCTGAATGCCGGAGACTTCATGGTGCTGGTGCGCCGGCGCAATGCCTTCGTCATCGCTCTGGTGAAAGCGCTGAAGCGCGAGGAGATCGAAGTGGCGGGCGTCGACCGGCTCGACCTCGGCAGCGAATTGTCGATCCAGGATCTGCTGGCCCTCGCCCGCTTCGTGCTGTTGCCGCAGGACGATCTCAATCTGGCATGCCTCCTGAAATCGCCGCTGGTCGGGCTCGACGAGGAAGCGCTGTTCCGGCTGGCCTGGAACCGCTCCGGCCGGCTGTGGAGCGAGCTGCACCGTCGCACAGGCGAAGATTTGCAGTTCGCCGCCGCACACAAGCGTCTCGCAGCCTGGCTCGCGCGCGCTGACTACACCACGCCGTTCGATTTCTTCGCCACCGTACTCGGCCCAGAAGGCGGTCGCGAGCGCCTGCTGGAACGCTTGGGGCGCGAGGCTGCCGATCCGATCGACGAACTGCTGGCCCGCGCGCTGCAGTACCAGCGCGCCGAGGCGGGCTCCCTGCAAGGCTTCCTGCGTTGGTTCGAGGCCGGCGGTGGCGACATCAAGCGCGACCTCGATGCGAATCGCCGCCGCGAGGTGCGCATCCTTACCGTGCACGCGGCCAAGGGATTGCAGGCGCCGATCGTCTACCTGCCCGACACGACGCGCGTGCCGCAGAACAACGAGCGCCTGCTGACCGCTGCCGACGGCCAGGCGCGGCTGTGGGTGGCGCGCAGCGACGACGCCAACGAGGCCGCCCGCGCCTGGCGCACCGAGATGCGAGCGCGTTCGATGGACGAGCAGAACCGACTTCTTTATGTCGCCATGACCCGGGCCGAGGACCGGCTCTATATCGGCGGCTGGGTCGGTACGCGGCCGCAGGATGCCGGCTGCTGGTACGACCGCGTCGCGGCCGGGCTGGAAGCGAGCGTCAATGCCGACATCTCGCCCGATGCCGAGCAGCCACGCGGGCGAGCCACCAAGCGGCCGTTCGATTTCACACAGGGCGCGCTCGGCGCCGACGGTTGGGAAGGCGACGGTTATGAGCTGATCGGCGAAGGCAAGCTGCCGAGCGGCATCCAGGAAGAACTGCCGCTAGCCGCGCCGCACGCGATGCCCGGCTGGTCGCGCCAGACCGCACCCGCCGAGCCCGATCCGCCGGCACCGCTTGCGCCGTCGCAGCCGCTGCCCGACGAGATCGCGAGCGACAATCCGCCCTTCAGTCCGCTGGCGAACGACGAGTCGAATCGCTGGCGTCGCGGCACATTGATTCACGAGCTGTTGCGCCATCTTCCGGGTCTTCCATCTGCCATGCGCCCCGGCGCAGCGCGGCGCTTCCTCGCGCAGCCCGCCCACGGCCTTGCCGCCGAGGAGATCGACCTTTGGGCCAAGGAGGCGCTGGCCGTCACCGAAGCCCCCGCCCATGCTGCCCTGTTCGCCGAGGGATCGCGCGCGGAAGTGCCCTTGATCGGCACGGTGCAGACGCGTCGAGGCACCTTCACCGTCAGCGGTCAGGTCGATCGGCTGGCCGTTACCGAGCACGAAGTGCTGATCGTCGACTACAAGACCAACCGGCCGCCGCCGGACGCGGCCGACGGCGTGGCACTGGTCTATCGCCGCCAGCTCGCGCTCTATCGCAGTCTTCTTCAAGCGATCTATCCCGGCCGCTCGGTGCGGGCCTTCCTGCTGTGGACGGCAGCCCCCAGGTTGATGGAGATCGACGGAGAAACCCTAGATAAATCAATGCCTTATGCCGCCACACCTTGACTCATGGGGTTCCGGTTCCTAGCTTCTGGGCAAGGGCGGCGCCGGTCCATTCGACCGGCCTGTATTGTTTTTGGGAGAACCCACAATGACCATCAAAGCAACCGATGCCTCCTTCGAGCAGGAAGTCCTGAAGTCGGACACGCCCGTCCTGGTCGACTTCTGGGCCGAATGGTGCGGCCCCTGCCGCATGATCGGCCCGTCGCTGGAAGACATCGCCAAGGATATGGACGGCAAGCTCAAGGTCGTGAAGGTCAACATCGACGAGAATCCGATGGTGCCGACGCGCTACGGCGTACGCTCGATCCCGACCCTGCTGCTGTTCAAGAACGGCCAGGTCGCCGCGACCAAGATCGGCGCCGAGCCCAAGCAGAAGCTGGTGAGCTGGATCAATACCGTCGTCTAGACGACAGCGCTCACCCGTTGCGGGCCAGTACGGCACCCGCGAGGTAGAGCGAACCACAAATGAGAATGCGCATCGGCGCGGGTTGGGTGGCCAATAGGTCCTCCAGCGCCGCGCCGATATCGTTTACGGGCACGCAATCGAGGCCGACTTCCGCAGCCTTGGCGCAGGCCTGGGCCGGCGTGTAGGCAGCGTGGCCCTCTGGAAAGGGCACCGCCCGCGCGGCGATGGCATGGCGGCTGAGCGGCCGCAGGAAGCCTGACGCGTCCTTGGTCGTCTGCATTGCAAACACCAGGAAGAGCGGCAGCGGCGCCGGCTCCTTTGCCCAGTCGCTGGCCATGCGCCCCAGCGCCAGGCCGCAATCTTCGTTGTGGCCGCCGTCGAGCCATAGCTCGCAGCCGGGCGGCAGCGCCTCGACCAGCGGTCCCCGGGTAAGTTGCTGCAGCCTGGCCGGCCACTCGACCGACCTCAGTCCGGTGCGGATCGCCTTCTCGTCGATGATGAACCTCGCCGCACGCAGGCGTTCGATGCAGGCCACAGCGGTGGCTGCATTGTCGAGCTGGTGAGCGCCCGCCAGTGCCGGCGCCGGCAGGTCGAGGCTCATCAGGTCGCTGTCGTAGCGGAAGCCGGCTGCGGTCGGGGTGACTTGCCACTCGCGGCCCATGCGGAACAGCGGCGCCGCCAGCTTGGCCGCCTCGGCCTCGATTACCGCAGCGCTCACGTTGCGCTGGCGGCCGATCACGGCGGGCACGGCGCGCTTGATGATGCCCGCTTTTTCGCCCGCGATACCTTCGAGCTTGTCGCCCAGGAAGCCCGTGTGATCGTAACCGATCGGTGTGATGGCCGAGAGCGCGGGCTCGATCACGTTGGTGCTGTCATGGCGGCCACCCATGCCGACTTCAATGATGCCGAGGTCGGCCGGCACGCGCGAGAAAGCGAGGAAGGCCAGCGCCGTGGTGATGTCGAAGAAGGAGATTGGCGTGTCGCCGTTCGCCTCCTCGCATTCGGTCAGCATCTCGTCGAGCTCGCCGTCCTCGATCAGGCGGCCGGCGATCCTGATGCGCTCGTTGAAGTGGACGAGATGCGGCGAGGTGTAGACATGGACGCGGTAGCCCGCTGCTTCCGCCATTGCGCGCAGATAGGCGACCAGCGAGCCCTTGCCGTTGGTGCCGGCAACATGGACGAGCGGTGGCAGCTTTTTCTCGGGCGAGCCCAGGTTCCTCAGCAAGCGCTCGATACGTTCCAACCCGATGGTGATCACCATCGGGTGGAGGCTCATCAGGCGCTGGACGATGGCGTCGCTCACGGGAAAATCAGCGTCGGAAAGTCAGCGAACGGCGACAGCCAGGCCGCGGCCTTCCGAGGCAACGGGGTCCATGAACAGCGAGGTCAGCCGGATCAGCGTCTCGCGCAGCTTGTGCCGGTGCACGACGGCATCGACCATGCCGTGCTCGAGCAGGTATTCGGAGCGCTGGAAGCCGGCCGGCAGCTCCTGGCGGATCGTATCCTGGATCACGCGCGGCCCGGCAAAGCCGATGATGGCGTCAGGCTCGGCGATATGGACGTCGCCCAGCATCGCGAAGGACGCCGACACGCCGCCGGTCGTCGGATCGGTCAGCACGACGATGTAGGGCAGCCCAGCTTCCTTCACCTTGCGCACGGCGATGGTGGTGCGGGTGAGCTGCATCAGCGACAGGATACCCTCCTGCATGCGGGCACCACCCGAGGCCGAGAACACGATCAACGGTGCCTTGCGCGCCACGGCGAGGTCGGCAGCCATCACCAGCCCCTCGCCCACCGCGGTGCCCATCGAGCCGCCCATGAAGCCGAAATCGAGCAGCGCCACGATGGCGATGCGGCCGCCCATCGGACCGCTGGAGACCACCAGTGCGTCGGTCGTGCCCTGGGCCTTGGCCTGGGCTTCCTTCAGGCGCGCGTCATAGCGCTTGGTGTCGCGAAACTTGAGCGGATCCGCGGTGACGCGCGGCAGAGGATGCAGTTCGTAGCGGCCCTCGTCGAACAGGTGCGGCAGGCGCTTCAGGGGCGAGAGGCGCATATGGTGGCCGCAGTGGTTGCAAACCTCCTGGTTGGCCTCCCAGTCGCGCATGAACAGCATCTGTTCGCACTTCGGGCATTTCAGCCAGAGATTCTCGGGCGCTTCCTTGCGGGCGACCAGCGCGCGCAGCTTGGGCCGGACGAAATTGGTCAGCCAATTCATAGCGGCGGTATCGCACGAATGGCCTGTTTGGCCAAGTTCATGGGGCCAAGATCAGCGCCAGAAGCCGCTGAAAGGCGGTGCAAAATCGGTAGGTTTCTTCACTTCGCAGAAGAGTTTCCGTGCCTTGTAGTCGTCACAAAGTTTCTGCGCCGCCCCGGGCTCGAGGTCGGCGATGATGGCGGCCTGACGAGTCGCCTCGCCTGACTTTACGGGCAGGATCCATTCCTTGCCGAGCCGCAACCCCAGTGAGCCGAGTTGGGCCTGGCCCTTGTCGAAGGACGTGCGCGCCGTGCGCCAGTCGCCGAAAGTGCCGAGCCAGACTGCGTCGCCGGGCATGTCGTAGCGGATCGTGCCGCACTCGCCGTAGGGCAACACAGTGGCGGGCCCGCTGCCGCCGTTGCGGATCTGCCAGATCTTGGGCCGGCTGCCACCGGTCTTCAGCAGGAAGGCCTCGTCGAACAAGCGGATGATGAATTCGTCGCGCAGGTCGGCGCGCTTGAAGCCGAGCGCCACGGCGACCAGCCGCCGCCCGTCGCGGACGGCGCTGCCCACGATGTTGAAGCCCGAGGCGCAGATGAAGCCCGTCTTCAACCCGTCGGCATAGGGCGCGTAGAGATCGAGGAACTTGACGCCCGGCCCGATCTTCTGTTTGCCGAACATGAAATCCTGCGTGCGGAAGTAGCCGTAGTATTCCGGGAAATCCTTCACCAGAGCGACGCCGAGCAGGGCGAGATCGCGCGCCGTGGTGACCTGTTCGGCGTCGGGCAGGCCATTGGCATTTCGAAACTTGGTGGCCGTCATGCCGAGGCGCGCGGCGGTGTCCGTCATGCGTTGGGCGAACGCTGCCTCCGTGCCCGAAATCCGCTCACCGAAGGCGGTGGCAACATCGTTGGCGGAGCGCGCGACCAGCGCCTGCAGACCCTGTTCCACCGTGATCGACCCGCCGGGCGCGATGCCGAGCTTCGAGGCTGGCTTTGCGCTGGCGTTCTGCGAAAAGGGCACTGGCGAGGACAGGGTCAGGCGGCCGGCCTTCAGCTCCTCGAAGACGATGTAGATCGTCATGATCTTGGTGAGCGAGGCCGGATACCAGAACGCGCCCGCGTTACGCTCCAGCAGGGTTTCGCCGGTGGCGGGGTCGACCACGACATAAGGCCCGGCCATGACCGGCCCGGAAGGCGACGTCACCGGGGCCATCTGGGCCCGGGCCGACGCCGCACAGAGGCAGAAAAGGCCCAGAAAACAGAGCAAAAGACGCAGGTTCATCGCTCTCGACGCATGAGGGACCCCCAGCATACGCGCTTCCGTTGCCGCGCGGGAGGCTTTAGATCGGAGGCATGCTCAAGGTCATGATCGCTCCTGTCACCCCGTTCCAGCAGAACTGTTCCATCGTCTGGTGCGATGAGACCATGGAGGGGACAGCCGTCGATCCAGGCGGCGACTTCGACATGCTGAAAGCCGCGATTGCCGAGCAGGGCATCAAGATCACCAAGGTCCTGCTGACCCACGGCCACGTCGACCACGCCTCGGCCGCCGGCACCATGGCCGAGCACTACGGCGTCAAGATCGAGGGCCCGCACGAGGACGACCTGTTCTTGATCGAGGGCTTGGCCGACTCCGGCCGCAAATACAACTTTCCGCTCTACAAGCCGTTCGTGCCCGACCGCTGGCTGACGAACGGCGAGACGGTGAGCCTGGGCAACCTCACGCTCGATGTCGTGCACTGCCCTGGCCACACGCCGGGCCATGTCGTGTTCGTGAACCGTCCGGCCAAGGTCGCTTTCGTGGGCGACGTGCTGTTCCGGGGCTCGATCGGCCGAACCGACTTTCCGCGCGGCAATCACGAGCAGTTGCTGAACTCGATCCGCAAGCGGCTGTGGCCGCTGGGCGACGACATCACCTTCGTGCCCGGCCATGGCCAGACCTCGACCTTCGGCTGGGAACGCAAGACCAATTCCTTCGTGGCCGACCTGCTGTTCGACGACGACGAGGAAGAGGCGAAGGCCTAGGGCTTGCGCACGCCTCGGACGCCATCCGCCAGTGCCCGGATATAGGCGAAAACGCCAGGTACCAGATCCGGCTTGGGCTTGCCCCTGTCGTCAAGGCCGGCCTTCACGCGCTCGACGATAGCCGACCCCACGACCGCGGCATCGGCATGGCGCGCCACGGCAGCAGCCTGGTCGGGGGTGCGGATACCGAAACCTACACCGACGGGCAGCTTGGTATGGCGGCGGATGCGCTCGACATGGGTGCGCACGGCCTCCTCACTGGCCGAGCTCGTGCCGGTGATGCCGAGCACCGAGACGAAATAGACGAAGCCCGAGGAGTACTTCAGCACCGCCGGCAGACGCTTGTCGTCGGTGGTGGGTGCGGTCAGCAGCACGGTATCGAGGCCGGCCGCGACTGCATGGGGCTTCAGTTCGTCGGCCTCTTCCGGCGGCAGGTCGACCAGGATGAACCCGTCGACGCCGGCGGCCGCGGCTTCCTTGCAGAACTTCTCCGGCCCGCGCTGGTAGACGAGATTGTAGTAGCCCATCAAGAGGATCGGCGTGTCGTTGTCGGCGGTCTCCTTGCGGAACCGCCTCACCATATCGAAGGTCTTGTCGACCGAGATGCCGGCCTTGAGCGCACGCTGGCCCGCAAGCTGGATCGACGGCCCGTCGGCCATCGGGTCGGTGAAGGGCATGCCGAGTTCGATCAGGTCGGCGCCGGCCGCCGGCAAGCCCTTCAGGATCTGGTAGCTCACCTCGGTGTCGGGATCGCCCGCCGTGATGTAAGTGACGAGACCGGCGCGCTTGTCGGCCTTGAGCTGGGCGAAACGCTTGGTGATGCGGCTCATGGTCAGATCTTCATTCCGAGACGCTCGGCGACAGCGAACACATCCTTGTCGCCGCGCCCGCAGAGATTCATCACCAGCAGATTATCCTTGGGCAAAGTAGGCGCGAGTTTCATCACATGCGCCAGGGCGTGCGCCGGTTCGAGAGCCGGGATGATGCCTTCGAGCCTGCACAGCAGCTGGAACGCCTCCAGCGCTTCGCTGTCGGTCGCGGACACATATTCGATGCGGCCCATTTCCTTCAGCCAGGAATGCTCGGGTCCGATTCCCGGATAGTCGAGGCCGGCCGAGATCGAATGCGCCTCGGTGATCTGGCCTTCCTTGTCCTGCAGCAGGTAGGTGCGGTTGCCGTGCAGCACGCCGGGACGGCCACCCGTCAGGGAAGCCGCGTGCTCGCCGGTCTCGATACCCTTGCCGCCAGCCTCAACGCCAACGAGGCGGACGCCCTTGTCGTCGAGGAACGGATGGAACAGCCCCATGGCGTTCGAGCCGCCGCCGATGCAGGCGACCAGCGTGTCGGGCAGCCGGCCCTCGGCCTTCATCATCTGGGCGCGCGTCTCATTGCCGATGACACACTGGAAGTCGCGCACCATCGCCGGATAGGGATGGGGACCCGCCACGGTGCCGATGCAGTAGAAAGTCGTCTCGCAGGTCGCGACCCAGTCGCGCAGCGCCTCGTTCATGGCGTCCTTGAGTGTCGCCGATCCTGCCGTCACCGCACGCACCTCGGCGCCCAGCATGTTCATGCGCACGACGTTCGGTGCCTGGCGGTCGACGTCGACTGCGCCCATGAACACCACGCAGGGGATATCGAACAGCGCGCAGGCGGTCGCCGTCGCCACGCCATGCTGGCCGGCGCCGGTCTCGGCGATGACACGCGTCTTGCCCATGCGCTTGGCCATCAGCACCTGGCCCAGCACGTTGTTGATCTTGTGGCTGCCCGTATGGTTCAGCTCGTCACGCTTGAAGTAGATCTTGGCGCCGCCCAGCCTTTCGGTCAGGCGCCTGGCGAAATAGAGCGGGCTGGGCCGGCCGGCGTAGTGCTCCAGCAGGTAGTTCAGCTCGTCCTGGAACGCCGGATCGGCCTTGGCGGCGTTGTAGGCCTGCTCCAGCTCGAGGATCAGCGGCATCAACGTTTCGGCGACATAGCGGCCGCCGAAAATGCCGAAATGGCCGCGCTCGTCCGGACCGGTGCGGAAGCTGTTGGGTGTCGTTTTCATCGCTGTTCCTGTTGGGCCGGGCGGACTTAGCAGTCCCGGCCCCGGTCGGTCAAAGCGCCGGCCGAACGCGCAGTTAGAGCTTTTTCTTCTTTGCCGCCTTCTTCTTGGCGGCCTTTTTGGCCTTGGGCGCGGCCTTGCGCTTGGCCGACGGCTTGGCGGCAGCAGCACGGGCCGCCGGCGCGTCTTCCACCTCGACGATCACTTCGATCTCGACCGGAATGCCGCGCGGCAGCGAGCCCATGCCGACGGCAGAGCGCGCGTGACGGCCACTTTCGCCGAACACTTCGACGAAGAGATCGGAGCAGCCGTTGATCACTTCCGGTTGGCTGCCGTATTCCGACGTCGCATTGACCATGCCCAGCACCTTGACGATGCGCTTCACGCGGTCGAGGTCGCCCAGCTCTTCCTTGAGGGTGGCGAGGATGCTGAGGCCGGTGTCGCGTGCGAATCCGTAGCCCTGGTCGATCGAGAAGTCGCGGCCAAGCTTGCCCACCGGCAGCGGCTTGCCCGGCAGGCCCGGGCCCTTGCCGGCGACGTAGAGCAGGTTGCCCGTGCGCACCGCATTCACGTAGCTGCCCACCGGCGTCGTGGGCTTGGTCAGCTCGATGCCGAGTTCCTTCAATCGTTGCTCGACCTTCATACCTGTCCCCTTCTCAAATGCCTCAGAGCGCCTTCACCCGGTCGAGGAAAGCACGAATCAGTTCGATTGATTTCACACCCCGGCTCGATTCGACTCCAGAAGAAACGTCGACCGTCTGTGCTCCGGTCACGCGCACCGCCTCGGCGACATTGTCGGGCGTGAGGCCGCCGGCCAGGAACCACGGCAGCGGCACGGCGAGGCCGCGCAGGATCGTCCAGTCGAAGACTTTGGCGTTGCCACCGGGCAGGACTCCGCCGGCGGGCTCGAACATCAGGCGGTCGGCCACCGATGCATAGGCGGCGATGCCGCGTTCGGCATCCTCGCGCGTGGCGACGTTGATCACCTTCATCACCGCCTTGCCCGTCCGCGCCTTCAGCTCGGCGACGCGTGCGGGCGTCTCCGCACCCTGAAGCTGCAGCATGTCGATCGCGCCGGTCGCCAGCCGCTCGTCGAGCAGCGCATCGTCGGGATCGACGAACAGGCCCACGCGTCCGACGCTCCTGGGGACACGTGCGCCCAAACTGCGCAGCAGATCGGTCGAGACATGGCGCGGCGAGCGCGGATAGGTAACGAAGCCGATCCAGCGGGCACCGCCCTGCACCACGGCATCCACCGTCTCAGGCGTCGAGAGGCCGCATATTTTGGCCTCGACGCTCATAGCTCGTTGACGCCGGCCTCGCGCGCGATGGCTTCGGCTGCCGCGCGCGGATCAGCCGCCTGGTAGATCGGCCGGCCGACGACGAGGTTGGTGGCGCCCAGATCGACCGCCTGGCGCGGCGTCATCGCTCGCTTCTGGTCGTTGGCGGCACTGCCGACGGGCCGAATACCCGGCACCATCAGCACGAAGTCCGGGCCGCATTGCTTGCGTAGCGCCGCGATCTCGTGCGGCGAGCAGATTACGCCGTCGAGGCCGCTGCCGTGGGCCAGGTCGGCCAGCCGCAGCACCTGGTCGGACGGGTCGGCATTGACGCCCGTCGCCTCGAGGTCGGACCGGTCGAGCGAGGTCAGCACTGTGACGCCCAGCAGCCTGGGCCGCGGCACGTTGAACTTGGCGGCCTGAGCCCCGGCCTCGTCCACCGCCGCCTTCATCATCTCGCGGCCACCGCTTGCGTGGATGGTGATGAAGGTGGGCGCCAGTTCGACCACTGCGCGGATGCCACCGGCCACGGTGTTGGGAATGTCGTGCAGCTTGAGATCGAGGAAGAAGCCCACGCCGGTGGCGCGGACTGGCGTCGGAAAGGCGTAGCGCACGCCCGGCGCGCCGTGTGCCAGGAAGAATTCCAGACCCAGCTTGATGCCGCCGACGGCCGGTTTCGGTCCTCCGGCGATGCTCTGGATGAGCTTGGTGGCCTGGGCGAGATCGATGGTGTCGATGCCGCAGTAGATGGGATTTGAAAGGGCTCGCATGGCGGGCGCAACCTAGAGGCCTCGCCTTGCTCCAGCAATCAGGAAGTGCGCACCCGCCGCACTGCATCTTGCCACCCAGCATAGCGACGATCGCGCGAGGCCGCGCTCTCGGCAGGCTTGAAAGCCCGATCGAGCACCCAGGTCTTCGACAGCGCTTCCAGCGACGGCCAGAGCCCGGCATGCAGGCCAGCCAGGAAAGCCGCCCCCAGCGCCGTGGTTTCGGTCACCTTGGGACGCTCGACGGGCGCGCCGACCGTGTCGGCCAGACGCTGCATCAGGAGGTCGTTCGCCACCATGCCGCCGTCGACCCTAAGTTCGTCGATCTGGGCGCCATCGCCGCGCATCGCATCGACGAGGTCCCGGGTCTGATAGCAGACCGAATCGAGGGTGGCGGCGGCGATCTCGGCCGGACCGGAATCGCGCGTGAGGCCGAGCAGCGCGCCGCGGGCATCGGGGTCCCAATGCGGCGCGCCCAGGCCGACGAAGGCCGGCACCAGATAGACGCCGTGGCCATCCCGCGCTTTGGCCGCCAAGGCCTCGACCTCGCTCGACTTCTCGATCACGCCGAGGCCGTCGCGCAGCCACTGCACGGCAGCACCAGCAACGAAGATGCTGCCCTCCAGCGCATAGGTCCGTCGGCCATCGAGCTGATAGGCGATGGTGGTGAGCAGCCGGTGACGCGAATGCACGGCCATGCTGCCGGTGTTGAGTATCGCGAAGCAGCCAGTGCCGTAGGTCGTCTTGATCATGCCGGGCTTGATGCAGGCCTGGCCCACGGTCGCCGCCTGCTGGTCGCCGGCCATGCCGAGAATTGGCACCGCGGCGCCCAGGAAGTCGGCCGTGGTGACACCGAATTCGCCCGAGCAGTCGACCACGCGCGGCAGCATCGACGCCGGCACGCCCAAGAGCTTCATCAGGTCGGGATCCCAGGCACCTTTGCGAATGTCGAGCAGCAGCGTGCGGCTGGCGTTGGTGGCGTCACTTGCATGGACCTTGCCGCCGGTCAGCCGCCACAGCAGGAAGCATTCGATGGTGCCTGCGGCGAGTGCACCCTTTTCGGCTGCGGCACGGGCGCCGGCGACATGCTTCAGGATCCATTCGATCTTGGTGCCCGAGAAATAGGGATCGAGCAGCAGGCCGGTCTTGTCCGTAAAAGTCTTCTCGTGGCCCGACTTCTTGAGGTCGGCACAACGTTCGGCGGTGCGGCGATCCTGCCAGACGATGGCATTGTGAATCGGCCTGCCGGTCGCGCGGTCCCACACCACAGTGGTCTCACGCTGATTGGTGATGCCGATGCCGGCGAGGTCCGCTGGCTTCAGTTTCGCCTTTGCCACTGCACCGCGGCAGACCTCCACTGTCGCCGACCAGATTTCCTCGGGATCGTGCTCGACCCAGCCGGACTTGGGAAAGATCTGCGGCAATTCCCGTTGCGCGGTGGCCACCGGCCGGCCCGTGGCATCGAAGACGATGGCGCGGGTGCTGGTGGTGCCCTGGTCGATGGCGAGTACGTGTTTGCCGGCCATCGCGTGCGTGCCGGTCAGTGCGCCCGGTCGATGGCGAAGTCGACCGCCTCGAGCAGGGCGGCCTTGAGCGGCGTGTCGGGAAACAGGCCGAGCGCGTCGCGCGCCATGGCACCGTAATGGCGCGCACGCTCCAACGTATCGGCCACCGAATGGTGGCGCTCCATCAGCGCCTGGGCATGTTCAAGGTCGTCCTCGCGCTGGTCCAGCTTCTCGATGGTCCGCTTCCAGAACTCGCGATCGACGGCGCCGCCGCGCAGGAAGGCCAGGATCACCGGCAACGTGATCTTGCCCTCGCGGAAGTCGTCGCCCACGGTCTTGCCGAGATCGGCCTGGCGGCCGACATAGTCCAGCGCATCGTCGACCAGTTGGAAGGCGATACCGAGATTCATGCCGAAGCTTTCAAGCGCCACACGCTCCGGCCCGTTGCGGCCGGCGATCATGGCGCCGACTTCGGCTGCCGCGGCGAACAATTTGGCGGTCTTCGCCTTGATCACTTCGAGATAGGTCGCCTCGGGTGTGCTGGTGTCGCGCTGGCTGACGAGCTGCAGCACCTCGCCCTCGGCGATGGTCGAGGAAGCGCGCGACAGTACACCAAGGATGTCGAGCGAGCCGACATCGACCATGAGCTCGAAGGAACGCGTGAACAGAAAGTCACCCACCAGTACCGAGGCCTTGTCGCCCCAGACCGAGTTGGCCGACGGCTTGCCGCGCCTGAGCGCGCTGACGTCGACCACGTCGTCGTGCAGCAGGGTGGCCGAATGTATGAACTCGACGCAGGTCGCGAGCTTGATGTGGCGGTCGTCGTCGGCCGCATAGCCGCACAGCCGCGCCGAGGCGACCGTGAGCAGCGGCCGCATGCGCTTGCCTCCCGCGCCGACCAGATGGTTGGCGAGTTCAGGGATCAGCGCAACCGGCGAGCGCATCCTGGCCAGGATTTCCCGGTCGATCCGCACCATGTCATCGGCACAGAGCGACAGCAGCGGCTCCAGGCTGGGAGACTTGCGCTTGCCTTCGAGGGAGACGACCGTAGCCATGATGGGAAGATAGTTACCCGATGAACCTGGTTGTTGCGACACGTTGTCGTGAGATGATGACTAGCATGGAAACGGTGCCGACCGAAAATGCCTTGCTGGGTGGCCGCGTGCGATTATTGCAGCCATCGCGTGGGTATCGTGTCGCAGTGGACGCGGTACTGCTGGCCGCTGCGATCGACGCCGCCGGCGGGCAACGCGTGCTCGACCTCGGCGCGGGCGTCGGCGCGGTCGGCCTCTGCCTCGCCGCACGCGTGCCAGATTGCACGATCTTGGGTATCGAACTGCAACCGGAACTGGCCGGCCTCGCCGTCCGCAATGCCATCCTCAACGGCGCCGAGCACCGGATGCGGACGATCGTCCACGACCTCGCCCACCCCTTGCCGCCCGACATCACGGGGTTCGATCATGTCGCGACCAACCCGCCATACCTGTCGGCTGCGGTTGCCGATCCATCACCGAATGCGAGCAAGGCCCTGGCGACGGTCGAATCGAGTGCCGATCTCGCGCGTTGGCTTGGCGTCGCCGTGGCCGCCCTGAAGCCGTCCGGCAGTTTGACCGTAATTCATCGCAGGGATCGGCTGGAAGAGATCGTGACGCATCTCGCGGCTCTGGATTGGGGCGACGTCACAGTGAAGCACCTGCCGCCTGCCGCGCGCATCCTCCTCCGCGCCCGCCGCTCAAGCGCACCGGCACGACGTACATCATCGCCGCTCGTACTCCATCGTCCGGAAGGCGGCTATACGGACGACGCCGAGGCGATCCTGCGTCACGCCGCTCCGCTTGCCTTCTAGCGCGCGCACCGCGACAGTGCCGCCCATGTTGAATTGGATCAAAGAACGCTTTCGCCGCAGCCCGACCGTGCCGGTGGTTCGGCTGGCGGGCGTCATCGCCTCATCAGGCGGCCTGCTCGCCGGTCGTAGCCTGTCTATCGACTCGGTGGCGCCGTTGCTCAAGCGGGCCTTCGAGATGCGCGGCGCCAAGGCCGTGGCGCTGGCGATCAACTCGCCCGGCGGATCGCCGGTGCAGTCGGCCTTGATCGCCCAGCGTATCCGCATGCATGCGAAGGAAAAGAACCTGCCGGTGATCGCCTTCGTCGAAGACGTCGCGGCCTCGGGCGGCTACTGGCTCGCTTGCGCAGCCGACGAGATCATCGTCGACCCCAGTTCGATCGTGGGCTCGATCGGTGTCATCAGCGCGGGTTTCGGCTTCCAGGATCTGATCGCCCGCCACGGCGTCGAGCGCCGCGTCCACACTTCAGGTGAGCGCAAGGCAATGCTCGATCCGTTCCGGCCTGAGAATCCCGAGGATGTCGAGCGGTTGAAGCGGCTGCAGGCCGAGATCCACGAAGGCTTCAAGAATTGGGTGCGCGAGCGCCGCGGCAGGCTCTTGAAGGCCGACGAGGCGGCGCTGTTCAACGGCGAGTTCTGGACCGGCAAGCGCGGCCTGGAGCTGGGGCTGGCAGACAGTCTGGGCGAACTGCGCACCACGCTGCAGGAGCGCTTCGGCGCCAAAGTGCGTCTGCCGGTAATCGGGCCGCGCCGCAGCCTGCTCTCCCGTTTCGGCCTGTCCGCCCGACTGGACGAGATCGGACCTGCAACAATTGCCGCCGTCGAGGAGCGCCTGCACCGGCAGCGCTTCGGACTCTAGGAGCCATTGCGATGAATCTGCGTACGCCCGTTCAGCCTGACGATCTCGCCGCCGTCCAAACCTGGTTCGACACGCTGTCGAAGCACTGCCGCGCCATCGACTATGAGGGCGCGCGGCCGATCTTCGCCGACGACATGATCGCCTTCGGCACCTTCACCGACTTCATGATCGGTCGCGACCTCGCCGAGCAGAAGCAGTGGCGCAACGTCTGGGGCACCATCCGCAACTTCCGTTTCGACCTCGACAAGATCGAGGCCATTGTCTCGGCCGACCGGCTGACGGCAATTGGCATGGGCGTCTGGCAATCCGACGGCTTCCATCCCAATGGCGATCCGTTCGACCGCCCGGGCCGGACCACGGTGGGCCTCGGCCGCAAGAAGGTGGGGGACCCGTTCGTCGCCACCCACACGCACATGTCGCTGTTCCGCGGCACGCCGGACCGCAGCTTCGGCAATTTCGGCTGACGCGCGAGCCCTAGCCCGGCGAAGCGAGCTTCAGGCCGACGATGCCGGCCACGATCAATCCGATCGAGGCCAGCCGCATCGGTTCCATCGACTCGCCGAGCAGGACGATGCCGAGGATGGCCGTGCCGACGGCGCCGACGCCGGTCCAGACGGCATAACCGGTACCAACCGGCAGGGTTCTGAGCGCAAGCCCAAGCAACGCAAGACTGATGATCATCGCTGCGACGGTAAGCACCGACGGAACGAGACGCGAGAATCCTTCGGTGTATTTCAGGCCGACAGCCCAGCCGATCTCGAAAAGACCAGCAATAAGAAGAATGAACCACGCCATGATGGCCCCTCCGCATTGAAGGCCGGGGCGTCCCGACCGAAACCCTCTGCGCGGCGGGGTCGTCCCCACAGGGTCGTCATCCTAGATAGGACAGCAGAAGGCAAAATCAACTCTGCTTTTGGAAGGGCCGGGCCGCTCGCTGATCCCATCGCCAGGCAGGTGCACCGCGAGCTACCGCGATGCCGCCGACCCAACGCTCGTGCGGACCTGCCGATTGCCAGTCGAGCTTGCCAGCAAGCAGCGCCTTGCCTGTCGGCGTGAGACGCAGCACCCGCTTGTGCCAGATTGCCCGTCGCGTCGCGGCACTGACCGCGATCGGTGGACGCGGCGCTTCGAGGAGATCTCGCAGCACCGACCAGAAAAAGAGATCACCCATGAAGGGCTGTGGATCACGCCTGATCTGCGCCTCGGCAAACATCTCCGCCGCCGACCGCGGCCCCTTGGCGAGTGATGCGAGTGCATTGCGCTCGGTCAACGACAGGCCGTCGCCCGTCCACGGCAACTCCTGCAGCTGCCGTTGCAGGGCCGCCTTCAGGAACGGCAGCGCGCGGAGGTCGCCCTTGCACAAGGCTTCGAGGGGCTCGGGCGTAGGTGCGCGCAGCGCCGCCCAGGCCTTGATACCGAGCGCGAGTTGGCCGCGCGTGACGCGCTTGCGACGCGGCCAGAGCGTGGCGAGCTGGGCGGCGGAAAGCTGGCCGAGGCCGATGAACCGCTTTATGCCTCGGAAACGATCGATCGCGATAAGCTCGATGCGCGGCAATTTCTTGCGCAGTGCAAAGCTTGCCAGCACACGGACAAGGGCAGCCTGATCGTAGAGATCGTGCTCGCCCCAAAGGACGATCCGATCGTAGTCGGCCGGCGCCCGCGCCAGCCGCCAGTAGGCATCGCCGAGATCGGCACGGATCTTTTGCCGAGACAGGCCGGTGCGTTCGGCGATTAGCGCGGCGCGTCCGGCGATCCAGGCGTTCGATGCCGGCGGCGGGCCGAGCCAGGCCGGATCGGCGAAGGAAAGATAGTCGCCCTCGATGCCGGCCTCGACCAGTCTCTCGCGGATATCGTCACCACAGCGGATATGAAGGGCGCGCAACGCACCCTTCATGAGGGATCCACCGCGCCCTTGCGGTCGACGATCAGGCGGTACTGATCGGGCTGTCGGTGAACAGCGAAATTGAACGTGGTCGTCTTGTAACTTTTGCCCGCGTCGAGATCGCAGCGATGCACGACCAGCTCATCGCCATCACCCGCCGCGCGCGCCACCACCTTGCCCGAGGGCGCCACGATCATGCTGTCGGCAAGCGACGGCACCCCTTCCTCGGTGCCGCCCTTGGCGACGCCCACCACCCAGGCGCCGTTCTGGTAGGCACCGGCCTGCATGGAAAGCTGATTGTGGAACCAGCTGTGCTCGTCGTGATCGGGCGACGGCGCATTGTGAAGCGGCGTGTTGTAACCCAGCAGCACCATCTCGACGTTCTGCAGCCCCATGACACGATAGGTCTCGGGCCAGCGGCGGTCGTTGCAGATGCACATGCCCATGTTGCCGCCCAGCGCCTTCACAACCGGGAAGCCGAGATTGCCGACCTCGAAGTAGCGCTTCTCGAGATGCTGGAAGGGGCGCGCCGGCTCGTGCTCGGCATGGCCGGGCAGATGGATCTTGCGGTATTTGCTCGCGATGCGGCCGTCGCGCTCAACGATGATCGACGTATTGAAGTGGCGCGCTTTGCCGCCTTCGTTGGCCAGCTCCGCGTAGCCGAACGAGAAGCCGAGGCCGAGCGCCTTGGCTTCGTTGAAGAGCGGTGCTGTCTCGTTCGACGGCATCTCCTTTTCGAAGAAGGAATCGACTTCCGCCTGGTCAGTCATCCACCAACGCGGAAAGAACGTCGTCAGAGTGAGCTCGGGAAACACGACCAGCTCGCAGCCCATGCGCTTGGCCTCGCGCAGATGAGCGATCATGCGCTCGACCACATCGCGGCGCGTGTGGCTACGCTGAATGGGGCCCATCTGGGCGGCACCGACAGTCAGAAATCTACTCATTGTCACCTTCCGGCGACGAGTATGCGCAGACCCCTATTTGTTGGGGAAGTGCTCGACATGCGTTTCAGCCGTGCGACCAAAGTACACGACACGGCGTCCGAGCAGCGAGACGAGATAGCCGACGCAGCCCGCCGCCATGACCTTCTCGCAAAAGGCCCTGTAAGTGTGGGTCCCGGCCTGCGATAGCCGGACCGCTGCCTCGACATGCCCCGCATCGAAGGCGGACGCGATCGCGACATCAGGATCATTCGCCTTCACCTCGATGCTCTTGCCGTCCGGCAGGTAGTAGGTCTTGGCCGAGCGCCGGAAGTCCGCGTAGTAGCCTTCGACGCCTACATCCGCGAGTTTCTCGAGGACCTGCCCGAAATTCAGCCAGTCCTCCTCCGATCCGCGGCTGCAGGCCTCGACGACGGCTTGCACGTTCGCATTCATCACTCTCTCCGCATTCAATCGACGGGAACAACCTTGAGTTCGTTCTGCTCGACCAGCCGCTCGAGCAGTTGTCTCAGCACACGACGCTCGTGCGCCGTGAGAGGCCGGAAGAATTCCGTGTCATTGTCGTCGGCCAAGGCCGCAAGTTCCGGCACCAGCGCGCGACCGCGCGCCGTCAGCGCCAGGGTCTGAGCTCGGCCATCCTGCGGATCGGCCCGCCGTATGACCAATTCCTTGTCGATCAGCCGATCGGCGAGCTTAGTGATCGCTCCCCGCGTCATGCCGATACGGTCGGCGAGCAGGCTGGGCGCCACCCCACCCTCACCGAAGAGCCGTCGCATGGCCACCCATTCGGCGACCGTCACACCCTTGCCCTGAAGCCTGCCGGCAAAGGCCTGCGAAACATGATTGGACACGAATCTCAGCCAATAGCCGAGATGAGCGTCGAGATCGGAGATTCGGGCGGACATTTGATTTCCCCGGAAACTATAAGACTGTAGTTTCCATGTCAACTATTTTAGAAGAGTCTTTCAGGGACCGGCGCGCTTCACATCGTTGGTGAACTCTGCCGAGCAAAAAGTACCGCCCTGGAAGAGATCGCCTACGGGATCGGGTCCGATCTTTGCCTGCGCCGCCTCGGCCTGTGCGCGGTGATCCTCGGCCTTGCCGGTCGGGCGATAGCCGAGCTGACGCGCGCGCGAGTTGTCCCACCAGCTGGCCTCGTTGTCCGACGCGCCGTAGAGAATATCGAAGCGGATATCGGGATGTTCGAGGCCGATGCGGAAGAGCTGAACGATGTCTTCCGGCGAAATCCAAATCGAGAGCCGCCGCACGTCGAGCGGGCACGGGCCGACATTGCCGATCCGGAGGCAGGTCACGGCGATGCCGTGCTTGTCGGCATAGAGCGCGCCCAGCGCCTCGCCGAAGGCCTTGCTGACACCATAGCGGCTGTCGGGCCGGACCGTGACGTCGGTGCGGATCTTGCGCTTGCGCGGATAGAAGCCGACGGCGTGGTTGGACGAGGCGAAGATCACGCGCTTCACGCCGGCCTGGCGCGCCGCCTCGAAGACATTGTAGCAGCCGATGATGTTGGCCTGCAGGATCTGGTCCCACGTGCCTTCGACCGAATGACCGCCGAGATGGACGATGCTGTGGGCGCCCTTCACCGCGGCCGCCACTTCCTCCGGCCTGGTGAGGTCGGCCGCCACGAAGGTCTCGCCGGGCTGCAGGTCCTTGGGCTTGACCCGATCGCTCAGCACCAGGCCAGGATAGAGCTTGGCCAGCAGCGGGCGCGTCATGGTGCCGATGCCGCCCGAGGCGCCGGTGAAAACGATGCGGCGCGATTTGTCGTCGGCGTCGGTCATGTCGGTGTTTCCTCGGTTTTGTTCATATCTCGGCAAGTTCCAGCATCAGGTTCGCCAGCACCTGCGCGCCGGCCACGAGATCGGCCACTTCGGTGTGTTCCTTCACATTGTGGCTGAGGCCCGCGACCGACGGCACGAAGATCATCGCCGTCGGGCAGAGCCGCTGCATCATCTGCGCATCGTGGCCCGCGCCGGAGGGCATGCGGCGCGTGCTGAGCGATAGCGCCTTGGCATGGTGCTCGACCCGATCGACAAGACCGGAATCGAAGATCACCGGCTCGAAGCGCGCCAGCACTTTGGCCTCGACATCGACCCTCTCGGCCTGCGCGACCTCGGCAATGTGGGCGGCGACCTTCGCTTCGGCGGTCTTGAGCTTCGCCTCTTCGGTGTTGCGCAGATCGACGGCGAATACCGCGCGGTTGGGCACGACGTTGATCAGGTTGGGTCGGAGCGACAGGGCCCCCACCGTCGCCACCTGATTGCCGCCCATGTCCCACGCGAGCTTGCGGGCGAAGAGATTGACCGACGCCGCGAGATAGCCCGCGTCGCGCCGCAGCCGCATCGGCGTCGTGCCGGCGTGATTGGAAACGCCCGTCACCGTGTATTCGATCCATGAGATGCCCTGCACGCTTTCGACGACGCCGATCTGTACCTTCTCCTCGTCGAGGATCGGGCCCTGTTCGATGTGGAGCTCGACGAAGGCGTGCGGCTTGAGCGCGCCCGGCTTCTGCGGCCCGAGATAGCCGATGCGCCGAAGCTCGTC
>CAMAYC010000026.1 GCA_945862125.1 Reyranella massiliensis 521
TCGACGATTGCCCCCGGACCACCGGCGGCTGATGTGGTAATCTTCTTCACGGCGTTGCTCTCCTTCGTTGGATTCGACACCCCGAGCCTAACAGGCTCAAGGTGAGCAACGCCTACTTCACAATTTCAACAGAAGCCGGGACATCCCCCTGTCCAACACTTGGGGGGTATCTCGTGATTGGATCCTGCCTCCTATCGTTTGCCGGTGTAGGGTCGATTGAAACTTACGGTGAAGTTTGTCTCGTAGGCTTCGACAACCGCATGGACTATGCTTCCGCAGCGGGCAGGTTTGGGGAGCAGGACTTGTTCCCCAACTTTGAGGGTTAGCAGTGTGTCATTGCTCGCGTGGAGACTGTCCTGATCATCCAGCAATACGCCCTTGGAAGTAATGCTGCTCAGGGCGAGTTCGACCAGGCGCATGCGCCCTAGAGAGTTCGGCGTGCTTTGAGCCTTGTCGAGATCGATTGGCCGAAGGACGCAGTCGCCCCGACTGTTCAGCTGGACACGCTTGAGAGTGAGTGGATTCGTACCGGCGTTAAGCAGGATCAGGCCTGTCCAGAGATCGTTGCCCGGGTCCCACGAAATCTGAACGCGATACTTGTCCTGGCCAAACGCTGGCAAGTATCCTGCAAAGAAGATGGCTGCCATCAGCGCCGCCGTCTTGCGTACCCGCTCCATCACTCCTCCGGCTTCCCGGTTCCGGAGACCCCGGGCGCAAGTCAGTTTGCTCGATACAGAAAATTCCATAAGGGCACCTCGAATAATAGCGCCGCTGACTGACGTGTGCGAGTCTCGTAGGAACTATGGTCGAAAGTTGGTGACGGTGTAGATCAAGAAGGCGGCATATCGTGGGGGTAGTTGAAGCCTCCACTTCTCCATCGAAGGAGTGATATGCCCGTGAGGTCAAAAAATAGAAACGGCCGAGAAACCAATGAGTTAGGCGGCGTCGGCTAGCGGTTCGTTCGGTGGCCCGATACAATTTTCCGGCCGGCCCGTGATGCGGTCGCCGGGGGGCAGTTATGGATTGGGCGCGCATCCTGGCCTACGTGACGGGGACGGTGGACCATGAGTTGCTGGGGCGGAACGAATATCTGGCTGCCGAGAACCCGTAAGGTAAAAAAACAGAAACGACTGACAGATCATTCAGTTAGGCGGCTTCGGCCACCCTCCTACCAGCGTCTTCATGTACTCGTTCGTTCGAATGAGTTTCCGCGACAGGCCCCTCGAGAGATTATAGAGCAAGCGAGAGCAGACCTCCGGCTCCACCTTCATGAGCCGCTCCAGGTTCTGTCGCGAAACGATCGCGAGCTGTGTATCGGCTGTGGCGACGCAGTCGGCTGTTCTCGCGGTACGCGACAGCATGGCGATTTCTCCGAACACCTGGCCCGGCCCCATCTGGATTGTTGGGAGCGTGGCATTCCGGAAAGAGACCTCAATGCCACCCTCGACGACAACGAACATCTCGTCGGTGGCATTGCCCGTCTGGATGACTGCGTCTCCCTTAGCGAACTTCAACAGCTTTCCCGAGCCGATGACCTTGCGTACGTCGTCCTGCGTCATGGCGTGGAAGATCCCGACATCCTGCAGCGCGGGCTCGCTTCCTCCTCCAGCAAGCGGCGAGATCTTCTCCAGGACCCGGTCGTCATAGCTGGTGACGAAGGTTCCGAGAAGGGATCCGTACTCTTCGTGGAACCAGCGGACCGAGGGATGCTCGTTCTCCTGCAGATTCCGCTTGGCTATCTGCTTGTGTAGGGGAGACCGGCTCTTCTTCAGGTGCTCCCAGTCGTGCGTGACGAGGACAATCGGCGTCACCAATCCGACGCTGTCGCTGATCGACCGCGAGTATGCCTGGAACCCAAGCTGGGAATAGAAGCCCAAAAGGTAGGGGGCACACATCGAGAAAAGGAATTGGATTCCATCGTCGAGGAAATCGCTGAACATCTTCGCCGTGATCAGATGCGCGGCGAGCGACCCGCGGTGATCCGGTGCGATCGCGAACTTGGTCGATACGGCCAGCGAGCCGGAATGGGCTCTGGTGAACTTTTCGAGGTTGAGGAGCTCTACGAGGAATGGGGGCAGCGATGTCGCGAAGTCGAGATCGCGATCGTAGATCGCGCGCGCGGTCGCGATCGCCTCGCCATCCTTGATGGCGACGTAAATCCGGGCGTGCTTGTCGAGCTCATCGATGTACGTGCCATCGGCAGCATTGATGTCGGGGTCCTGGAAGTTCAACTCCGACCCGAAAACCTTGTACCTCAGACGAAACGCCTGTTGCGCGGCTTCCGCGGAAGCATCGCAGCAAATGATCTTCATGGCGGGCTCTCGTACCTCGGGTGTTGTGCACGAACAGAGCACAGCGCACCGTGCTTCTTGACACACTAGCACATCGTCATACCATAAACTCAGATGCCTCGGTGAATCAGCCAAGATGGATCAATATCCCGAGGTTTAAGTCAAAATGGATGCAACGGCGCCTGGGAGAAGACATGACAGCGTTTGAGTGGCCCGTGGCCGCGCCGATCGACCTTTCGACCTATCCACGCCGCGACCTTTACGAACACTTCCTTACCTTTGAGATTCCCGTGACAACGCGGACGGTGCAGCTCGACATCACCCAGCTGCAATCCTACGCGAAGGGGCATGGATACCGATTCTCTCTGACGATTGGTATGATCATCACGCGCGCCGTGAACCACGTGCCGGAACTGCGCCATCGCATCCAAGATGGCGTGCTGGTCGAATTTAAGAAGATCATCCCGTCCTTCACCATCCTCTCCGAGGACAAGTTGCTTTATTTCTCGAAGGGTGTTTTCACGGACAACTTCGTGGAGGACTACGCCGCCAATCTCGAAATCCTGGAGCGGGCCGCAAAGGGGCTCGAACAGAATGTCGGTTCGGGCAACCAGGGTCAGATCTTCATCACCAACAATCCTTGGAACAGCTTTACCTCGTTGCAGTTCCCCTACACCAGCAAGTTCGCCTCGGTTCCCGTTTTCGGGATTGGTAAGATGTACAAGGATGGCGCGTCCACCAAGGCCGCGCTGGCGCTCCAGAACCACCATGGCCTGACCGATGGCTACCACATCGGGCATTTCCTGCATCACCTCGAGCGTCACCTGAAGGACCCGAGCCTGCTGGAGCGGCCCTTCGCCTCGACCTTTGCGTGAGCGCGACATCATCCCGCCGCGTCGGGACTCGGGGCAGGCCGTATTGCCGGGACTGTTGCTGACATGAATGCCGAGGCCTCAACCACGGAGAAGGCGCCGTTCGTGTCCGGCTCGCTAGCGCGCCACGTCCTGGTCATGGCGTCGACCGGCGCGGTCGGCATGACGGCGGTCTTCCTCGTGGACCTTACCGACTTATTCTTCCTGTCGTTGCTGAAGAACACGGCCGTCACTGCGGCGATCGGCTACGCCGGGACGCTTGTCTTGCTCAATATCGGGGTCGCCATCGGCAGCAGCATCGCGGCCGCGGTGCTGGTGGCCAGGAACGTCGGGGCGGGAGACCTCGATCGCGCTCGGAAACTCGCAAGCTGTTCGTTGGCGTTCGGTCTCGGGCTCGCCGCCATGCTCACCGTCGTGATTGTATTAGGGGCCGATGCGTTCCTGTCCCTGCTCGGGGCCCAAGGCGAGGCAAAGAGGCTGGCGCTCGTCTTCCTCTGGACCCTGTCGCCCGGCTACGTGCTCGCGGCCGGGGAGCTCTGCTGCGCGGGAATCCTTAGGGGGCTCGGCGACGCCAGGCGCGCGATGTCGCTCACGCTTGTGGCCGCTGTAGTGACACTCTGCCTGGACCCGCTGCTCATCCTGGTCCTGGGAATGGGTATCCAGGGTGCTGCGATCGCGACTACGCTAGGCTTCCTCGCCTCGTCTTCGCTCGGCTTCCGATACCTGGTGAAGGCTCATCGCTGTCTGGTCCCGGTGGGCACGGCTGACCTGCGAGAGAGCTTCCGGCCATTCTGGGCAATCGCCTACCCGGCGATCCTCAGCCAGCTCACGATGCCTTTCGCGAATTCGTACCTGATGTACCTCATGGCGGGCTTCGGCAACGAGGCGGTCGCGGGGTTCGCGATCGTCTGCCGCCTGATCCCAGTGGCCTATGCCATCATCTTCGCGCTCCAGGGTGCGGTGGGCCCGATCATCGGCCAGAACGCCGGCGCGCGAGAGCACAGTCGGATCCGGAAAACGCTCGACATCAGCCTCGTTCTGTCGAGCTTCTACGCACTCTGCGTGTCGTCCGTCCTCTTCCTGTTCAGTGCCGAGATCGCAACCCTCTTCAACGCGGTGGGAAGGACCGGCGAGATCGTCGTCTTCTTCTGCAATTTCATCGCCATCAGCTGGGCTTTCGTCGGGGCCCAGTTTCTCGCGAATGCAGCGTTCAACAACCTGGGACATCCCAGGCTGTCCCTGGCTTTCAGCTGGGGGCGGGCATCGCTCGGAACCATCCCCTTCGCCTTCGTCGGCGCGAGGATCGGCGGAGCGGAGGGGCTCCTCGCCGGCAATGCCGCCGGGGCCATCCTGTTTGGCATCGCCGCGCTCGTCACGGCCTATGTCATCGTCGGCAGGAGCGCCTCAACCAAGGGCCCGTAAACGGCGGTCCCGCGTTCAGCGGCGGATCTCCACGGGCAGGCGATCGAAGCCACGGATGAAGTTTGAGTACTGCCGCTCGGGCGTGCCCGCGACGTCGATCACGAGCTTCTGTGCGAGAATCTCTTCCCACAGGATCCGAAGCTGGAGCGTTGCAAGCCGGTCCCCAACGCACCGGTGAATGCCGGCACCGAAGGAAAGGTGCTTGTGCGGCTTCGGCCGGCCGACGATGAAGCGGTCCGGGTCGGCGATGACGGTTTCGTCCCGGTTGGCCGACACATACCAGAGGACGACGCGGTCGTTCCCCCTTATCTTCTGCCCCCGGAACTCGACGTCGCGGGTCGCCGTCCGGCACATGTGTATGATCGGTGTCTGGTAGCGAATGATCTCGCCGACGAGGCTAGGGATCAGGGACGTCTGCGCGGCGACCTTTTTGTGCTGGTCGGGGTTGTCCGAGAGTGCCAGGACACCCCCGGACATCGAGTTGCGCGTCGTGTCGTAACCGCCCACGAGGAGGAGAACCAGGTTTCCGATGTACTGGTTTTCCGACATACCCTGCATCGCCGGGTTGTGGGCCATCATCGAGATGAGATCGGGCTTGGGTTCCTGCGAGGCCCGTTCGCGCCAAAGCTCGGAGAAGGCGCCGGCCATTTCGTGCAGGACCTTCTCGCGCGCCGCGTCGGACGTCACGGGCGCGTTCGGCGCGGAGTAGTCGCACACCAGCGCATCAGACCAGAACGCCAGGGTACGGCGCTCGGCCAGCGGAAAGTCGAACAGCGTTGCAAGCATCGTGACAGTGAGCTCGGCGGAAACCCGGTCGACCCAGTCGAAGGTCTCGCCGCGCGGGAGCTCGGACAGGACCTGCCGCGTCCTCTCCCGGATGGCGATCTCGTAGCTCGCCAGGTTGGTCGGGGCCGCGACCGGCGCGATGGTGCGGCGCTCGATCGTATGCCTCGGCGGATCTCTGGAAATGAAGCTGTCGCGCAACCGGTTGTCGATTCGGATACCGCCCCGGGACGAGTCGGAGGAAAAGACCAAGTGATCCAGTTCAACTTCCTGCACGTCCTCGAAACGCGTGATGGACCAGTAGGGCCCGTAAGGGCTGGCGTGGCAGTAATTCACGGGCCGCTCGCGGCGAAGCAGCCTGAAACGCGGCCCCCAAATATCTTGCTCGAAGAGGAGGGGATCGCTGACGTCGAGGTCTGCGTCCGGGGTAAGGCTTTCGACGTTCATTGTCCTGGATCCTGATTGGCCTGACACCAACTTCGCGGCTCGAGAAGTCGCTTTTAAAGGGCTGTGGCTGCGGACACCAGCGGGGTGGATGCGCCAGGTGCGGCGCGACAATCAAGGAGAGACACAGCGTCAATCAGGGTGAGACTGCGCCGGGGTGGGCTGACGAAGGGAGGGCTTAAGCCCGACCGGAGGTAGTCCACCCCGGCGGCGATTTTTCTAAAACTCGTCTGGCGGTTACGAGCGACCGGGTGAAGCTGCTGATTCGTCTCAATGCTCGAGGGATCAGCATTTGCCCGGCCTCTACGTCACCGACCACCAGATGAGGCTGTACATGAGTTTCCGACCAACCACTGACACTGTCGACACCGCGGTTGCCAAATCTGGCCTCTCGCGGGCAACCGGCTACCGGATCGAGGCTGATCCACGATTGCCGTCGCAGAAGAAGGCTCGGCGCGGCCGGCGGCGGCCCGATCCTCTGGCCGAGGTCTGAGACGCCGAGATCGTGCCGATCCTGAACGCGCCACGCGGCCCATAATATTTCCCGCCTGAACGGCACATCCAGGAGCGCCTCGCAGGGGCACGCGGGACCAGCAGCAAGCGCGCATCCAGGACGGCGACGGCGATGCAGGTTCAGTCACCGCAAAAAGTTCAGGCCGCGCGGCGCTCGAAGAGATGGCGCCGACCAGGGCGTTGCCGGCGCAGGACGGTCACCTGATGTCGCAAGGCGACGAACTCGAGTTCCAGCGCGCGCGGCTGCGGACCCGGAACGAGAGCAGATGGGCGTTAGGTCAAAAAACTCGAACGGCCGGAAGCCCAACGCCCAAGCGTGGTTAGCATAGCAGTGCCGGAGGTGTTCCCTTAAAAGTGTCCGAACGGCCGACACGCGTCGTAGAGGGTCGGGGCAGGGGGGGGTATGGATTGGGCACGCATCCTGGCCTACGTGACGGGGACGGTGGACCAGGATCCGCTGGCTCGGAACGAATATCTGGCGGCCGAGAACCGCATTATGAAGGCCCAGCTGAACGGTCGGATGAAGCTGTCGGACGCCGAGCGAGGCGCGCTGGGCTCGCAGCCTCCCGCAGCGCCCCGCACCGCTAAGCGGAGAGAGTTTGCTGGCAGGTCCTTTCCCTCCGCCATTTCCATGTTGGTCATAGTGCGCCGGCAGGTCGTCCTGCCCTCGACGACAGCTATTCCCCGCTTCTGCCTTGTGGGAACATCACTGTCGAAGCTTCTGCGAGCTGCCCATGGCGGTCGGTCATCGAGGCGAAGAATTGATGAAGAGCGCCTCCTACAACTATGAAGAAGAGATCCCCGCAGGCTCTTACGACGATATCTATCGTCGGAGGGGCGGCGTCCGCTATTGCTGGCACGACCTGAAATTTCGGTCGGTCGCAGCCGGTCTGCCCCGGTCCGGGAAGCATCTCGATATCGGATGCGGGCCGGGCACCTTCATTGGAAACTACCTCGACAACATTGAGGCCCTCGGCATCGACCTGAGTGCGTCGCAGATTGAATATGCCAATCGGCACTACTCGACCGGTGCCCATACCGCAGGCTGCTCGCGGCGTGGCAAGAGTCGGTGCGGCCGCCAGACAAGGTCGTGACGGAGCCGATCCAGGGTAAGCGTCTTTACGGAATATTGTCGTGCAAGACCTAGGCCTGCCGCTAGGATCGTCGTCCCCAAACGAAGATCTGAGCCCATGCCCGATACAGCGACCCTTTCTGCAACCGCCGGCCTGACCGCCGAGCATTTCGACGTCCTGATCGTAGGCGCCGGCATCTCCGGCGTTGGCGGCGCCTATCACCTCACCAAGCAGCTTCCTGGCACGAGCTTCGTCGTCCTCGAGTCGCAGGAGAGCTTCGGCGGCACCTGGCTCACCCATCGCTATCCCGGTATCCGCTCCGACAGTGACCTCTATACCTTCGGCTATCGTTTCAAGCCTTGGACCAGCGCGCCGATCGCGACCGCCGCGGAGATCCTGGCCTACATGGGCGAGGTCATCGAGGAGAACGACCTCGGCCGGCATATCCGATACGGCCACAGGATTTCCTCGGCGCGCTGGTCGAGCGCGGAGAATCGCTGGACGATCGAGGCCACGCGCGCCGACACCGGCCAAGACGTTCGGTTCACGGCGAACTTCCTCTGGATGTGCCAGGGTTACTACCGGCACTCCGAGGGCTACACACCCGAATGGGCGGGCATGGAAAGCTTCAAGGGCCGGATCGTCCATCCGCAGACCTGGCCGGAGGATCTCGAGTACGCGGGCAAGAAGGTCGTCGTTATCGGCTCCGGCGCGACCGCGGCAACGCTCGTGCCCGCGATCGCGGACAAGTGCGGCCATGTCACCCTGCTACAGCGCTCGCCGACATTTTTCAGGGCTGCCCGCAACGCCGACGATCTCGCCGATACGCTGCGCCGGTTGCAGATCGACGAAAACTGGATCCACGAGATCGTGCGCCGCAAGATCCTGCACGATCAGTCGGTGTTCACGCGCCGGGCGTTCGAGGAGCCCGAGGTCGTGGCGAAGGAGCTGCTGGGCGGCGTGCGCGCCCACCTCGGTCCGGACTACGACATGGACACGCATTTCACGCCGACCTATCGGCCGTGGCGGCAGCGTATCGCCTTCGTTCCTGACGGCGACCTGTTCAAAGGTATCCGTGCCGGTCACGCCTCGGTCGTCACCGACGAAATCGAGCGCTTCACCGAGACCGGAATCCATCTGAAGTCGGGCAAAGACCTTGAGGCGGATATCATCGTCACTGCCACGGGCTTCAATCTGAACGTGCTGGGCGACATCGAGTTCGCGATCGATGGCAAGCCGCTGGACTTTGCCGACACGGTCACCTACCGCGGCATGATGTTCACGGGCGTGCCCAACATGGTGTGGGTGTTCGGCTACTTCCGGGCCAGTTGGACGCTCCGCGCCGACCTGGTTGCCGACTTCGTGTGCCGACTGCTGACGCACATGAAGGAGAGGCAAGCGAAGAAGGTCGCGGTGGCACTCCGTCCCGAAGACAAGGACATGCCCCTGTTGCCGTGGATCGACCCGGACAACTTCAATCCGGGCTATCTCATGCGCGGCATGCACCTGCTGCCCAAGCGCGGCGACAAGCCCGAGTGGCAGCACACCCAGGATTACTGGACCGAGAAAGACGTGTGGCCGGCGATCGATCTCGACGACCGCACCTTCGTCTACGGCTGAGGGAGGGGATCGTGACAGCCATTGCGGCCAAACACCGCCAACTGGGCCGCAGCGATCTTTCGGTGTTCCCAGTCGGGCTCGGCTTGATGTCGTTCTCCGGCGCCTACGGCAAGAGCGACGACCTCGAGGCGATCCGCGTCATCCATCATGCGCTCGACCGTGGCGTCACGCTGCTCGACAGTTCCGACATGTATGGCTGGGGTCACAACGAGAGCCTGCTGGGCAAGGCGCTGGCGGGAAGCCGCCGCAATCAGGCGATCCTCGCCACCAAGTTCGGCCAGACGCAGCAGCCCGGCGGCGCCAACGGTGTCGATGGCCGGCCGGAGTATGTGAAGGCGGCCTGCGAGGCGAGTCTCAAGCGGCTGGGAGTCGAGGTGATCGATCTTTACTATCAGCATCGCGTCGATCCCTCGGTGGCGATCGAGGAAACGGTCGGTGCGATGGCCGATCTCGTGAAGGCGGGTAAGGTGAGGGCGCTGGGGTTGAGCGAGGCGAAGCCCGAGACGATCCGCCGGGCGCATGCGGCCCATCCGATCGCTGCGGTACAGAGTGAATATTCCCTGCTCTTCCGGGTCGATGCCGAGGAGACGCTCAAGACCACGCGCGCGCTCGGCATCTCCTTTGTCGCCTACTCGCCGCTCGGCCGCAGCCTGCTGACCGGCGCAGTGCGCCAGGCCACCGACATTCCCGAGGGCGATGGCCGCAGCCGGCATCCGCGCTTCGCGGGCGACAATCTTGCGCGCAACCTGGCAATGGTTGCCGCGATCGAGGCGATGGCCCAAAGCAAGGGCTGCAAGCCAGGGCAGGTGGCGCTCGCCTGGTTGCTGGCGCAGGGTGACGACATCGTGCCCATTCCGGGCACCAAGCACTCGGCCCGGGTCGACGAGAATCTGGCGGCGCTCGATGTCGCCCTGTCGGCCGACGAGGTGGCCCAGCTCTCGGCCGCCCTGCCGCCCGGCGCGGCGGCAGGCATGCGCTATCCCGAGGCGGCGATGAAGGCCGTGTATCTCTAACGATCGGACAACAGAATCCGAGTCGGTCTGCCCAGGAGAACAATCAGATGTTCAAGCACATTCTCATTCCGGTCGACGGCACCGAGTTGTCGGTGGCGGCACTCGACAAGAGCCTGACGCTCGCCCGCGAGACGGGCGCCAAGGTCACCGTGCTGATGACCATCGAGCCCGCGCCCATCGTGATGATGGCGATGGTCCAGCTCACCGAACAGCAGAACCGTTATCACCAGCATGCCAAGGAACAGGCGGCACGCCATCTCGGAGAAGCCGCGGCCAAGGCCAAGGCGGCTGGCGTGCCGTGTGACACCGTCCAGGTCGACCATGATCATCCCTATCAGGCGATCATCGAGACGGCGGCAGGCAAGGGCTGCGATCTGATCGCCATGGCGTCACACGGCCGGCGGGGCATCTCCGCGCTCGTGCTCGGTAGCGAGACGACGAAAGTGCTGACCCACAGCACGATGCCGGTCCTCGTCTACCGCTGAGCCGCGCGGCGCGGCAACCTTCGCCTCTCTCGGACGTAGTCATAATCGTACTGCTGCTCGTTGGAGAGGTTGATGCGTTTGGTCCGAGTGTCCGTCGTCGCCGCGACCCTCGCCGGCCTCCTGGCCTTTCCAGCCGTCGGTCAGCCACAGGACCCCGATCAGGCGACGCGCTCGATCGAGCTGTTCCGCGAGGCGGGCAAGGTCCTGCAGCATCCGCGCTGTCTCAACTGCCATCCCGCCGGAGATCGTCCCAGCCAGACCGATACGATGCGGCCGCACAATCCCAGGGTGGTGCGCGGGCCGGGCGGCCATGGGGTGGCCGGGCTGCCGTGCAGCGCCTGTCATCAAGTCGCCAACTACGAGCCCTCGGGCGTTCCTGGCCATCCGAAATGGCATCTGGCACCCGTTTCGATGGCTTGGCAGGGCCGCTCTCTGGGCGAGATTTGCCGGCAGCTCAAGGACCCCTCACGCAACGGCGGCCTCGATATGCCGGCTCTCCTGCGTCACATGAGCGAGGACACGCTGGTCGGCTGGGCCTGGGCGCCCGGCGGTGGGCGCGCGCCGGCGCCCGGCACGCAGGCCTCTTTCGGAGGCGTGATGCGCGCCTGGGCGGAAACCGGTGCATACTGTCCGCCGGACTAGCCTGCAGGGAGCGACAGCAAAATGAAGCGCATCGAACGCCGGACGTTGATCGGCGCCGGATTGGCGACAGCACTGATCGGCAGGGCTGCCGCCGCCCAGACCTTCCCCACCAAGCAGATCCGCTGGATCATTCCGTTCGCGCCCGGCGGCAATTACGACGTCACCTCGCGCATCGTGGCCGAGCCGATGGGACGTCAGCTCGGACAGAGCATCCTGATCGACAACAAGCCCGGGGCGGGCGGCGTGGTCGGGCTCGAGCTTGCCTACAACGCGCCGGCCGATGGCTACACCCTCGTCATGGCAAGCTTCACCGTGGGCTACGTGGCGCCGATCTTCGCCGGCAAGAAGGAGATGCTGTCGCAGTTCGCCCCGGTCAGCATCCTCACCACGGTGCCGACCCTGGTGGTGGTGCGGGCCGACAGCCGCTTTCCCGACATGAAGAGCCTGCTGGCGGAAGCCAAGGCCAAGCCGGGCACGGTCAGCATCGGCCATTCCGGCAATGGCACCACCAACCATGTCTCCATCCTGCGCCTGCAGCTCAACGACAATCTGAAGTTCAACATCATCCCCTATCGCGGCTCGGGCCCCGGCATCGCCGATCTGCTGGCCGGCACTGTCGACAGCTTTGCCGACCAGCTCACCAGCTCGATGCCGCACATCAAGTCCGGCAAGCTCCGCCCGCTGGCGAGCTTCGGACTGGAGCGGATCCCCGAGTTGCCCGACGTGCCGACCATGGGCGATCTCGGCATCAAGCCGTTCGACGGCGCCACGACTGCCGGCGTGTTCGCCCATGTCGATACGCCCAAGCCAGTGATCGCCCGCCTGAACGAAGGCGTCGTGGCCGGCCTCAAGGACGAGACGGCGAACAAGCGCTTGCGCGATCTGGGCGCCATCGTCCGCCCCTCGACTCCCGAGCAGTTCACGGCAGCCCTCAAGGCCGATGAAGCAAATGTGTCCGAGCTGTTGAGGCTGGGCCTGTTGAAGCCCGAGTAATCGGACCTAATATCGACCCCATGATGACGCTTCGATCGATAATACTCGCGATGATCGTGGTCGTGCTGGCGGCGTGCCAGACGGGCACCCCGCAGGACGGCAGGTATCAGACCCACGGCGGCGGCTGGGACAACTTCCGCGGCTAAGGTCGGGACGCTGCCTTACGCGGTCTTCATGACCGCCCAGAGATCGGCCTTGCGTTCGAAGCCGATGCCGGGCGCGTCGGGCAGCGCCACGCGGCCGTCGACGACCGGGCAGTCGTCGGCGAAACCGCCGAACGGCGCGAACACCTGAGGATACGACTCGTTGCCGCCGCACTGCAGGCCGACGGCGATGTTGAGCGCGAACTGGTGGCCGCCGTGCGGCACGCAACGCCGGGGCGACCAGCCGTGTGCCTTCAGCATCTCGAGCGTACGCAGATACTCGACCAGCCCGTAGCTGAGCGCCGGGTCGTATTGCAGGATGTCGCGATCGGGCCTGAGGCCGCCGTGGCGCACCAGGTTGCGGGCGTCCTGCATCGAGAACAGGTTCTCGCCGGTGGCGAGCGGCGGCGCGTACTCGGTGGCGAGTGCGGCGTGTGCGAGATAGTCGAGCGGATCGAGCGGCTCCTCGTACCAGCGCAATCCGTAGCCCCGGATCGCCTTGCCGAATTCGATGGCGGTGATGAGGTCGAACTTGCCATTGACGTCGACCGCGAGACGCTCGCCAGCGCCCACGATCTTCAGCACCGCCTCGATGCGCGCCAGATCCTCGGCCAGCGGCACGCCGCCCACCTTCATCTTCACGCAGGAGTAGCCGAGGCCGAGATAGTGCTTCATCTCGTCCTGCAGCGCCTCGAGGCCCTTGCCGGGATAGTAGTAGCCGCCGGCGGCATAGACCCAGGCCTTGTCGTCGTGCGCGCCGCCGTTGTAGCGGTCGGCCAAGAGCTTCCACAGCGGCACGCGCTTGGCCTTGGCCAGCGCATCCCACAACGCCATGTCGAGCACGCCCACCGCCACCGAACGCTCGCCGTGACCGCCGGGTTTCTCGTTGGCCATCATGGCGGCCCAGCATTTCGCCGGATCAATGAAGCCCTCGCCATCGAGCAGGGAGTCGGGCTTGGCGGCTTTCAGGCGCGGAATGAACCGCTCGCCCAGGAGTCCGTGCTGGGCGTAACGGCCGTTGGAGTTGAAGCCGTAGCCCACCACCGCCTTGCCGTCGACGATGCGGTCGGTCTCGACTGCCACCACGCTCGCCGTCATCTGGCTGAAGTCGATGTAGGCGTTGGCGATGTTGGAACGGATCGGCGAGACGATGTCGCGGACGGCGGTGATGCGCATGTCAGAACCTCAAGCGTAGACGTTGCGACGTGCTTGCCGCATCAGGAGCCACCATGCCACAGCGCCATTCAGAAGATTCCAGGCGATGCCGTTGATGAAGGCGGCCCGGTAGGAGCCGGTCATGTCGAACAGCACGCCGCCCATCCAGCCGCCCAGCGCCATGCCGATCAGGGTCGAAGAGATGGCGAGGCTGACGCGGAATCCCGCCTCCTTGGGCGGGAAGTACTCGCGCACGATGATGGCGTAGGACGGCACGATGCCGCCCTGGAACAGGCCGAACAGCGCCGACGCCAGGTAGAGCGAATTGAGAGAATCGTCGATCATGTAGACCACGAGCGCGACGCACTGCAGCGTCGAGCCGAGCAGAAGGGTTTTTACGCCGCCGACCTTGTCGGCGATCCACCCCGAGGCGATGCGGCTCACGATGCCGAAGCCCAGCATCAGCGACAGCATGGTGGCGCCACTCGCCGTGCCGTAGCCGAGATCGGCGCAGTAGGCCACGATATGCACCTGGGGCATCGACATGGCGACGCAGCAGCCGATGCCGGCCACGATGAGGACCGCCTGCAGGGCATTCGGCGAAAGCCCGAGCGACCGTGGCGAGTAGGGCGCGACCCCTGCCGTGCTCTCGCCGCTCGCCGTGTGATGCTGTGGCGGCTTACGGCGAAGCGTCAGGGCCAATGGCACCATGGTTACCAGACAGAGCGCGGCGGCGACCCAATAGGTGGCGCGCCAGCCATGGTCGCGAATGAGCAGTTCGATGATCGGCGGCCAGACGGCGCCGGCGAGATAATTGCCCGAGGCCGCGACGGCGACGGCCACGCCGCGGCGCTTCTCGAACCAGTGCGAGATATCGGCAACCAGCGGGGCGAAGGTTGCCGCTGCGCCGAAGCCGATCAGGGCCTGCGCTGCAGCGACCAGCGTGAGCGAGGGCGCGGTCGACGCGAGCGCAAAGCCCGCCGCCAGGCCGATCGCGCTCAGGATCGCCGTGACGACGATGCCGCGCCTGTCGACCACGTATCCCCAGGTCACGCCGCCGGCGAAGAAGCCCAGCGTGTTCATGGTGTAGGCGAAGGAGATGTCCGCCCGGCTGACGCCGAGATCGTGCTGGAGCGCGGGCAGGGCCACCACCAGGCACCACATGCCGATGCCGCCCACCGTGCTCAGCGTCACGCTGGCGACAAGGCGCCACCACGAATAAGTCGAATCGACACCGGGCATCAGTCGATCAGCCGCCGGCCGCGCCCTGGGTGTTCACATAGAGCGCATAGAGCGAATGGCTGGCCGTCATGAACAGGCGGTTGCGATGGCGGCCGCCGAAGCACAGGTTGGCGCACCGCTCGGGCAGGTCGATGTGGCCGATCGGCTTGCCGTGCTGGTTGAAGACGCGCACGCCATCGAGCTCGGCCTTGCCCATGCCCCAGCCGCACCACAGGTTGCCGTCGACATCGACGCGGAAGCCGTCGGGCGAGCCGCCCGGCCCGGCATCGATCAGCACCTTGCCGCCGCTCATCTTCAGCCCGTCAGCGGTGACGTCGTAGCTTACGATCGTGCGGTGCGGCTCGGCGCGCGACGCCACGACATAGAGCTTCTTTTCGTCGGGCGAGAAGGCGAGGCCATTGGGCCCCGGAATGTCGTCGGCCATCACCGTGAGCTTGCCGGTCGCCGGATCGAGGCGATAGACGGCGGGCTTGTTCTCGCTCGGCGCCTTGTGGCCCTCGTAGTAGCCCAGGATGCCGAAGGTCGGATCGCTGAACCACACCGAGCCGTCGGACTTCACGACGACGTCGTTGGGCGAGTTGAGCGGCTTGCCGTTGTAGGAATCGGCCAACACCGTGATGGCGCCGTCATACTCGAAACGCACGACCCGCCGTGCATCGTGCTCGCAGGCGATCAGCCGGCCGCGGCGGTCGCGGGTGTGGCCGTTGGCGTTGTTCGACGGTTTGCGGAACACCGAGACCGCGCCGCTCTCCTCGTCCCAGCGCAGCACGCGGTTGTTGGGAATGTCGCTCCACAAGAGATAGCGGCCGTCGCCGAAATAGACCGGACCCTCGGCCCAACGGCAGCCGGTGTAGAGCCGTTCGACCGACGCCAGGGCCAGGCGATACTGGGCGAAGGACGGATCGAGCACGCGCACAGCCGGATCGGGGTAGCGCTCGTTGGGTTGCCACATCGTCGTTTCCTCGTTGGTCTTTCGTTCATTTCTTGGCGGGGATGCTACAGGTCCGCCGTCTTTTTTGCCCGTCGTTCTCGTCATGGCTGCCGAGTCAGTTGGACACGCCTTTACGTCGGTCCGGTCGCTATGTCTCGGCCTTCAACCTGCTGATTTTCCTGCCAAATGTCCTGTTGGGCCGTGTCGTCCCGTTGGACGCCAAATGACTCGTTTCACGTCGCCCGGTTTCCCGTCGTCGTCTCGAAGATCAGTGTCATCCCTCACTTCGGTCGGGATGGCAGCATTGATGTCTTGAGAGTCGTGATCGAAACGGCTATTTCCTACTGTATAGGAAATGACCTGTCAAGCCGGTCAATCCCCCTCGACCCCGTACGCAGCCTTCGCCTGCTCCTTGCTGACCAGCCCCAGCCGCACGTCGCGCTCGACCTTGGCACGGTCGCGCTTGGCGGGGTCGCCGAAGCCGCCGCCGCCCGGCATCTCGACCACCAGCCGCTCGCCGGCCGGGATGGTCTGGAAGCCCTTGGCGCGGAGCTCCTGGCCTGAAGCCAGCGAGAGCCGGCCGTTGCTGCCCGGCTTGCCGCCGTCGCGGCCGCGCGCCGGATGTTTTACCCGCTCGAAGGTGGCGAAGATGCCGAAGGCCGCGCCCTCGCGATGCTCGACCTCCATCACCTGGCCGAGGCCGCCGCGATGCTGGCCGGCGCCGCCGGAATCCTGGCGGTATTCCTTCTTCCACACCACCACGGGTGCGATGGTCTCTGTGATTTCGACCGGCACGTTGCGCACGCCCGATGGAAAGGGTGTGGCCGAGAGCCCGTCGAGCGTCGGCCGCGCGCCGGTGCCGCCGGAATGGAAGGTCGTCACCATGAAGGGTCGGCTGTTGCCGATGGTACCGGTCATGCCGTGGCCCGCGCCGAGCTTCAGGTTCCACAGGTTGGAGGTGCCCTCGGCCGGCACTTGGCCCGGGATCACCTGGTGGAGCGCGTCGAAGCAGACGTCGGGCAGCATGTGGCCGATGGTGCTGCGCGCGTTCACCGCGGCCGGAAACAGCGCATTGACGATGGTGTTCTCAGGCGCCGTCACCAGGATCGAATCGAGCGTGCCGGCATTGTTGGGAATGGTCGGCGCCACGACGCACTTGATGCCGAAGGCGGTGTAGGCCTCGGTGTAGCACATCGGCGAATTGATGCCGTAGATCGACGAGCCCGAAGTGCCGGCATAGTCGACGGCGATGTGGTCGGCATGGATCGAGACCGCGGCATGCAGGTCGATCGGCGCGTCGTAGCCGTCGATCCGCATGTGGCCCTTCCAGGTGCCGCGCGGCAGCTTGCCGATGGCGGCGACCATGCCGGCGCGGCTCTTCTCGATGATGTGGTTGCCGAGCTCGTCGAGCGAGGAGATGCCGTGCTCGGCCATCATGTTGGACAGACGTCGTTCGCCGATGCCGTTGCAGCCGATCAGCGCATGGATGTCGCCCTCGACCTGCACCGGCTCGCGCACGTTGGCGCGCACGATGCGCATCACGCTCTCGTCGATCGTGCCCTCGCGCATCAATTGAAGCAGCGGCAGGAACAGGCCCTCGTGGAACACCTGCCGCCCGTCGGGCGATTGCCCCAGCCCGCCGATGTCGACCACGTGCGTGGTGCAGGAGAACAGCGCCACCAGCTTGCCGTCGTGGAAGGCGGGCGAGGTGACGACGATGTCGTAGAGATGGCCGGTGCCCTTCCACGGATCGTTGGTGATGTAGGCGTCGCCCGGCTTCATGGTCTCGACCGGGAACTCGCGGATGAAGTGGATGACGCTGCGCGCCATCGAATTCACGTGGCCCGGCGTGCCGGTGACGGCCTGCGCCAGCATCTGGCCCTCGAGATCGAAGACGCCAGCCGAGATGTCGCCGGCCTCGCGGGCGCTGGTCGAGAAGGCGGTCCGCACCAGGGCGCGCGCCTGTTCCTCGACCACCGACAGCAGCCGGTTCCACATCACTTGCAGGCGGATATCAGCAGGCGTGCTCATACGATGTCCTCCAGGACGATCTGGCCTACGGCATTGATGTGGGCGCTAAAGCCCTGCGGCACGACGGTGGTGGTGCCATCCTCGACGATCAGCGCCGGCCCGTCGAGCGACATGCCGGGCCTGAGTGCGTTGCGCTCGTGGATCGCGGCCTTCTCCTGCCGGCCGCTTGCCGGGTCCAGCACCTGGCGATGGCCGCTGGGCGCCGGCGACGCGATTCTGACCGGATCCTTGGCGGGCTTGGGCAGCGGCCGCGCGGTGGCGATCGACAGCGTCCAGGTCAGCGCTTCGACCTCGAGCTTGGGGATGGCGCGGCCGAACACCGTCTCGTATGTCGCCTCGAAGCGGCGGCGCAGATCGGGTGCGGCGTCGGGGGCGAAGGCAGTGTTGGGCAGCGGCACCGCGATCTCGTGGCCCTGGCCGCGGTAGCGCATGAAGGCGTGACGCTGTTCCACCAGCTCCTCGCCGGGCGCGGCCGGCCGCACTACGGCCTCGGCCTCGCGGCGCATCGTGGCGAACAATTCGTTCAGCATCTTGGCGTCGAACATGTCGAGCCGGACATGGCGCGTGCGCACGACCTCGTAGGCGATGGGCGCGCGCAGGAAGCCGAACGCCGAGCCGACGCCGGCACCCACGGGGACGACGACCTTCTTCATGCCGAGCTTGCGCGCCAGGCGGGCGGCATGGAGCGGCGCCGCGCCGCCAAAGGCGATCAGCGTACGCTCGGCGGTGTCCTTGCCGTTTTCGACGGCATGCACGCGGGCGGCACTCGCCATGGTCTCGTCGACGATTTCCGCGACGCCTGCCGCCGCGCCCTGCGCGTCGGTTTTCAGCGCGTCAGCCAGGGCCTGCAAGGCAGCCTTTGCCTTCTCCGGATAGAGCGGCAGCGCGCCCCCAGCGAAGCGGGCGGGATCGAGCCGACCGAGGGCGGTGTCCGCGTCGGTCACGGTGGGTTCGGTACCGCCATTGCCGTAGCAGGCCGGGCCCGGGACACTGCCGGCCGAATCGGGGCCGACCTGGATGCGGCCCAGCGCATCGAGCCGGGCGATCGAGCCGCCGCCGGCGCCGATCTCGACCAGTTCGATCACCGGAATGCGCACGGGCAAGCCGCTGCCCTGCACGAAGCGATAGGCGCGCGCGACCTCGAACTGGCGCGAGCGCTGCAACTCGAGATCGTCGAGCAGGGTGAGCTTGGCCGTGGTGCCTCCCATGTCGAAGGCGACGGCCTTGGCGACGGCATTTTCGGCCGCGACCGTGAGCGCCAGGATGGCGCCGCCGGCCGGGCCCGATTCGACCAGCCGCACCGGATAACGCCGCGCCGTGTCGACCGTGGTGATGCCGCCTGACGACATCATCAGCAGCAAGGGCCCGGCGATGCCTTCCTTCTTGAGGTCGGTCTCGAGCTGGCCGAGATAGCCTGCCATGCGTGGCAGCACATAGGCGTTGGCGATGGTGGTCGAGGTGCGCTCGTACTCGCGAATTTCCGGGCAAACCTCGCAGGAGAGCGAGATGGCGACACCCGGCAGTTCCTCGGCCAGGATCTGGCCGGCGCGGCGCTCGTGCGCCTCGTGGGTGAAGCTGTGCAGGAAGCAGACGGCCACCGCCTCGATCTTGCGCTGGCGCAGTTCCATGGCGACGGCCCGCACGGCTTTCTCGTCGAGCGCCAGCAGCACGGCGCCGTCTGAAGCCACGCGCTCGGGGATGCCGAAGCGCAGGTCGCGCGGCACCAGCGGATCGGGTCGCTCCATGTAGATGTCGTACTGCTCGAAGCGATGCTCCCACGCCATCTCGACCGAATCGCGGAAGCCCTCGGTGGTGAGCAGTGCCGTGCGTGCACCCTTGCGCTCGATCAGCGCGTTGGTGGCGAGCGTCGTGCCGTGCACCACGAGGGTGACGTCGGCCGCCGCCACCTTGGCCTCGGCCAGGATGGCGCGCACGCCGTCCAGCACCGCGCGCTCGGGCGCGTCCGGCGTGGTCAGCAGTTTGATGGAATGGGCCCGAGATGCTTGTCCGGGAACGGCCGTCTCCAGGACGACATCGGTGAACGTACCGCCGATATCGACGGCCAAACGCGCGGACATAATTCTCAGTTCTCGTTGATCTTGATGTTGCCCTTGGCCACGACGTCGCCCCAGGTCTTCAGGTCGCGCTGCAGGTAGGCGATGTAGTCGGCGCGGGGCAGGGTGGCGGGGTGGAGGCCTTGCTCGTCGAACTTCGCCTTCACGGCCGGATCGGCCATGACCTTCAGGATCGCCGCCGTCAGCACGGCCAGGACCGGCTCGGGCGTCTTGGGAGGCGCCGCGATGCCATACCAGTTTTCGGCCTGGTAGCCCGGCACCGCCTCGGCGAGAGCCGGCGTCTCGGGCAGCACCGGCCAGCGCTCGAGCGACGTGACAGCCATGGCCCGCGCCTTGCCGCCACGGATCAGGCCGAGCGTCGCGGGATCGCCGAAATAGGCGTCGACGATGCCGGCCGCGAGATCGTTCAGCGCCGGCCCGGTACCGCGATAGGGCACATGGATCATTTTTATGCCCGACATCTGGGTGAACAGTTCGCCCGCGAGATGCTGGCTGGTGCCGATGCCGCCCGAGGCCCAGCGGATCTCCTGGCGCCTGGCGAGATCCATGAATTCGGGCAGCGTCTTGGCCGGCAGGTCGTTGCGCACGGCCACGATGAAGGGCATGCGCACCAGTCGCGTGATCTGCGAAAGCGCCATCGGGTCGTAGGGCATCTTGCGCAGGTGCGGTCCGGCAGTGAGCGTGCCGACGCCGGTGAGGCTCAGCGTGTAGCCATCGGGCGGGGCGTGCGACATCGCCTCGACGCCGATGATGCCGCCGGCGCCGCCCTTGTTCTCGACGATGATCGGCTGGCCGAGTTCCTTCGAGAGCGGCCCCATCAACAGGCGGGCCGTCATGTCGACGCCGCCGCCGGGTGGGAAGGGCACGATGATCTTGATCGGCCGGTCGGGGAACTTGGCCTGGGCGTGAGCCGCGAAGGGAAGGGCGAGGCCTGCGATCAGGACGCTTCGGCGGGTCGTGCTCATTGCGGCTCTTTCCATGATCGATGACAACGATGCAGACGCTAGCACGTTAGGTCGCTCAGAGACCCACCTTCTTGAACACCTCGACGAAGCGATCGACGTCCTGCTCGTCGTTGTAGACGTGCGGGCTGATCCTGAGGCGACCGAGCCGCGGTGCGGCATGGACGTTCTCCGCCGCGAGCTTCTGCGGCAGGTCCGTGGCCATGCCCTTGGGAAATTTCAGGCTGAGCACGTGCGGTGCGCGCAGCTTCCTGTCGAGGACCTGGACGCCGGTGTTGGCGAGGCCATCGGCCAGCCGATCGGTAAGCATGGAAAGCCGCGCCACGATCGGCTCGTTGCCCCAGCCGGCCATCATCTCCATGCCGATGGCGGCCATCTCCATCGAGATGAAATGGTCGCGCTCGCCCATGTCGTAGCGCCGGGCGCCGTCGGTGTAGGAGACGTCGCGGAAATAGAGCGTGTCCTCGGCCGACACGGCGCGGCGGGCGCCGGCGGTCTGCTCCAGCGGCACGCCGCCCTGCCGGCGCTTGGCGACATACATGAAGGCGCGGCCATAGGGTCCCAGCACCCACTTGTAGGTCGGGAAGATCAGGAAGTCGGGATCGAGTGTCTTCACGTCGATCTTGCGCACGCCGACGTCGTGCGTGGCGTCGACCAGCAGCGCCGCGCCCTGCTTGCGGGCGGCCGCGGCGATCCGCGCCATGTCGAGGGCGCCGCCGTCGGACCAGTGCACGGAGGAGATCGAGACCAGCGCCAGCGGGGCCGCGCCGCCGCGATCGATGGCGGCCATGACGGATGTGGTCCAGTCGCCGTCGGCGGGTTGCGCCACCTGCTCGACGGTAAAGCCGCCGGCCTCGGCGCGGCTCATCCATTCCAGCACCGGCGAGGTGTGGTCGTCCTTCAGCACCAGCACGCGGCTGCCGCGCGGGATCGCCAGCACCTTGCCCGCAGTCGCCACGCCGTAGCCGACCGAGGGGATCAGCGCCGCGTCGACGGGGTCAGCGCCGATCAGGGCGGCGGCGGCCTTGCGGGCGCGCTCATACTGCTGCGACTGGAAGCCCGCTTCGAGCTTCCATGGCTGGCCCTTGCGGCCGATCGCGGCGCGGCCGGCTTCCTGCACGGCCAGCGGCAGCGGGCTCCAGGAGGCGGCGTTCAGGAAACAGACGTCGCGCGGGATATCGAACAGTGCGCGTTGGGAGGGGAGCATTTCTTCGTCTCCGTCGATCAAGCGTATGGCCGCAGACTAGCGCGCCGCTGCGTCGATCCCGGCACCAAAAAACCTATGGTCTGCCAGTACTCGCGGCGGCGTGACTGATTAGCTGACACATCATTGAGAGGGCGGTGGACCGCGCCCAGGTTGAGCCCATCAAGCCGCGTTAGCGGCGCGCTACCACATGGTTTTGGCGGCGCGGCCCGGCCACTCGCGGTCGTAGGTCTCGCCACCGACGCGGTCCTGACTCAGCGCCGCCAGGATCTGGCCGGCGCTGGGCAGGCTCTTCTGATCGACATGCCGCGCCGGATTCCACAGTTCGGAGCGCACCAGGGCGCGGGCGCACTGGAAGTAGACGGCATCGACGGTCATCACCATCACCGAACGCGGCGGCTTGTCCTCGACCGCGAAGGAGTCGAGCAGCGCCGGTTTGATGCTGAGCCGGGCGCGGCCGTTGACGCGGAGCGTGTTGCCCACGCCCGGGATCAGGAACAGCAGCGCCACCCGGGGATCGCGCACGATGTTGCGCAGCGAATCGATCCGGTTGTTGCCGCGCCGGTCGGGCAGCATCAACGTCTTCTCGTCGTGCACGCGCACGAATCCCGGCCTGTCGCCGCGCGGCGAACAGTCGAGTCCTTCCGGCCCCGAGGTCGCGAGCGACACGAACGGCGAGGCTTCGATGTAGGCGCGGTAGTGCGGCGTGATCCGCGCCACTTCCTTCACGGTGGCGGCCTCGGCGGGCTGGCCGTAGAGCGCTTCTAGGTCGGCGACGGTGGTGACGATGTGCGAGGCGAAGGTGTCGGGCATGTCCTTGCTCATCAACTCCAGCGGGCGGGCGAACTGCCGAGCGGCTCGGCGGGGCGGGCGTAGAAGGCGGGCGTCTCGCTCAACTGCACGATCGGGCGGAGATGGTTCAGTCGGCCGAACGGGCCGACGCTCTCGGTGATCAGGCCCGCCAGCTCGTCGTCGCTGAGTTCGGCCGCTCCCTTCGAGGCATCGACGGTGCCGAGGCTCGCGATCCAGTGCGCGACCTGGACCAGCGAGACGCGCACCAGCCAGGATCCGCCTTCTTCCACACGGCGGGCGAGACCGACCATGGCGCCCAGCGCCGCGAGGTAGCCCGCGATGTAGTCGTTTGCCTGCACTGGCATGTTGCGCGGCTGCTCCAGGGTGCCTTGCGTCGCCGAAAGGCCGGTCACGTTCTGCACGATCGAGTCGAAGCCGCGGCGCGAGGACCAGGGGCCTTCGTGGCTGTAGGCGCAGATGCTGACGCAGACGATGCCGGGCCTGAGCTCGGCCAGCCGCTCCGGCGAGAAGCCGCGCGCCGCCAGCGTGCCCGGACGATAGCCTTGCGTGAAGACATCGGCCTCGCGCACCAGGCCGTTCAGCGCTTCGACACCGGCCGGCTCGCGCAGGTCGAGCCAGGCGCAGCGCTTGCCGTGTCCGGTGTCCATCAGGATTTCGGTCTGGTAGGGCAGGTGCTGCGCGGCGATGTGCAGGACCTCGGCGCCATTCTCCGCCAGCACGCGGCCGCAGGTGGGGCCGGCCAGCACGCGCGTGAGATCCAGCACGCGGACCCCGCTCAGCGGCCGGTCGCCTTCTGGCAGAGCCCGAGGCGGCGCCTCGCCGATCTTGATCATGTCGATCAGCGGCAGCTTGGCGACGGCGATTCCGTGCGGGTGGGCGTTCCATTCGTCGCGGCTGCGCACGAGGCCGCCGACGCAATTGCCTGCCGCGATAGCCTCCTCGATGGCGAGCCCGTCCCATTTGGCCACCGCTTCGGCGAGCGCCTCGCGCGTCTCCGCCTTGGCGCCCGAGATGCTGAGCGCGCCGGCGCGATGATGCGGATGGTTGGTGTGCAGGAACATGGTCCGGCCATCGCGCGTCGGATAGTGGCCGGCCAGCGGATCCCACGACACCGGCTTCTCGCCGTTGCGGCGGACATAGGTATTGGAGCGCAGAGACGCCGCGGCGGCGCGGCGATCGATCGTCACCGCCTGCGGTTTGCCGGTGCGCAGCCTCCAGAGGTCGGAAACCGCCAGGCCGATCGCGCCCAATGCCGCCGAGCCGGTCTCGGCGATGCGCCACGGTGTAACGAATACAGGATCGTTGCTTCCGGTGAGCGTGAGCCGATCGTCGGCGCGCTTGCGGCGGCCGAGCTGGCCCAGGACGTCGTGGACCAGTGCGTCGCTCATTTGTCCGCCCTCATTTGTCCGCCCTCATTTGTCTGCCCACGTGTTCGGCATGATCCGGGTCAGCAGCGCCATCAGCGCGTCGGGGCAGGTAATGTGCGGGTTATGGCTGCAGTCGAGTTCGTACGACTTCCAGCCGGCCTCGCTCTTGGCGCGTGTGCTGAACTGGCGGAACACGTCGCCCGGTCCATTGCGCGTTGCATATATATAGTGGCGTGGCGGTGGCGGTTCCTTGGAGGTGAGTTCGATCTTCTGCTCGAAGGTGCGGATGGGCTGCGGCCGGCGGCGCGGACTGGCCCAGGCCACGTCCTCGGGCGAGGTGTCGGGTGGCATCGGATTGATGGGCAGCCGCCAGCCGTCGCCGTCCTTGGCAGCACCTGCGCGCATGTTGCCCTCGGCTTTCGGGCCCACCAGGTCGAACAGGCTCTGACCATTGTTGGGCGCGAAGGCGTCGATGTACACGATGCGCGCAATACGCTCGCGCGCCTTGTCGGCGACGCCGGTCGCCACCATGCCGCCGTAGGAATGGCCGAGCAGGGTGACGTCGGTCAGGTCCTCGAATTCCAGCACCGCCGTGACGTCCTGGATGTGGGTCGAGAGATCGACCTCGGGCCGGGCGAGATGGGCGCGTTCGCCGAGCCCGGTGTAGGTCGGCGAGAAGAAATCGTGTCCGGCGGCCCGGAAGAGGGGCCGCATCTTCTTCCAGGCCCACGCCGCGGACCAGGCGCCATGCGCCAGAACGATCGATGCCATTTGCCGCTACCTCCCTGCTGGAAAAGCCCCTTTTCCAGTGCTATTACGAATTACTCGCAATGTCTTCCAAATCAACCATAGCACTAGGCGATGCACGTGTGGGCTTTCGCGGTCGCATCGAGGCGCTCTCCGTGGAGGGCGCGGGCCTTGGCCTGCCCGGCCCCGAACTGGAGCGCCGGCTGATCGAACTGGGTTTCGTCGAGGGCGCCGAGGTCGAGCTTCTGCACCAGGGCCTGTTCGGCGCCGACCCGATCGCGGTGCGGGTGGCGCATGCCACGATCGCGCTGCGCCGGCGCGAGGCCATGGCGGTCCTGGTGAGCGCCGAGGGACCTGCATGAGTACCGCTACGCCGACGATCGCTCTGGTCGGCAATCCCAACTGCGGCAAGACCGCGTTGTTCAACGCCCTCACCGGCGGCCGCCAGAAGGTCGCCAACTATCCCGGCGTCACGGTCGAGAAGAAGACCGGCCGGCTCACCACGCCGGCCGGCCGTACCCTGCAGATCGTCGACCTGCCCGGCACCTATTCGCTGCGCGCGCGTTCGCCCGACGAGGTGATCACGCGCGATGCCGTGCTCGGACTGCTCGAGGGCGAAGTCGCCCCCGACCTGATCGTCTGCGTTGCCGACGCCACCAACCTGCGCCTCGCGCTTCGCCTGGCGCTCGAGCTGAAGCGCGTCGGCCGCCCGGTGATGCTGTCGCTCAACATGATGGATATCGCGCGCAAGCGCGGCATCGAGATCGACGCCGACCGTCTCGCACACGAGCTCGGCGTGCCGGTCGTGAGTTCGATCGCGGTGCGTCGCGGCGGCATCGATGCCTTGCTGGCCAAGATCGACAGCGCCGTCGCCAACCTGCCGGTGGCCGGCGCCGCCTCGTGGCACGCCCCCGATGCCGGCGAACTGCGCAGCGGCCAGCACGAGGCCGACCGGCTGCTGCGCGCCGTCGTGCGCCGCAGCGGCGCGCGCGATGCCGGCACGGCGCGGGCCGATGCGGTGCTGCTGCATCCCGTGGGTGGGCTCCTTATCCTGCTCGCCATCCTGTTCGTCATGTTCCAGGCGGTGTTCGCCTGGGCGCAGCCGGGCATGGATGCCATCGAGGCGGGCTTCCACTGGCTGGGCAGTCTCGTCGACACGGTACCGCTGCCCGACCTGCTCAAAAGCTTCCTCAAGGACGGGCTGATCGGCGGCGTCGGCAGCGTGCTGGTGTTCCTGCCGCAGATCGTGATTCTGTTCTTCTTCATCCTGGTGCTCGAGGACCTGGGCTACATGGCGCGCGCGGCGTTCCTGATGGACCGCATCATGGGCGGCGCCGGCCTGCATGGGCGCGCCTTCATTCCGCTGCTGTCGTCCTTCGCCTGCGCCATCCCGGGCATCATGGCCACGCGCGTGATCGACGATAAGCGCGACCGCCTCACCACCATCCTGGTGGCGCCGCTGATGACCTGCTCGGCGCGCATCCCGGTCTACACGCTGATCATCGGCGCCTTCATCCCCGACCGCGAGGTCTGGGGCTTCGTCGGCCTCCAGGGGCTGGTGATGTTCGGCCTTTACGCGACGGGTATCGCAGGCGCGCTCAGCGTGTCGTTCGTGATCAAGCGCCTGATCTGGCGCGACACGCCGGGCGAGCCCTTCATGCTCGAACTGCCGGACTACAAGATCCCGCAGCTGAAGAGCCTCGCCATCGGCCTGTGGACTCGCGCGGCGATCTTCATCAAGCGGGCCGGCACCATCATCCTCGCCATGATGGTGCTGATCTGGGTGCTGGCGACGTTCCCGCAGCCGCCCGAAGGCGCCACCGGACCCGCCATCAGCTACAGCCTGGCCGCCATGATCGGCTCGGCGATCCAGCCGCTGACCGCACCGCTCGGCTTCAACTGGCAAATCAATGTCGCCCTGATCCCCGGCATGGCGGCGCGCGAGGTGGCGGTCGGTTCGCTCGGCACCATCTACGCCATCAGCGGCGGCGAAGAGGCCGCCGACAAGATCGGCCAGGTGATTGCCGGTCAATGGAGCCTCGGCACGGCGCTGGCGCTGCTCGCCTGGTACGTGTTCGCACCGCAATGCGCCTCGACCCTGGCCGTCATCCGCCGCGAGACCGGCAGCTGGAAATGGATGTGGGTGACGTTCTTCTACATGCTGGCGCTGGCCTATGTGGCGGCGCTCATCACCTATCAGGTCGCCAGAGCGCTCGGTGCTGGATAATACGGCGCGCGATAGGCTGCCAGGTTAGCGCGGCGGCTTGAGGTCGTAGAGCACGATCGAGCGGTGCGGCTCCGCAGGCAGCGAGCGCCACAGCGCGGGATCGACCGGCACGCCGTGCGCGCGGACCCAGGTCTCGAAGCCGCGCGAGCGGCGCGCCGTGCCCAGCACGACGAAGCGCACGTCGCCATTTTCGACCCGCTTGGCGAAGGCTTCGACGCTCATGACCGGATCGTTGCCGAGGAAGCCGCCGAACGCCATGGCAGGCTCGCCGGTGCGCACGATGATGGGTGCTGCCAGCAAGGCATCGGGCGTTGCAACGAGGAAGCGCGCCTTGCCGCGATGCTCCAGCAGGAAGGTGCGCAGCCTGGGATCGTCGGTCAACGCCCTGTAGTTGCGTGACAGGATCGGGCCGCGGCCGTCGTCGAGGCCGAGCCAGCGCGGCAGGCTGGCCGACGGCAGGGTGAGATTGCCCGGCGAGAAGATCGCGCTGGCAGCCCACGCGACGGGCAGGACCAGCAAGGCCACGCCGCCGATCAGTGCCGGCGGTCGCTTCTCGCGCCACAGCACGGCTGCCGCGGCCAGCAGGCCCACCGCCGGAAAGCCGATCCAGGTCGCGTCCCAGCCCAGCGTCATGCCGACGAGATAGACCTGCCACAGCGCGGTGAGCGCGAGGCCCAGCGCAAGATACCGGGAGCCGCGGCGCCACAGCTCGATGCCGCCGATGGCGGCAAGGGCAGCCAGCGGCGGCGCAAGCGTCGCGAGGTAATAGAGATGAAAAATGCCGCCGGCGGCGCTGTAGACGATGCCATAGGCCAATGCCCAGGTGCCCCAAAGGACCACGGAAGCGCGCCGCCGCCGCCACGCCAGCACGGCGCCCAGCAAGGCGAGTGGCAGCGCCCAGGCGAACTGGCCGGCCAGCATCGGATGGGCGAGCCGGAGCGCGCCGGCAGGAATATCCTCGTAAGCTTCGTAGCGCGGCGCCGGCGGCGGCGTCCTTGTCTGCGCCCGCGGTGGGGGCTCGGGGCGCACGAAGCGCTCGAGGCCGTTGTGCGCCACGATCAGCTCGAGCATCGAATTGCCGGTACTGCTGCCCGCGTAGGGCCGATGATCCCGCGGCGTGAGGTCGAAGGCGGTGGCCCAGGAAAGGCCGACGACGATGAGCGCGGCGGCGCCCGACGACAGCCAGAACAGGTGCCGGCGCCAGTCGAACGGCGCCGCCGCGAGGTAGCCCGCGACCAGTGCCGGGCCGCACACCAGGGCCGCCAGCATCTTCACGTTGAACGCGATGCCCAGCAGGACCATGGCCAGGACGAAGGACAGGCCACGTCCGCGCGACGCCAGGACAGTCGCCAGCAGCAGGAAGAACACCAGCCACGAGTCGGCATTGTTGGAGCGGTCGATCGCCACAGCGATCGGCGTGACGGCGAGCAGGAGCGCCGCGGTCAGGCCGGCGGCGACGCCGAACGGTCGGCGCACGAGGCGATGGAGGAGCGCCACCGAGGCCACGCCGGCCAGCGCCTGCGGCAGGTGAATCGTCCAGCCGGTGAAGCCCAGAAGGGAGGCGAGCCCCGTCTGGATCCAGAAGGCGACCGGCGGCTTGTCGAGGGAGATGAAGCCCGCCGGGTCGAAGGCGTTGTAGAAGAACAGCCAGCCGCCCTGCAGCATGGAGCGCACGCCGGCGGCGTAGTATTCGGTGCCGAAGCCGTTGTCGTCGAGGCGCCACAGTCGCAGAACGGCGGCGATCGCCAGCACGACGGCCAGTCCCGCCGCTTCCAGCCGCCGTCTGGTCCGAAGGTCCGCCACGCGCCGCTCCCCTGAAGGGACTACGCAGGATAAAGCAGCCTCATCCCGCGGCGGAACGGATTTTCGTCAGGACGGAATCGGTCCCTTGAAGACGAAGAAGGCGCCGGCGCAGATCAGGCCGAAGCCCACCAGGTGATTGAGCGTGAAGCGCTCGCCGAGGTAGAGGACCGAGAAGGCGGCGAACACGGTGAGCGTGATCACCTCCTGCATGGTCTTGAGTTCGGCCGCGCTATAGACCGTGTGCCCCCAGCGGTTGGCGGGCACCGCGAAGCAGTATTCGATGAAGGCGATGCCCCAGCTTGCCACCACCACCAGCCACAGCGGCCTGTCGGTGAACTTCAGATGCCCGTACCAAGCAAACGTCATGAAGACGTTGGAGATCAACAGCAGGACGATGGGCGAGATGGTGGGAGGCAGCCATGTCATCGATCGGTTTACTCCGGTTTGATTCCGAGCTTCTTGATCAGCGGCACCACCATCTTGTCCTCGGCGTCGAACATCGCCGCGGTCTCCTGCGGCGTGGTCGGATAGGCCTCGGCGGTGAGGTCGGCGAAGCGCTTCACGACGGCCGGGTCCTTCAGGACCTTGACCATCGCGTCGTTGAGCTTGGCCACCACCTCGGGCGGCATCTTGGCCGGACCGAACAGGCCGGTGAAGGTGCTGAAGGTGAAGTTCTCCAGACCTTTCACGCCCGACTCCTTCATCGTCGGCACGTCGGGCAACTCCGGCAGGCGCTTGTCGGAGGAGATGGCGATGGCGCGCAGCTTGCCGCTCTTGATGTGGCCGATGGCGGCGTTGACCTGGTCGACCTGGGCCGGCACCTGGCCCGCGATCACGTCGATGCTGGCGGCGCCCGACCCCTTGTAGTGGATCAGCGTGTATTTCGAGCCGGTGGCATCGCCGATCAGCTCGAGCGCCAGGTGGTTGGTCGTGCCGATGCCGGAGTCGGCCACCGGGAACTTGCCGTCCTTACCGAGCGCAATGAAGTCGGCCATGGTCTTGATCGGCGAACTCGGCGTCACGAGCAGGACGGCCGGTACGCGCTGGATGTGGCTGATCGGCGTGAAGGCCGTGCGCCAGTCGTAGGGCGCGTTGCCGTAGATGGCGGGGACGGCGACCAGCGAGTTGGCCGAGACCAGCAGCGTGTAGCCGTCGGGGGCCGAGCGGGCGACGATGTCGCTGCCGATCATGCCGCTGGCGCCGGCCTTGTTCTCGACCAGCACGGTGACGCCCAGCACGTCCTTCAGCTTGTCGGCGATGATGCGCGAGGTGACGTCGATGTTTCCGCCAGGCGCATAGGGGGCCATGATCCTGATCGGCTTGTCTGGAAATTGTGCAAATGCCGGCCCCGAGGCGAGGGCCAGGCCGATAAGGCCCGCGAGAATCGTCTTCAGACGCATGAGTTCCTCCCGTTTCTTTTTACGGGGCGTAGAAGAACGCGATCTGCAAGCCTTCGCAACAGTCGATCGCTAGGAAGCTGACGCTTGGCCTTCCTTGGCTTCCGGGCTGTTCGCTCAGCGGTCGATCTAGCCGCGGCCCATCACCCAGTTGGGCAAGCCGAGGGCAATATCGGGGAAGGCCATAAGCAGCAGGATCAGCCCGAGCATCGCGCCGACGAAGGGCAATGCCCCTTTGATGACGTCTGCAATGGCGCCCGTCGCGCGCAGGCTTTGCACGACATAGAGGTTGAGCCCGACCGGTGGCGTCACCAGGGCCGCCTCGATGAGGATGGTCAGCACGATCCCCCACCAAATGGGATCCCAGCCCAGGCCGACCACGATCGGGAACACGAACGGGGTCGTGAGGATCATCATCGAGATGGTTTCCATGAAGCAGCCGAGGATCAGGTAGAACACGACCAGCAACAGCATGGTGCCGACCTTGCCGAGCCCGAGTGCACTTATGGCTTTCGCCACGCCATCGGTGACGCCGATGTTGGCCAGGACGAAGTTCAGGAACTGTGCGGCGATGATGATCAGCATGATCATCGCCGTGGTTCGCATCGTTCCCTCGAACACCGCCTTCAGCATCCGCCACGAAAGCGCGCGCTCCCACGCTGCCAGCAGGAGCGCCGCGAAGACGCCCATGGACGCCGCTTCCGTCGGCGTGGCCCAGCCGGCGTAGATGGAGCCGACGACGACAGCGAAGATGAACAGGGGCGCCACGAGGTCTTTCAGGGACCTGAGCCGCTCTCCCCAGCTGCTCGTGATCGGCGTTCCGCCCTTCGAAGGCGTCAGCAGGCAGTAGCCGAGGACGATGGCCATGAAGAAGGCCATGAGCAGCAAACCGGGGATCATCCCGGCCAGATAGAGGCGCGGGACAGAAGTCTGGGTCAGCAGTCCGTAGAGGATGAAGTTGATGGATGGCGGGATCAGGATGCCGAGCGTGCCGCCGGCCGCCAGCGTTCCCAGGAAGAGCGGTTCGTCGTAGCCGCGGATCTTCACCTGCGGCAGGGCAACGACGCCGACCGTGGCCGCCGTGGCCACGCTCGAGCCCGAAGTTGCCGCGAACATCGCGCAGGTACCGATGTTCGCATGCATCAGCCCGCCCGGCAGCCAAGAGAGCCAGGTCGCGATCGCGGTATAGACGCGATGGGCGATCCCCGACCGTAGCAGGATCTCGCCCAGCATCACGAACATCGGGATGGCGATCAGGATGTATTCCGAACTCGCGTTCCAGACGATGTCGCCCATCGCCAGGTAGAGCGGGATGGACGAGAAGAACTGGTTGAGCGCCAGGCCGAGCACGCCCATGACGGCGGCCACCGGAACGCTGACGGCAAGGAGTGCCACGAGAAGGATGAGGGCGGTGCCGAGCATGTCTAGTGTTTCTCTCCGGCGTTCGGAGTCCCGATGCCCAGGGAGCCCAGTTCGCCTTTCACTTCCTCGTCCTGCGACGGCACGCCGATGGTCTTCGAGACGGTGGCGAGGTCGCCGCGCACCAGCGCCTGAAGGCTGCGCAGGAAAGCCAGCACGGTGACGATCAGGAAAAGAACGAAGCCTGCGAACCAGAACGCCTGGGGCCAGGCCAGCAGGATCCGCAATGGCGTGTTCGACCGGTTCGAGCCGGCCAGATTGTCGAAGAATATCTCCCCGGCGCGGTCAACGATGGCCACTACCAGGATCGCGAGCCCAACGATCGCGATGAGGTCGAGCACTGCCTTTCCTCGCGCGCCGAGATTGCCGTAGAGGACGTCGATACGAACGTGGCCGCGCGTCACCATCACGTGAGCCAGCGACCACGACGTGCCGATGGCAAAGAGATAGGCCGCAATCTCGTCGGAGCCCGAGAACGCAAAGGCCAGCAGCTTGCGGCTTATCACCTCCACGGTCACGACGACGGCGGCCAGCAGGATCATCGCGCCGCCGGCCCACGCTCCCCAGAGGGCGGCGACCGATGCGCCGCGCCAGAGTTGTGTCATGACTGTACCCCGAGGGGCCGAAGCCCCTGTGCCGTTCAGTTGGCCTTGGCCGCAAGGCCGTAGCGCTTGCCAACCGTCTCGGTCCACTTGGCGGCGCATTCCACGCCACACCGCTTGGCCCACTCCGGCAGGACGACGTCGTTCAGCGCCTTCTTGACGGCGGCGCGATCGGCGTCCGAGGGCGTCACGAGTTTCAGCTTCGCCGGGGTGCCGACGGAGCAGGGGCCGTTGCCGGTGTTGCAGGCAATGCCTTCCTTCGTGTCGGCCTCGACGCTTGCCCAGGACGCTTCTTCGAGCTTCTTGAACTCGCCGGTCATGAATTCCTGCGTCGGCTTGGAAAGCTTGTTCCAGCTGTTGAGGTTGACGGCCACGAAGCCGGCCGTGTAGCCCAGTGCCACGTCGACGACGCTCTTCACGACCTCGGGCCACTTCGCCTGGTAGCCAGGCAGCGTGCCGGTGATGCCACAGTCGACCACGCCCTTCTCGAGCGCCGGCACGACCTCGCCGAAGGGGATGGTGACGGCGGAACCGCCCAGCGCCTTGACCAGATCGGACTGGGAGACGCCCTGCACGCGCACCTTCTTGCCCTTTAGATCGGCCAGGCTGGAGATTTCGTCACGGCAGAAGAAGACCTGCTTGGGGAAAGCAAAAGTGGAAACGATCTGCGCGCCGAACTTGTCCCGCATGATCTTCTGCATCTCGGGCATCCAGGCGTTCAGGATCTCGCGCTGTTGCGCGACGCTGGTGGCCACGCCCGACAGATCCGACGCCTCGAAAATGGCGGCACCGTCATCGACATAGATCGGAAGCGCATGCGCCACGTCATAGACGCCGGTCTTCAGCAGCCGCAGAACCTCGGTGCCCTTGAGGTTGAGTTCGGTGATCGACTTGATGTTGCCGGTCAGTTTGCCGCCCGAGTCCTTCCCAAGCTGCTGGTTCCAGAAAGGCGCTTCAACGACCTTGAAGATGTTGAGAAAGTTCCACGTGCCGATCACGTTGAATTTCTTGGTGTCGAGGTTGGCCGGTGCCTGGGCCGCTGCAATGCCGCTGCTGCCGACGACGAACGCAGCCGCCATTCCGAGAATTGTCGTGAACTTCATCATTGTCTCCCTGCTCAATTTTCACCCGTTCCGGATGAACTCTTTTTAAGGTGCGCGGACGCTAGCATTCCGCCGGGTTCCGGGAAAGCCGCTGTCAGAGTGCTGTCGGCCGGTGCTGTGCCCAGGGCCGCGCCTGCTCGAGCAAGGCGCCCAGCCGCAGCACGTCGGTCTCGCTCGCCCACTTGCCGATGATCTGCACGGAGGTCGGCAGCCCATCCGTGCCGAAGCCCGACGGCACGGCCATGGCCGGATGGCCGGTGAGGTTGAACGGGTACTGGTATGACGTCCAACCCTGCCGCGTGATGCCGCATTTCACGCCGTCGACCACGACCTCGTCGTTGGCGGCGTCGTGCGTCACGTCGAGCGCGGTGCGCGCGTTGGTCGGGCTCACCAGGAAGTCGTAGCGCTCGAACAGCGACTGGATTTTGCGGAACAGGACCGTGCGCGCGAACTGGGCATTGCGGAAGTCGGCGAGGGTGAACTTGGCCCCGCGGTCCATGAAGGCCAGAGTCACCGGGTCCATCTGGTTCTGCCACTTGGGCAGGTACTGGGCGCAGGTTACCGCGAAGCCGGCCTGATAGAGCACCCGGCCCTCGTACTCGATCCAGTCGATCTTGTCGGTGACCTGCTCGACCTCGGCGCCCATGTCGCGCCAGGCGTCGAGCGCCTGCAGTGTGTTGGCGCGCACGTCGGCGGCGAGGCGCGGATTGGCCATGAGCTCGATGTAGCCGATGCGCACGCCCGAGAGATCCTCGCCTGCGAGCTTGGGCGACATCGGCTGCGGCGTGGCGCCGAGACTCCAGGGGTCCTTGGACGACGGCCCCGCGAGGACGCCGTGCATGATGGCGGCGTCGGTGACCGTGCGGGCGAGGGGCCCCGCGAAGATATTGTTGCCGAAGGCATCGCGCGAAGTGTCGTAGGGCACGATGCCGAGCGTGGCCTTGAGCCCGACCAGGCCCGAGCAGGAGGCAGGACCGCGCGTCGAGCCCGCGCCGTCGGTGGCGAGCGACAGCGGGCCGAGACCGGCCGCCACGGCGGAGGCGCCGCCGCCGCTGGAGCCACCCGGCGTGCGCTCGAGGTTCCAGGGATTGCGCGTGGCGCCAAACGATGGCCCATCGGTCAGTCCCTTGACGCCGAACTCCGGGCTGTTGGCCTTGCCGATGATGATGGCGCCGGCCGCCTTGAGGCGCGCCACGGTGATATCGTCGGACGCGGCCGGCGGATTGTCGGCGAAGATCGCCGAGCCATGCCGGGTCGGCACGCCCTCGACGTCGAGCAGGTCCTTGATGCTGACCGGTACGCCGTGCAGAGGCCCGAGCTTCTCGCCCCGGGTGACGGCCTCCTCGGCGCGCCTGGCGTCGCCGCGGGCTCGCTCGGCCGTCACCTCGCGAAAGCAGTTGAGCTTGGGATTGGCACGCTCGATCGCTTTCAGCACGGTGTCGACATACTCGACAGGCGAAAGCTTGCGCGCGCGGATGAGGGCGGCGGCCTTTGCGGCCGGGGTGAACAAAAGATCTGTGTCGGTCATGGCGACACTATAGTCGTGGGAACGCGCCACTCCAGAGGGTGTGAATTAGTTCGAAACTGCGTGGTCGTTGCGGACTAAGAGCGAGCGGGACGCTCGCGGTCCAAAAGATCATGAATCTTCCGGACCGCGAGCGTCCCGCTCGCTCATTTCGACCACTAGCCCATCCTCGACAGCGTCTGCACGCCGCGCTACGCCCGCAGGCGATGTTTTCCCTGCCCATCCTGGCGGCGCTGGCGGTCGTGGCCGTCGTGACTTCCTTCATCTCCGGTATCTTCGGCATGGCCGGCGGCATGCTGTTGATCGGCTTCCTGCTGGTCCTGCTGCCGGTGCCGGTGGCCATGGTCTTCCACGGCGTCATCCAGATCGCAGCCAACAGCTGGCGCGCCTGGCTGTGGCGGCATCATGTGCGGTGGAGCGTCGTTCTGCAGTTCGGCGCCGGCGCCGCGGCCTCGCTGGTGGTCTTCTCGTTCTTCGATTTCGTGCCGCCCAAGTCGATGGTCCTGATCGCCGTGGGCGTCACGCCTTTCATCGCGCTGGCGGTGCCGCAACGCATTGCGCCCAATATCGAACGCGGCGGGCAGGCGTTCCTGGCCGGCGCGATCGGCGGCGCCATCCAGCTCGTCTCGGGCGTCACCGGCCCGTTGCTCGACATCTTCTATGTCCGCACCGGCATGACGCGGCAGGTCAACGTCGCCACCAAGGCGGCGGCCCAGGTGCTGGGCCATCTCACAAAGGTCATCTATTTCGCCCTCGTGATCGAAGGCCCGGCCGGGCGCGATCCCGAGCAGTGGCTGGTAATGGGCTTTGCCGCAGCCTTTGCCGTGCTGGGCACCACCCTGTCACGCAGTTTTCTCGATCGCATGTCGGACAAGCAGTTCTATCATTGGACGCGGCGCGTCATCCTGGCACTGGGCGCCGTCTATATCGGCCAGGGTGTGTGGATGATGGTGAACTCATGACGGACGTCAAAGCCGAGGTTCGGGCGCTGCTCGACCGGCTGCCGGACGATTGCACTTATGCCGACGTGCAGCGCGGCATTGCCGTGCTGATGTGGCCCAAACAAAGTGATGGCTCGTTGGCGCCGCCGCAACGCGTCGACCCGGAAGAAGTGAAGCGCCGGCTGCGCGAATGGATGAAATCGGAGAAGGACAAATGAAGGACCGTGTCTCGATCGACCTCAAGGATGGCGTTGCCGACGTCCGCCTGATCCGTGCCGACAAGATGAACGCGCTCGACCCCGCGATGTTCGAGGGCATCATCGAAGCGGGCGCCAAGCTCGCCGACATGAAGGGGCTGCGCGCCGTCGTGCTGTCGGGCGAGGGCAAAGCCTTCTGCGCCGGCCTCGACATGGGAAGTTTCGCCGCCATGAAAGCGGAAGGCGATGCGGTGCCGGGCGTACGCGACCTCACCAAGCGTACCCACGGCATCGCCAACCGGCCGCAGCAATGCGCCTGGCTGTGGCGCGAGCTGCCGGTGCCGGTGATCGCCGCCGTCCATGGCGTGGCCTTTGGCGGCGGCTTCCAGATCATGCTGGGCGCCGACATCCGCTATGCCACGGCCGATGCGCGCTTCTCCGTGATGGAGATCAAGTGGGGCCTCGTGCCCGATCTCGCCGGCACCCAGCTCATGCGCCATCTCGCCCGCGAGGATGTGGTGCGCGAGCTCACCTACACCGGCCGCATCTTCAGTGGCACCGAGGCGCGCGAGATGGGCTTCGTGACGCGCGTGGTCGACGATCCGCGCGCGGCGGCGCTGGAGACGGCCAGGGAAATCGCTTCCAAGAGCCCCGATGCGATGCGGGCAAACAAGCGGCTGCTCAATGCCGCCGTCGCCATCGACGCCGCGGCGGGCCTGATGATGGAATCGGTCGAGCAGCAGAAGCTGATCGGCTCGCCCAACCAGCTCGAAGCCATCATGTCAAACCTGCAGAAGCGCGCCGCCAACTACAAGGACTGACACATGAATCGCCAATGGCTCTACGCCAAGCAGCCGCAGGGCAAGATCGCCGCCGACACCTTCCAGTGGACCGAGACGGCGATCCCGGTGCCGAAGGAGGGCGAGGTGCTGGTGCGCACGCGCATGCTCTCGCTCGACCCCGCCAACCGCGCCTGGATGATGGGCAAGACCTATCGCGACGCGCTGCAGCCCGGTCAGGTGATGAGCGGCTTCGCCATCGGCGAGGTGGTCGAGTCCAAGGCCCCAGGGCTCGCCGCGGGCGATCTCGTGGAGGGCGACTGGGGCTGGCAGGACTACGCCACGCTGCCGGCCAGGCGGCTCACCAGGCGCACGACCGAGGCGCCGCTCGAAATGCTGATCGGGCCGCTCAGCATCACCGGCCTCACGGCCTATTTTGGCCTGCTGGACGTGGGCCAGCCGAAGCCCGGCGACACGGTGCTGGTGTCGGCGGCGGCAGGCGCGGTCGGCACGATGGTCGGACAGATCGCCAAGCTGGTCGGCTGCCGCGTCATCGGCACGGCTGGCGGCCAGGACAAATGCGACTGGCTGGTGCGCGACCTCGGCTTCGACGCCGCGATCGACTACAAGGCCGGCGGTGTCCGCCGGGTGCTGGCGGCGGCCTGTCCCGACGGCATCGACGTCTATTTCGACAATACCGGCGGGCCTGTGCTCGACGCCGCGCTGTCGCTGATGAATTTGCGCGGCCGCATCGCCTGTTGCGGCAACGTCTCGCAATACGATGTCGACAAGCCCGCGCCGGGGCCGATGGCCGTGCCTGGCCTGGTCGTGACCAAGAGGCTTCGGATGGAAGGCTTCATCGTCATGGACTTCTTCGATCGCCGCGCCGAGGCCGAGCGGCGCCTCGCGCGCTGGGTCGCCGAGGGGAAGATCAAGGCCGTCGTCGATGTCGTCGACGGGCTCGACAAGGCGCCGCAGGCGCTGATCGGGCTCTTCGACGGCAGGAATCGCGGCAAGATGGCAGTCAGGGTCTGATCATGGCGCTGGTTCTCCATGCCCATCCCTTCTCTTCGTACTGCCAGAAGGTGCTGATCGCGCTCTACGAGAACGACACGCCCTTCACGCTGAAGATGCTGGCCGATGCCGATGCGTTCGCCGAACTGGCGAAGCTGTGGCCGGTGCGGCTGATGCCGGTGATGACCGACGGCGATGAAGTCGTGCGCGAGGCGAGCATCATCGTAGAGCATCTGATGCTGCACCATCCCGGACCGGTTCGCCTGATCCCTTCGAATCCCGGGGCAGCGTTGCACGTGCGCTTCCTCGATCGCGTGTTCGACAATTACGTCATGACGCCGATGCAGAAGGTGGTGGCCGACGTGCTGCGCGATGCCGGCGAGCGCGATCCCAAGGGCGTGGCCGATGCCAGGGCGCGGCTCGATGTCTCCTATGAATGGCTCGATGGCGAGTTGAAGGGGCGGACCTGGGCAGCGGGCGAGGACTTTACGCTGGCGGACTGCGCGGCGGCTCCGTCGCTTTTCTACGCCGACTGGGTGCACCCGATCTCCGAGCGGTTCGATATCCTTCGTGCCTATCGGGCGCGTCTGCTGAAGCGGCCGTCCTTCGCGCGCGCCGTCGAGGAGGCGCGACCCTACAGGAGCTTCTTTCCGCCGGGCGCACCCGACAGAGATTAGCGACCGACGAACTTCGGCTTCCGCTTTTCCACGAAGGCCTGCACCGCTTCCTTGTGGTCGGCAGTACGTGACGCCGACACCAGGCGCTCGGCTTCGCGATAGTGCGCGGCCGCGTAGTCGATGTGCAGCGCGTCGTCGAGATTGTCCTTGATGAGGCGGAGCGCCACCCGCGGCCCGTCGGCCAGCGATTTGGCGAAAGCAAAGGCCTCGTGCTGGAGCGTGGCGTCGTCGACCACTCGATTGAAGAGACCGATGCGCTCGCCGCGCTCGGCATCGACCTTCTCCGAGGTCAGCATCAGCTCCCGTGCCCGCATCGGTCCGACCGTGCGCGTGAGCAGCCAGGCGATGCCGTAGTCGCCGGACAGGCCGATTTTCGCGTAGCCCGTGGTGCCGAAGGCCGACTTCGCCGCGATGCGGATATCGCAAGCCAAGGCGATGGCGAGGCCGGCGCCGGCCGCTGCGCCGGGCAGTGCCGCGATCGTGGGCTTGCGCACCGCGAACAGGGCGCCGGTGAGATGCGCCTGCCGCCAGCGCAGGTCCGAAAGACGCTCCTCGTAGCTCATCTGGCCACGCGGGCCGCGGCCGCCCATGCCCTTGACGTCGCCGCCGCTGCAAAAGGCGGTGCCGGCGCCGGTGATCAGGAGCGCGCCGACCTCGGGATCGTCGCCGCGCGCCTTGATCTGGTCGCGCAGCGCCGCCGTCAGAGCGGGCGACATGGCGTTGCGCGCCTCCGGCCTGTTCAAGGTGATCAGCGCCACGCCGTCGCGCACGCTGCACAAAAGTTCGGTTGTGCCGGTATCGATTTCCATGGAACCCTCTCTCAACTCTTCAAGGATTGGCATGACATTCCCGGTCACCGAACACACCGTCAAGACCGCCCGTCACACCACGGGCTATCTCGCCTGCGGAGCGGAAGACGGCCCGCAGCTGATCTTCGTCCATGGCTGGCCGGAGCTGTCGCTGTCGTGGCGCCATCAGCTGCCGGCCTTCGCGGCCCTCGGCTTCAGATGTGTGGCCCCCGACATGCGCGGCTACGGCCGCTCCGCCACCTACACGCGGCACGAGGACTTCGCGCAGGAACTCATCGTCGCCGACATGCTGGAGCTGCTGGCGGCGCTCGGCCGCGACAGGGCGGTGTGGATCGGCCACGACTGGGGCAGCCCCGTGGTCTGGAACATCGCCAGTCATCATCCCGAGAAGACGGTCGGCGTGGCGAGCCTCTGTGTGCCTTATCTCCCGACGGGCTTTACGCTCGACACGGTGGTGCCGCTGGTTGATCGCACGCTCTATCCGGTCGAAAAATTCCCGGCAGGCCAGTGGGACTACCAATTCTTCTACCAGGAGAGTTTCGACAAGGCCTGTAAGGGCTTCGAAGCCAACATCCGCAACGTCGTGAAGGCGCTGTTCCGCAAGGGCGACCCCGCGCGCGTGGGCAAGCCTGCGCCGACGTCGATGGTGCGCGCGGCCGGCGGCTGGTTCGGCGGCGGCGCCTGTCCCGACGTGCCGCGCGACGGCGACGTTATCACCGAAGCCGATATGGAAGCCTATACCGCGGCGCTCACGCGCAACGGCTTCTTCGGCCCCGACTCCTGGTACATGAACCACAAGGCCAACGCCGCCTACGCGCTGGCGTCGAAGAACGGCGGTAAGCTCTCCATGCCGGTGTTGTTCCTGCACGGCGCCTACGACACGACCTGCGAGACCATGACCTCGCGGCTCGCCGAACCGATGCGCCGCGATTGCGCCCAGCTCACCGAGGGCGTGGTGAACTCCGGCCACTGGATGGCGCAGGAGCAGCCGGTGGCGGTGAACGCCGCGTTGGCGAAGTGGCTGGCCGTGAAGCTGCCGGACTACTGGAAGGCCTAGCCGCGTGCGGCCATCAACGCCGTCCGCCGCTCCAGGCTTTCCTTCGGCCATAGCGTGGTGGCGTCGTAGGAGGCGGTGAACACCGGCACGTTTTGCGGCAGCACGACCCACGGCTGCTTGGACACGGTGTGGATATGGACATCCGGCGGCACCCGGTCGGGCTCATCGAGTGAGCCTACGCGCACGAAGCGGATCGCATCGCCCACGGCGAGATAGTTGCTCCACACTGCGATGCGGCACTTGGGGCAGCGCGCGATCTTCTGGCCCTTGCCGCTGGCTGACGGCGTGAGGATCGTCTCGACTTCGCCCTCCAGGATCTCCACCCGATCGGCTTCGATCATCGCATTGAGCGCGAACGCGGTGCCCGACTGGCGCTGGCACCAGCGACAATGGCAGCAATTGACGAACATCGGCTTGGAACTCAGACGATAGCGCACATGGCGGCAGGTGCAGCCGCCTTCATAAGTCTCGCTCGTGCTGGCCATCGTGCGGCGCTCCCCATTATGGTGGAAGCAAGAAATAGCATTCTGTCGGGAGAGAAGTCATGGCCGGACGTCTGATGGGCAAGGTGGCGGTGGTGACCGGCGCGGCGCCGCGTGGCGAGGGCGTGGGCAACGGCATGGCGACGGCCATCCAGTTTGCGCGCGAGGGCGCCAAGGTCGTGCTGGTCAACCGCAGCGCCGAGCGCGCCGAGAAGCTTGCCAGGCAGATCAAGGATGAAGGCGGCGAGGCGTCCGTGTTCGCCGCCGACGTCGCCCAGGCCGACGATGCCGAGGCGATGGCGGCGTTCGCGCACAAGAAATATGGCCGCCTCGACATCCTGCACAACAATGTCGGCATTGGCGGACCGGGCACGCCCGAGACGGTGACGCTCGAGACTTGGAACAAGGTGCTGGAGGCCAACCTCACCACCACGATGCTCTGCACCAAGGCCTGCCTGCCGCGCATGAAGCAAGGCGGGGGCGGCTCGATCATCATGGTGTCGTCGATCGCGGGCGCCTTGGGCCTGATGGGCAGCGCGGGCGCGGTGGCCTATGCGACGGCCAAGGCCGGGCTACATGGTTTCACCCTGTCGGTCGCGGCCGACTACGCAACCGAGAACATCCGCGCCAACTGCATCATCGTGGGCTCGGTGCACACACCGATGGTGGCGCATCTCGGCGCCGAGGCGCGGGAGCGGCGCAAGAACCTGGTACCGATGAAGACCGAGGGCACGGCCTGGGACATCGCCTATGGCGCGGTCTACCTCGCCTCGGACGAATCGCGCTGGGTGACGGGCATCCTGCTGCCGATCGACGGCGGCCTCGTGGCGCTGCGGCAGTGGCCGCGTTAGCTCACTCGGCGGCGGCTGGCACCGTGTAGCCGCCGGCGATGAACTTCGCCTTGGCGTGAGTCCGCGAGAGCTTGCCCGACGAGGTGAGCGGCAATCCGAACTTGCGCGAGATCAGTTCGATGCGGCAGTCGACACCGGCGGTCTCCTTGACCGTCTGGCGGATGCTGCCGGTCAGCGCCTCGAGTTCGTCGGCATCGCCGACGTAGCTTTGCACGAGGACGACGACTTCCTCGCCCGCTCCTGATTCGACAGAGAAGGCGCAGGCATCGCCCTGGCGCAGACGCGGCAGGGCCTCGATGGCCCATTCGATGTCCTGCGGCCAGATGTTGCGGCCGTTGACGATGATCAGGTCCTTGGCGCGCCCGGTCACCACGATCTCGCCGTCGCTCCAGTAGCCGAGGTCGCCGGTATCGAGCCAGCCGTTCCTGAGGACGCGCGCCGTTGCCTCGGGCTCGTCGATGTATCCCGGCATGACGCTCGGTCCCTCGACGAACAGACGGCCGACTTGGCCGTCCGGCAGCGGAGCGCCGCTCTCGTTGCGGATCTCGACGCGATGGCCGTCCATGGGCCGACCGCAGGAGACGAAGTCGCGCTTGCCGACCGTGTCTATCCTGAAGCCGCCGAAGCGGGGGCCGAAGCTCAGGCCGACGCAAAGCTCGGCCATGCCGTAGCTCGGCATGAAGGCGCGGGCATCGAAGCCCACGGTGGCAAAAGTGTCGGCAAAGCGCTGCAGCACCGGCGCCTGGATCAGGTCGGCGCCGATGCCGGCCAGTTTCAGGCACGACAGGTCGAGGCCGGCCGGCATCTGCGTCTGCGCGCGGCGCGCGACGAGGTCGTAGCCGAAGCTCGGGCTGTAGGTGATGGTGGCGCGGCGGCGCGAGATCAGCGAAAGCCATTGTGTCGGCCGTCGCGCAAAGTCGCGCGGCGCCAGGAGATCGACGCTGCGTTGCGCGCACATCGGCGCCAGGATGAAGCCGATCAACCCCATGTCGTGATAGAGCGGCAGCCAGCTCACGCCGGCATCGTCCTCGTTGAGCTCCTGCCGCGTGATCGAGCCGTCGATGTTGGCCATCAAACGGTCCTGGCGGATGTCGATCCCCATCGGCGCACGCGTGCTGCCCGAGGAGAACTGCACGTAGCACTGCTCCGTGGCCAACAGCGGGCGCAACTCGACCGCAGGCTCGGGCAGGGCCTCGAATATCGCCATCGAGCCGGCGAGGCGGGCGGTGGTGCCCTGTGCCGCGGTCACGGCATAGGCCGCAAGCTCGTCGGGAGCGACGACACCGATGGCACCCGAGGCCGCAATCTGCCGGCTGAGCTGTTCGATGTAGCTAGACTTGGCGCCGAGGCCGACCGGGACGGACACCGGCACGGGCAGGACGCCCGCGTACTGGGCGCCAAAGAAGGCGACGCAGAAGCCCGGCCAGGTATCGGCGACGATCAGCAGGCGCTCGCCACGCGCGATACCGGCGCCGATCAGGCGACGCGCAAAAGTCTTGGCCTGTGCCTGGAGATCGCGATAGGGCAGGCTGCCGAGCAGCCGGCCGCGCGCCTCGAAGAAGTTGAGACCGGTCTCGCCCTGGGCCGCGTAGTCGAGGGCCTCGCACAGGCTGGCGAAGCCACCGCGGCGGAAGGGCAGGCTGGAGTTGCGCGTCGGCGTGGGCGCCAGCGTAGGCTGGCTGCCGCGTAGTGCGCTGAGGTCGCCGTCCATGAAACTACCGGTCCAATCGACTTGTCGCGCGCAGGCGGACCTGGCGCAGGGTGAAGACGTACCGGTGTTGGCGGTCAGCTGGACAAGCCGGCGGAAACAAGGGTGCGGCGGCGCTCCGGAGCCCCGGGAGGGAGTGTCCGGTAGGGGACAAAGTGGTCCTTGGGAGGAGCCTTATCAATATCCCAACCGCATCGCCAATGAGAAATCGTCGCTGCGCTGGGGAAGGTAACTTATTGCCAAAGTCAGGCCGACATCACAAGGAATAGGGCCTTTGCGGGAGCCGTGGCCTCTGGTGGTGTTTGGAGACCGGATCTTGTCGCTTTGCTAGGGCCGCGCCGCGCGGCGGTCGTGATGCCAGGTGTAGAGGCCGCTCGCGACAATGATGGCCGCGCCCGCGAGCGTCCAATGATCGGGAATGTCGCCGAAGACGAGGGCGCCCAGGACGGCGGCCCAGACCAGGAGCGTGTAGCTATACGGCTGCACCGCGCCGGCTTCGGCATAGTCGAGCGCCCTGATCAGCGCGTAGTGCGCGAGCGCGCCCAGCAGGGCGACGGCGATCAGCAGGGCCCAGCCCTGGACATCCGGCCACAGCCATTGCCACGGCCCGACCAGGGTGGTGGCACCGAAGGCCACGAAAGCCGACCACACCAGGGTCGTGTCCGGCGAGTCGGTTCGGGAGCAGAGCCGCACCAGCACCTGATAGGCGGCCCACAGCAGTGCGCCGAGCAGCGGCAACAGCATCGGCCAGTCGAAGGCCCGCAGGCCGGGGCGCACGATCATCAGCATGCCGACGAAGGCCACGGCCACGGCCAGCCAGCGGGCGAGGCCGGCGCGCTCGCCGAGGAAGAGAGCGCCCAGCGCGATCACGATCAGCGGTGAGGTGGCGGCGACGGCATGGGTGTCGGCCAGCGGCAGATAGAGGAAGGCCAGGACGAAGACGGCGCTTTCCACCACCGCCAGCAGCGCGCGACCGCCTTGCAGCCAGGGGCGTTGCGTGCGCGCCGCCGTCAACAGGCCGCGGCGGCGAACGACGAACCAGGCGAAGAGGCAGAAGATGCCGTAGCGGATCCACATCATCTGGCCGATCGCGTAGTCGGCGACCAGCCACTTGGAGATGGCGTCCATGCTGGCGAAGCCCAGCATGGCGAGCATGGTGTAGAGGGCGCCGAGCGAGGTGTTGTTGCGCGCCGCGGCTGGTCTCATTCCGCGGCGGCGGCGACGCGGTGCGCGGGGGGACGGAAAGCCGGGATCACGCGTTCGGCGAAGAGCTTCAGGCTATTCATGGTCTTCTCGCGCCCGTAGTAGGGAGGGTAGTGGAGCAGCAGCGAGGTCATGCCGGTGCGCGCCTGCATTTCACGCAAGCGCGCGATCACCGTTTCCGCCGAGCCGTGCAGCAGCGTGGTGTTGAGCAGGTCGTCATAGGTGAGCGCATTGCCCTTCTCGGATACCGACCCAAGATAGCCCGCCGTGCCGGTGCCGCCGAAATGCGCGATGTGGCGCACGATCGCCTCCTCGGTATCGGCGCGGGCCTGGGCGTCGGTGTCGGCGATGTAGACCCAGCGCGCAATGTCGATCTGGCCAGCCGCCGGATTCCTGGAACGCTCGGCCGAGGCTTTGGCCAGCTCGCGCTTGTAGAGCGACGTCTGAGCCGCCAGCGTCTCGACACCGGGCAAGGTCGAGAGCATGAGGCCGAAGCCGTTGCGGCCGCAGTAGCCGATCGAGCGATCGGTGCCGCCGGCCATGAACAGCGGCGGGTGCGGCATCTGCATCGGCTGCGGCAGCATCTCGTAGGGTTCGGCCACGGTGCCGCTGAAATACTTGCCCTTGTGGTCGTAGCGCCGGCGGTGGAAGGCATCGAACATCAGGCCGACCGCTTCCTCGACCATGTCGCGGCGGTCGTCGAAATCCTTGCCCAGCCCCACGAATTCGTAGGGCCGGTAGCCCGAGCCGATGCCCAGCATGACGCGGCCGTTGGATAGAATGTCGACGAAGCTGGTGTTCTCGACGACGCGGATCGGGTCGTAGAGCGGCAGCGTGATCACGCCGGCGGCGAGCTTGATGCGGCTGGTCTTGGCCGCGAGATAGGCCATGTAGGCGAAGCAATCCGGCATGATGCCGTAGCCGGTCGAGAAATGATGCTCGGCGATCCAGGCGGTGTCGTAGCCCAGCCGCTCGGCCTCGAGGATCTCCTCGGTTGTGCGCTGGTGTACCTCGCGATGGGGGTAGGGTTCTTCCTTCGGATTGGGATGCGAGGTGAAGAGAACGCCGAATTCCATCTGGCCACTTTCCTCTGCGTTTTGATCGAACCGATCCTATGGCTGCCTCTGGGCGCTGGCCATGCCACAGTTTCGCCACTTGACTTCGCTGCGCCGCACCATCATAACCCCGCCAGCCCGCCGCTTCGTGGGCTGATCAAGGTTTCTCGCGATCGCGCGACGCGCCCCATTTCTTGTGACGGCGCTTCATCCCGAGACAATCCCCAAAGCAAGAGCCGTCCCAGCCGCGCGCGGGAACGGGCCAAAAGCCGCCCTACATACGCGTGCCCGAAAGGCACGGTGGGCGGCGAGAAGGACTATTTTCAGTGAGTGAAGTTTCGTTTGCGGATCTCGGCCTGTCCGAGCCGCTGCTGCGTGCCCTGCACGGAGCCAAGTACACCACCCCCACGCCGATCCAGGCACGCACCATTCCGGCGCTGCTCCAGGGCCGCGACGTGCTGGGCATCGCCCAGACCGGCACCGGCAAGACGGCGGCTTTCGCGCTGCCAGTCCTGCAGCTGCTTGCCGCTTCCGGCGAGCGCGCCCAGCCGAAGAGCCCGCGTGCGCTCGTGCTGGCGCCGACCCGTGAGCTTGCCGTGCAGATCGCGCGCAGCTTCGACACCTACGGTCGCGGCCTCGGCCTGCGCCTGTGCACCGTCGTCGGTGGTCTGGGCTACGGCCGCCAGATCGAGACGCTGGCGCGCGGCGTCGACATCCTGATCGCGACTCCCGGCCGTCTGCTCGACCTCGTCGAGCGCGGCAACGTGAAGCTCGGCAACGTCACCTTCTTCGTGCTCGACGAAGCCGATCGCATGTTCGACATGGGCTTCATCCGCGACGTCCGCCGCATCGCCAGCTCGGTCTCCAAGAACCGCCAGACGCTGCTGTTCTCGGCCACCATGCCGAGCGACATCGCCAAGCTCTCCTCGGAGATCCTGAGGAATCCCGAGAAGGTCGAGATCGCGGCCCAGGGCAAGCCGATCGAGAAGATCGAGCAGCGCGTCTACTACGTGAACGCTTCCAGCAAGCGCCAGCTGCTGAGCCATCTGCTGTCCGATGCCGCGCTCGAGCGCGTGATCGTGTTCACCCGCACCAAGCGCGGCGCCAACCGCGTCGCCGAGGCGCTCGAGGACCGCGGCGTGCGCTCCGAGGCAATCCACGGCAACAAGAGCCAGAACGCCCGCCAGAAGGCGCTCGACAATTTCAGCCGCGGCAAGGCCCGCGTGCTGGTCGCCACCGATCTCGCCTCGCGCGGCATCGATGTGCAGGGCGTGACCCACGTCATCAACTACGAGCTGCCGGCCGACGCCGAGAGCTACGTCCATCGCATCGGCCGCACAGCGCGCGCCGGCGCCTCGGGCATCGCCGTGTCGTTCTGCGACTCGAGCGAGCGCGGCCAGCTGCGCAGCATCGAGAAGCTCACCCGTCAGCCGATCGCCGTCGTGGCGACTCCGGCCAACGAGGACATGCCGGTGATGCCGGTGGTGGCGCGCACCCGCGACGATCGCGATGACCGTGACGAACGCGGCCGCGACGAGCGTCCGCGCGGCCGCGGTCCGGGTGGTCCCGGCCGTCCGCGTTCCTTCGGCGACCGCCCGCG
>CAMAYC010000027.1 GCA_945862125.1 Reyranella massiliensis 521
CAGGCGGAAAGAATGACCGGAGCCAGGACCGCCGCTATCATTCGGCGCCGCAGGAGGAGTGAGATTGTGACCGAGCCTTTTGAAGTCATCACTGTCGATACTGACCGCGTCGCCTGCGATGGCGGTGGCGGCGCGTTGGGACATCCCAAAGTCTACCTCAACCTGGGAACGGAAGGGCACGTCGAGTGCCCCTACTGCAGCAGGCTCTACAAGCTGCGGGAAGGCGCCCACGTCGGCGCCCACCACTAGGAGCGACCGATGAAGCAGTTGGGCGAAGGCTGGAACTGGCGCGACCTCAAGATCGGCGACCGGTTCGTCACCTACGGGCGCACCCTTTTCGAATCCGACCTCCTCAATTTCGTGACGCTTTGCGGCTTTTCCGAGGAGCTGTTCACCAACAAGGAATACATCGAGAGCCACGCGCCGATGCGCGGTGGCCACCCATGCCCCGGCGCGCTGGTCTATTCCATGGCCGAGGGGCTCGTGATCCCGACCACGCTGCAGGGATCGGGCCTCGCCTTTCTGTCGATGGGCTTCGACATCAAGGGGCCGACCTACGTGAACGACACGATCCACGTCGAGATCGAGGTGACGGAGATCAAGCCGACCTCCAAGGATCCCTCGCGCGCGCTGGTGCGCACCACCAACCTGGTCAAGAACCAGAGGGGCGAAACGGTGCTGGTCTACACGCCACTGCGCATGATGCAGGGACGGTGAGGGCCACTAGGATGGCCAAGGTCGCCGTCGAGAAGGAAGGTGCGACCACGATCGTCTCGATCGACCGTTTTGCCGAGGCGCGCAACGCCGTCGATCCCGAGACCGCGATCCTGCTGCGCGAGGCGTTCCTGGCCTTCGATGCCGACGAGACGCAATCGGTCGCGATCCTGACGGGCCGCGGCGGCAGCTTCTGCGCGGGCTACGATCTCAAGGTGGCGGCGGGCCGCGAGAGCCCGTCGCTGCACGATCCCGCCGGGCCCGGCCCGATGGGACCGACGCGCCATCTGCTGTCCAAGCCGGTGATCGCCGCCGTCGAGGGCTACGCCGTCGCTGGCGGCCTCGAACTCGCCCTTTGGTGCGATATGCGTGTGGCCTCCGAGAGCGCGAAGTTCGGCGTCTTCTGCCGGCGCTGGGGGGTGCCGCTGATCGACGGTGGCACGGTGCGGCTGCCGCGCCTGATCGGCCACAGCCGTGCTCTCGACATGATCCTGACCGGTCGCGAGGTCGGGGCCCGCGAGGCCTTCGACTGGGGCCTCGCCAACCGGCTGGTGTCCGAAGGGCGGGCGCTTGCCGAGGCCAAGGTGTTGGCCGAACAGCTCGCGAAGTTTCCGCAGACCTGCCTGCGCTCCGACCGCCGCTCGTCCTACGACCAGTGGGCGCTCGACGTGCCGGCGGCGCTGGTCAACGAAGCACGCCATGGCATGCCGGCCTTGCAGGCAGAATCGCGCAAGGGCGCGGCCCGGTTTGCGGCCGGCAGGGGTCGCGGCGGCGATTTCGGAGAGATCTGATGACGATGCTGACCGATGCCGAAGTGGCGCAGTACCAGGCCGATGGCGCGATCTGCCTGCGTGGTGCTTTTGCGCCTGACTGGATCGAGCGTCTGCGCGCTGCCGTCGATGACGACATCGCAGCCCCAGGGCCGATGGTCCGCATCAATACGCCGGCTGGCGCGCCGGGGCGCTTCTTCGTCGACTTCCAGCTCTGGCAGCGGCACCCGGCGGCTCGGGACTTCGTTTACGACTCGCCCGCCAAGGAGATCGCCGCCCGCCTGATGGGGGCGCGCGAGGTTGTCTACTATCACGATCATCTGCTGGTGAAGGAGCCGGGCACGCAGGAGCGCACGCCCTGGCATCACGACCAGCCCTACTATCCGATCGACGGAGAGCAGATCCTCTCGCTATGGCTGCCGCTCGATCCGGTCGATCGCGCGACGTGCGTCGAGTACGTCAAAGGCTCGCACCGCTGGGGCCGCTGGTTCCAGCCCAAGTTCTTCAAGCAGGGTGGCGTCGATCTGCAGGTCCAGGACCCGCGCTTCGAACCGCTGCCCGATCTCGATGCCGAGCGCAGCCGGCACGAATTCCTCGCCTGGGACATGGCGCCGGGCGATGTCATCGCCTTCCATGCTCTGACGCTTCACGGCGCCTCGGGCAACCTGTCGACCTCGCGCCGTCGCCGCGCCTGGGCGACGCGCTGGTGCGGCGACGATGCGCGCTACGCCGCGCGCCTGGGCCAGGTCTCGCCACCGATCCTAGGGCACGGGCTGAATCCGGGCGACCGGCTGGAATGCGAGCTGTTCCCCAAGGTGCTCGGCTAGCCTGCCGTGCCTAGGGCACCAGCACGGCCTTGCCCACCACGGTGCGCTCCTCGATCAGTTTGAACGCCTTTACCCAGTCAGCGAGGTCGAGCGTCGCCGAGATGGTGGCCTTGAGCTTGCCCTCGGTGAACCAGCGCATCAGTTCGGCTTGCGCATCCATCACCAACGCGCGGCGCTTTGCCAAGGCTACGGCTTCCTTGGGCGTCGGCGCAGCCTTGCCGCCCCAGCCGTTATAGTAGCCGTAGTAGAAGCCGATCACCGTCGCGTTCTTGACCAGCAGGATGTTGGCTGGAATTTGCGGGATGACGCCGCTGGCGAAGCCCATCGGAATCAGCCGGCCCTCGGGCGCGATGCAGCGCATCGAGGCGTCGAACGCTGCACCGCCAACGGGATCGTAGATCACGTCGGCGCCGCGGCCATCGGTCAGCGCCAGCACCTTCGTTCGCAAATCCTCGCTGCGATAGTCGATCAGATGATCGGCGCCGGCCTCGCGCGCGGCCGCGAGCTTGTCGGCACCGCCGGCCGAGGCGATGACCGTGGCGCCCATCGCCTTGCCGACCTCGATGCCGGTGAGGCCCGATCCGCCGCCCGCACCGTGCACCAGAAGGACTTCGCCTGGCTGCAGGTTAGCCTTCCATTTCAGGGCGCCATAGGCCGTCGGATAGAGCGTCGGGAAGTTGGTCGCTTCGGCGTAGGGCATGATTTCGGGGATCGGCACGGCATTGGCGGCGATGGTCACGGCGTATTCGGCGAAGCCGCCCTGGCTGCCGCCGGTGGCGATACGCTGGCCGACCTTGAGGTTGGTTACGCCTTCGCCCAGCGCCACCACATGCCCCGCGATCTCGTTGCCCGGCACGTAGGGCAGCGCCGGCTTGTTCTGGTGTTTGCCCTGCACGCCCAGCATGGCGGCGAAGCTGACGCCTGCCGCGCCGACCCTGACCAATACCTCGCCGGCCCGAGGTTCGGGCGTGGGAATGTCCTTGATCTTCAGGTTCTCGATCGGGCCGTACGCCTCACAAACCAACGCCCTCATTTCGACCTCTCGAATTTGCCGTGGCGGCCCTCGCCTTTGGCGAAGCGCGCCGCACCACTTTGCGATTCCTGGCGCCGCGCCGCCAGCGACAGTTCCATCTCGCGCCGGATCGCGGCTGCCTGGTCACGGTCGAAGCTCTCGTAGGCCGATTGCCGGTCCGATGTCATGGCGATGGGCGGGAAGCCTGCAATCTCGGCCGCGAGTTTTTCCGCCTCGGCGCGGGTCGTGCCGCGCGCCACCTTGCGCGTGGCAAGTCCGATGGCGATCGCCTCGTCGGCGCCCACGGCGCGGCCGGTCAGCAGCATGTCCATGGCGCGGCCCTGGCCGATCACGCGCGGCAGCCGCACCGTGGTGCCGTCGCTCATCGGCACCCCCCAGCGGCGCGAGAAGACGCCGAACCGCGCCGTCTCGTCGACGATGCGGATGTCGCAGAAGAGCGCCACGCCGAGGCCACCGGCGCAGGCATGGCCTTCGATGGCGGCGATGACCGGCTTCGACAGCGGCGCCCGGAGTGGGCCCTCGTCGCTGCCCGCCCAGGGGAAATAATCGGTGCCGGACCCCAGTTCCTTGAGATCGGCGCCGGCGCAGAAGGCGCCACCGGTGCCGGTCAGCACGGCCACGCGGGCTCCAGGATCGGCCTCGAAGGCTTTTAGCGCCGCGGCCAGGCCGTGCGCCGCCTCGTTGTCGAGGGCGTTCTTCGAAGCAGGGCGATTGATGGTGATGGTGGTGACGGGGCCTGCGGTCTCCACCAGGATCTTCGGTGTACTCATCTTACCGTCGCGAGTTCGTCTTCGAGCTGGGCGTTGGTCCGCCGCGGCGTGCGGAAGTACCACCAGTTCTTCTGCGCCGTCCATTTTTCCTTCTTGGCCGTTCCGCTGCCCCAGACGCAGCGCTTGAAGTCGCGCGTGCCCGCCATGAACTGCCTGTCGGCCTCGTCGAGCTTCAGCGCGTGGTCACCCATTTCCTCGCGACTGAACATAGGCAGCGCTTCCAGGATCAGTTCGCGGATGTCGACGTCGTTCAGCCAGTTATCGATGTCGAAGCTGTAGTCCTGCCGCTCGAGGTCGGCGGTGAAGGTGGCCCATTGGTCGATCAGCTCGCGCAGGTCCCTGACGTCAGGAGGGCCGGGAGGGGGGGGTGGTTTCATTCGCTGCCGCGCTCCGCCTGGCGGCGGAAGTAACGCTCGCCATCGTTGGGTTTGAAGAAGGTCCGGATGACGCCGTTGGGGTTGAAGGCGATGAAGGCACCCGTCTGCCGGTCGAAGCGTGTCGTAACTCCGTCGCGCCGGACGACCTCGATGATCGGGCCGCTCACTTTGGCGTCGCGCAGCAGCTGCGCCTGCCGCAGATAGTCCTGCTTGGTGATGCGGCCGAATTCGCCGCCGTGCTTCTCGAAGTGCTGTTCGAGCCGGCGCGCGTCGGCGAACCCGACGCTCGTGCCCCAGCCCCTCGTCTCGGCCGGCTCGCCGGCCGCGGAAACGCGCGTCTCGGTCGGCGTCGATTCGCGCACGGAGGTGCGGTCGTCGCGCTCGGAGACCTGGGTCCAGTACAGAAAGATCGCGACCACCGCCAGCGCGGCGGTGAGCAGGCGGCGCCAGGGCAGACCGCCGGAGCGGAAGATCATCCACCTATTGTGCGCCTGCCTTGAACCAGCGCGCAATCATGCGTCGCTCGACGTCGGTGATGTGCGTCATGTTGCCGGGCGGCATGACCCGGGACGCCGCGGCCTGCTGGTTGATCGCTGCCGCCATTGCCCGGATCTGCGACGGCGTCTCCAGTATGACGCCCTTGGGCGGGGCGACGATGCCTTCCTGCGTCGGCTTGGCGGCGTGGCAGGAGACGCAGCGCGCCTGGATGATCGGCAACACCTCGCCGAAGGAGACCGGGCCGCCGCCGTCGGAGCTTGGTCGCGGCAGCGCCAGCAGTGCAGTGAGCGCCAGCATGACCAGGCCAGCGGCCAGCACCAGCGGATTGGGATCGCCCTTGTGGCGTTGCACGAACCATACCCGGATCAGCGCACCCGCCACCGAGATCATCAGCAGCAGCACCCAGTTCCATTCGTGGCCGTAGAGGCCGGCGTAATGGTTGCTGATCATGGTGAACAGCACGGGCAGGGTGAAATAGGTGTTGTGGACCGAGCGCTGCCGGCCCATCAGCCCGTACTTTGGATCGGGCGTGCGGCCTTCCTGTTTGGCCTTCACCAGCTCGCGCTGGCCGGGAATGATCACGAAGTAGACGTTGAGCGCCATGATCGTGCCCAGCATGGCGCCGAAGTGTATGTAGGCGCCGCGGCCCGAGAAGATGTGGCAGAGCGTCCAGGCCGCCACCGCGCAATAGAGGAACAGCAGCCCGCCCAGCACCGCATCGTCGTTGCCGAAGGCGGAGCGGCAGAGCCAGTCGTACACCAACCAGCCGATCACCAGCGAGGCGAGGCCCAGCGCGATGGCCTCGGTCTTGCCGAGGGCCATCACCGAGGGGTCGATCAGCGCGATCTCTGCCCCGTAGTAATAGACGAGGCAGAGCAGGAAAAAGCCCGTGACGAGGGTCGTGTAGGCTTCCCACTTGAACCAGTGCAACTCGGGCGGCAACTCGGCCGGCGCCAGGGTGAATTTCTTGGCGGTGTAGAAGCCGCCGCCATGGACCGCCCAGACCTCGCCACCGATGCCCTTGGCGGCGTCGGCCGGATCGAGCGGCTTGTGCAGGTGATTGTCCAGCCAGATGAAGTAGAACGAGGCGCCGACCCAGGCGATGCCCACGATCATGTGGGCCCAGCGCAGCACCAGATTGAGCCAGTCGACGAGGAAGGCAGCGTCCATGCCTTGTCGTAGCGCCTTGCCGGGCAGGCCCTCAAGGCGGTAAATCGCCCTTTCGACTGTGATCCGAAAGATTTCGAGGGGAAACGACATGGCGGCTTTGGACCTTCCGGCGGGCGTGACAATCGACGGCGCGATCAAGCCCGGCTTCGAAAAGGTGCTCACCAAGGAGGCCGTGGCGTTCATCGTTGACCTGCAGCGCAAGTTCAACGCCCGCCGCGAGGAACTGCTGGCCGCCCGCGTCGAGCGCCAGAAGCGGCTGGATGCCGGCGAGAAGCCCGATTTTCTGGCCGCCACCGCCAAGATCCGCGAGAGCGACTGGACCGTGGCGCCGCTGCCAAAGGACATTCTCGACCGCCGCGTCGAGATCACCGGGCCGGTCGACCGAAAGATGATTATCAATGCGCTGAACTGCGGCGCCAACGTCTTCATGGCCGATTTCGAGGATGCCTCGACGCCGACCTGGACCAATATGATCGAGGGCCAGTTCAATCTGGCCGACGCCGTCCGCCGCCAGATCGACTATGTCGATCCGCAGAGCGGCAAGGCCTACAAACTGAACGACAAGATCGCGACGCTGTTCGTTCGCCCCCGCGGCTGGCATCTGCTCGAGAAGCACATGATGGTCGACGGCAAGCCGATGTCGGGCTCGTTGTTCGATTTCGGCCTCTATTTCTTCCACAATGCCAAGGAAGCGCTCAGCCGCGGCACCGGCCCGTACTTCTACCTGCCCAAGATGGAGAGCCATCTCGAGGCGCGGCTGTGGAACGACGTGTTCGTGGCGGCCCAGGACGCGCTCGGCGTGCCGCAGAAGTCGATCAAGGCCACGGTGCTGATCGAGACCATCCTCGCCACCTTCGAGATGGACGAGATCCTGTGGGAGCTGAAGGACCATTCGGCCGGCCTCAACTGCGGCCGCTGGGACTATATCTTCAGCTTCATCAAGAAGTTCCGCGAACAGGAGTGGTCGGTGCTGCCGGATCGCGGCACGGTCGGCATGACGTCGCATTTCCTGCGCTCCTACAGCCAGCTCCTGATCAAGACCTGCCATCGCCGCGAAGTGCATGCGATGGGCGGTATGGCGGCGCAGATCCCGATCAAGAACGATCCCAAGGCCAACGACGAGGCGATGGGCCGCGTGCATGCCGACAAGAAGCGCGAGGCGGGCGATGGCCACGACGGCACCTGGGTGGCTCACCCGGGCCTCGTGCCGATCGCCAAGGCCGAGTTCGACGCGGTCATGAAGGAAGCCAACCAGATCGCCCGCAAGCGCCAGGACGTACACGTGACCCCGGCCGACCTGATCACCATGCCGGCGGGCCCGAAGACCGAGGCCGGCCTGCGCCAGAACGTGGCGGTGGGCATCGGCTACGTCGAGGCGTGGCTGCGCGGCATCGGCTGCGTGCCGCTGTTCAACCTGATGGAAGACGCCGCCACCGCCGAGATCAGCCGTGCGCAGGTCTGGCAGTGGGTGCGCCACAACCAGAAGCTCGACGACGGCCGCCTCATCACCAAGGAGCTGGTGCGCCAGATCGTGCGCGAGGAGCTCGACAAGGTGAAGGCGCAGATGGGCGACGAGGCCTATGCCAAAGGCCGTCACGAAGAAGCCGCCCAGCTCATGATCGATCTGGTCGAGCAGCCGCAGTTCTACGAGTTCCTCACCCTGCCGGCCTACGACCGGATCATCGCCGACGAGAAGAAGGCGGCAGCTTAGGGATTTCCCTCCCCTGCGCGGACACCGCGCAGGGGAGGTGCCCTCGTCTTACGAGGGCGGAGGGGTCATGGGCGATCGATGCTCATGACCCCTCCGTCGCCGTAAGACGGCGACACCTCCCCTTGGCGGATTCCGCCAAGGGGAGGAGAGCTAGAACAGAGGCAAGAGATTCATGGTTCAGACTGTTTACGACGTTGCCAAGGCGGGCGCGGCCGACGCGCCCGCGATCGGGGCGCCGGGGCGTCCGTGGCTCACCTATGCCGGCCTCAAGAAGCTGGTCGACGATACGCTCGCAACCCTGAACGGCGTCGGCATTGGTCGCGATGATCGCGTGGCCATGGTGGTGCCGAACGGGCCGGAGATGGCCTCGTCCTTCATCGCCGTCGCCTCTGGCACCAGCTCGGCGCCGCTCAACCCCGCCTATCGTGCCGACGAGTTCGAATTCTATCTCGACGACCTCAAGCCCAAGGCCGTCATCGTGCAGCAGGGCATGGACAGCCCGGTGCGTGCGGTTGCCCAGAAGGTGGGCGTGCCGATCATCGAGTTGGTGCCGGTGGCTGACGGGCCGGCCGGACTTTTCACGCTCGACGTCTCGACGCTGAAGCCGGCCAAGGCCGCCAAGCCCGGCCCTTCACAAGGGCCCGAGATCGCGCTGGTGCTGCACACGTCGGGCACAACGGCGCGTCCCAAGATCGTGCCGTTGACCGCTTCCAATCTCGCTGCTTCGGCACGTCACATCGCGGCGGCGCTTTCGCTCGCACCGAAAGATCGCTGCCTCAACATCATGCCGCTGTTCCACATCCATGGCCTGATCGCGGCGGTGCTGTCGTCGCTCGGCGCCGGCGCGTCGGTGAGCTGCACACCTGGCTTCAATGCGCTTCGCTTCTTCGCCTGGCTCGAGGAAGTGAAGCCGACCTGGTACACGGCTGTGCCGACCATGCACCAGACGATCCTGGCGCGTCTCGGCCGCAATACCGAGACGGCGAAGTCCGCCAAGCTCCGACTGATCCGCTCCTCGTCGGCATCTCTTCCACCGCAGGTTATGACCGAACTGGAAGCGGCCTTCGGCTGCCCGGTGATCGAGTCCTACGGCATGACCGAGGCCAGCCATCAGATGGCGTCCAACGCGCTGCCGCCCGGCAAGCGAAAGCCAGGGGCCGTCGGCCTGCCTGCCGGCCCCAAGGTCGCGATCATGGACGAGGCGGGCGCCTTCCTGCCGCAGGGCGCGATCGGCGAGGTCGTGATCCAGGGGCCGAACGTGACGGCGGGTTACGACAACAATCCCGACGCCAACCTGAAAGCCTTCGCCGACGGCTGGTTCCGCACCGGCGACCAGGGCCGCTTCGACGAGGACGGCTTCCTGTTCCTGACCGGCCGCCTGAAGGAGATCATCAACCGCGGCGGCGAGAAGATCAGCCCGATCGAGGTCGACACCATCCTGATGGACCATCCTGCGGTCGAGCAGGTCGTCACCTTCGCTATCCCGCATTCTAAGCTGGGCGAGGAAGTAGGTGCTGTCGTGGTGCTGCGCCCTGGCGTGGAAGCGACGGAACGCGAACTGCGCGACTTCGTGGCCAAGCGTGCCGCCGACTTCAAGGTGCCGCGCAAGATCGTGTTCGTGACCGAGATTCCCAAGGGCGCGACCGGCAAGCTGCAGCGCATTGGCCTGGCGCAGAAGCTCGGCCTCGGCGAGACGGTGTAACATGACATCGATCTGCGTCTTCGGCGCAGGCGCGATCGGCGGCCTGATGGCCGCCAAGCTCGAGATGGCCGGCACGCCGGTCACCGTCGTCGCGCGCGGCCCGCATTATGAGGCGATGCGCGCCAAGGGCCTCGTTCTGAAGAGCGAGGGCACCGAGACGGTTACGAAGCCCAGGGTCGTGAACGATCCAAGTTCGATCGGCCCGCAGGACTATCTCGTGCTGACCCTGAAGGCCCATTCGCTGATCCCGGCGCTGGCGCAGATCAAGCCGCTGATCGGACCGAACACCACCATCGTTACGGCGATCAACGGCATTCCCTGGTGGTACACCTACAAGCTCGGCGGCGAATTTGAGGGCCGGCGCATCGACTCGGTCGATCCCGGTGGCGCCCTGTCGGCGGCATTCCCGCCCGCGCAGGTGCTGGGCAGCATCGTCTATCCGGCGGCGGAGATCGCCGAGCCCGGCGTCATCGAACACACCTACGGCGATCGGTTTACGCTCGGCGAGCCCGACGGCAGCCGCAGCGAACGTGCGGCCAAACTCTCGGAACTGCTGATCAAGGCCGGCCTGAAAGCGCCGGTGCGGCCGCGCATTCGCGACGAGCTCTGGGTCAAGCTGTGGGGCAACATGGCGTTCAATCCGGTGAGCGCGCTCACCGGCGCCACGCTCGACAAGGTGATCGCCGATCCGGGCACGCACGCCGTCTGCCGTGCCATGATGGTCGAGGGCCAAGCCGTGGCCGAGAAACTCGGCGTCAAGTTCGCGCTCACCGTCGACAAGCGCATTGCGGGTGGCGCCGAGGTCGGCGCCCACAAGACATCGATGCTGCAGGACCTCGAGAAGGGCCGTCCGCTCGAGATCGAGGCGCTGCTGGGCGCGGTGGTCGAGATGTCAGAGTGGGTCGGTGTCGATATGCCGATCGGCAGGGCTTTGCTGGCGCTGGTCCGCCAGCGCGCCGGGATGCCGGCCAATGGATGAGAAGATCGACCTGGTCTTCGATCCCAGCAATCCGGCCGCGGCCGACTACGTGCGCGACCGGCTTTCGTACTTCAATGCCGCCGCGACGGGCCGGTCCGACTACTATCCCTGCAACATCTATCTGAAGGGCGAGAAGGGCGAAACGCTGGGCGGCCTGCTGGGCTATGTCTGGTCCGACTGGCTGTTCGTGGCCATCCTCTGGGTCGACGAGGCACTGCGCGGCAAGGGGCATGCGGCGCGCCTGATGGATGCTGCAGAGGATTATGCCCGCAAGCGCGGCTGCCATTCGGCGCATCTCGACACGCATTCCTGGCAGGCCCGCCCGTTCTACGAGAAGCGCGGCTACGAACTCTTCGCCACGCTCGACGACTTCCCGCCGGGTCACAAGAAGTTCTTCCTCAGGAAGAAGCTCGTCGACCGGTAGGCTTACAAGCATTGCCCTTTGCGCTATGATGGCATGCATGAATAGGGCCCTGATTGCCGAGCTGGAAAAACTCGACGCAGACGAGCGCTTGCGGCTGGCCTATGACCTGCTCGACAGCGTCGCCAACGACACGGCGGTTGCTCCGATCTCCGAAGAACATCGCCGAGAACTTCGTCGAAGACTCGCCGAGTACCGCGCCAACCCCGAAGAACCCGTCGTCACGCTGACTGATATCCTTCGCGAACTGGGTATGACCTGAAGCAGTGCCGCTTCTCGTTGTCTATCGGCAGGCAGCGCGGCGCGACATTGTCGAGGCCGCCCGACTCTATGAAGGTGAGCGGGCAGGCTTGGGCATTGCATTCGTCGCAGAGGTGAGCCGAGTCGAGGGTCACATTGCCGATGCGCCGGGCCTGTACCAGGTCGTCGAGAGTGGAATCAGGCGTGCGGTGATGCGACGATTTCCCTTCGGCTTGTTCTATGTCGAGGAAGCCGAAAGAGTTCTGGTCCTGGCCTGTCTGGATCTGCGACGTGATCCCGGTGCACTCGGCGCGATCGTCGCTCGCCGATAGGGCTACTTGGCGCCCAGTTCCTTCAGCTTCTTGTCGATCGCCAGCAGGTCGAGCCAGCTCTGGCGTTTGCTGGCCGGCGTGCGCAGGAGATAGGCGGGATGGAAGGTGGGGATGGTCGGCACCTCGGTGCCGTCGTCGAGTTTCAGGCTTGTCCACTTGCCGCGCAGTCGCATGATGCCTTCGGTCGTCTCCAGCATCGCCTTGGCTGCCGTGCCGCCGGCCAGCACCAGCACCTTTGGTTTGGCGAGTTCGATGTGGCGGCGCGTGAAGGCGACACAGACAGCCTGTTCGGCGAGCGTCGGGGTGCGGTTGCCGGGCGGTCGCCAGAACAGGATGTTGGTGATGTAGAGGTCGCGCTCGCGGCTCATGCCGATGGCATCGAACATGCGGTCCATCAGCTGGCCGCTGACACCCACGAACGGCTTGCCGAGGCGGTCCTCGTCGGCGCCGGGCGCTTCGCCCACGACCATGACAGGCGCCCCCGCCACGCCGTCGGCGAATACGGTGTTCTTGGCAGTGCGCTTCAATGCACAGCCCTCGAAGGCACGTACCGCCTCCTCGAGTTCGGCGATCGTGGCACAACGCCGTGCGATCTCGCGCGCATCCTCGGCGAGCTGCGGCGATTCGAGCGGCACCGGCGCCCGGACCATCGGCGCCTGCAGAGGGGCGCGGATCGGTGTCGGCGCCACGGCGCCTTGCGGCGGGGAAACCGCCCGAGCGGCAGCGGCGGGAGGCGGCAGCGCGAAGCGGTCGACGGCTTCCTCGCCGATGGTCTCGTCGAGTCCGTGGTCGACGTACCATTTCAGCAGCGAGGCGATGTCCTCGTGCGGGTGTGCCGCCTCGTTCATCCGAGGCCCTTCACGAAGGCCGCGAGGATCGGCGCCCACATGGCGGCATCGGCATGGCTCGCCATATGTCCCTTGTTCGACGGCATCTCGACATAGGTGAGGTCGACGCCGGCCTTGCGCATCTCGAGCGCGTGGGCCGCACAATCGGTGAGGTCGAACAGCTTGTCGGTCTTGGAAATCACGTACAGGACTTTGGTTTTCCTGAGTTGGTCGTATTGCTTGGTGATGTCGAAGCCGTCGATCGCGCGCCGCAGGGTGACCAGGGAATGGCCATCGTAGATCTTTGCCCAGCTTTTCGCGGCAACCTTGGCCTCGGCCTCGCCCTGGCCGTAGTTCAGCAGCGTCTCATAGCGGATCTGCTCAAGCGTGCCGGGAATGCCGCCATTCTCGTAGTACCAGCCGCCGTTCCAGTTGGGGTCGCTGGCCAATCGCTTCTGCAGGGCGTCCAGGCCACCGAGGCGGTTTGGTGCGCGGGGCGCGGTAACGGATGCCGCGATGCCCTTCATGAAGCCGGGGTAGGACGCCGCCCACTGGAACGACTGGAAGCCGCCCATCGACGGGCCGACCACGGCGACGAGGCTTTTCAATCCAAGCGAATCGACCAGCAGCTTCTGGCTGGCAACCATGTCGCGCATCGTGATCTCGGGAAAGGTCGGGCCATAGGGCTTGCCGGTGCGCGGGTCGGTGCAATTGGGGCCGCTGCTGCCGTGCGCCGAGCCCAGCGCATTCACCGAAACGACGAAAAACCGGTCGGTATCGATCGCCTTGCCCGGCCCGATCAGCCCGTCGAACCAGCCCGCCGAGCCTTCGGCGACTCCGCGGCCCTGCTTGCCCTTGGCATTGTGGCCGGCCGCGTGATGGCTCGACGTGTAGCCGTGGACGACGAGGATGCCGTTGTCGCCCTGGGGCGAGCGCACACCGTATGTTTCGTAGGCGAGTTCGAGAACCGGGAGCGTCTGGCCACTTTCCAGCCGGAATTCACGGGCAGAGAAGATTTTGCTGTCGATTTCAGTCAACGCCGCCACGGGAATTCCCCTTTTCCGCGGGTGGCGATCCTGCCCCCGACAGGCTATCTACACCGGAAGGATCGCTGCCGGCCGGCGGCGCGTCCATCTGGAAAAGGCACTGCAGAGCGAGATAGGCATGACGCGCGAGGCGATGGAATACGACGTGGTGATCGTGGGCGGCGGCCCGGCCGGGCTGTCGGCGGCGATCCGCCTGAAGCAGCTCGCGGCCGAGCGCAATCACGAGGTCTCCGTCTGCCTGCTCGAGAAGGGCTCCGAGATCGGCGCCCATATCCTGTCGGGCGCCGTGGTCGATCCGGTCGGCCTCAATGAGCTCATTCCCGACTGGAAGGAGAAGGGCGCTCCGCTGGAAACCCAGGTGAGCGACGACCAGTTCCTGTGGCTCACCAAGGCGGGGTCGTTCCGCTTCCCCAATTTCACGATGCCGCGACTGATGAACAATCACGGCAACTACATCGTCAGCCTCGGTGACGTCTGCCGCTGGCTCGGCCAGCAGGCCGAGGCGCTGGGCGTGGAAATCTATCCGGGCTTCGCCGCCGCCGAGGTGCTCTACAACGACGATGGATCGGTGAAGGGCGTTGCCACCGGCGACATGGGCGTCGCCAAGGACGGCACGCACAAGGACAGCTACACGCCGGGCATGGAGCTGCATGCCAAGTACACGCTGATCGCCGAGGGCGCGCGTGGCTCGTTGTCGAAGATGCTGATGTCGAAGTTCGACCTGCGCGACGGCGTCGATCCGCAGAAGTTCGGCATCGGCCTCAAGGAACTGTGGCAGGTCGATCCGGCGAAGTTCAAGAAGGGCCTGGTCGTGCATTCGCAGGGCTGGCCGCTGTCGGAGACCGGCAGTGCCGGCGGCTCGTTCATGTATCACTTCGGCGACAATCTCGTGTCGATCGGGTTCGTGGTGCACCTCTCCTACGAGAACCCGTATCTTTCGCCGTTCGACGAATTCCAGCGCTTCAAGACCCATCCCGAGGTCGCCAAGTATCTGCAGGGCGGCAAGCGACTGTCCTATGGCGCGCGCGCCATCAACGAAGGCGGTTTGCAGTCGATACCGAAGCTCACCTTCCCGGGCGGCGCGCTGGTCGGCTGCTCGGCGGGCTTCGTCAACCTACCGCGCATCAAGGGCAGCCACAACGCCATCAAGAGCGGCATGCTCGCGGCCGAGGCTGCATTCGAGGCGCTGGCGGCGGGCAAGACCGGCGGCGACGAGCTGATCGCTTATCCGGTGAAGGTGAAGGCGTCGTGGATCTGGAAGGATCTCGACAAGGTGCGCAACGTCAAACCGGCGCTGAGCTGGGGCACGGTGGTGGGCACGATCTACGCCGGCTTCGACATGTGGATGCACGATCTCGGCATCCGGCTGCCCTGGACCTTCCATCACAAGAAGGCCGACCACGAGAGCCTGCGACCGGCCAGCGAGTTCCAACCTATTCAGTATCCCAAGCCCGACGGCGTTATTTCCTTCGACAAACTCTCCTCGGTGTTCCTCTCGAGCACCAATCACGAGGAAGATCAGCCGGTTCATCTGAAGCTGCGCGATCCGTCGATTCCGATCGCCGTCAACCTGCCGCTCTATGCAGAACCGGCGCAGCGCTACTGTCCGGCCGGCGTCTACGAAGTCGTGACCGCCGACAATGGCCAGCCGCGCTTCCAGATCAACGCGCAGAATTGCGTGCACTGCAAGACATGCGACATCAAGGACCCGGCACAGAACATCGATTGGGCGGTGCCCGAAGGTGGCGGCGGCCCCAATTACCCCAACATGTGACAGGTATGCGACGCAAACTCCTCACGCTGCTTCCGGCTGCGCTGCTGCTTGCGCTTCCGGTCACCCTCAGCGCCCAGCCGCAATCCCAGACGCAGCCCCCGCGGAATCGCCAGATCGCGGCCACGCTCGATGGTCGCTATCTCGCTGCACGCGTCGCCGAGCAGGACCATGACTACGACGCGGCCTCCGACCAGATGGATGCGGCGCTCGCGTTGGCGCCCACCGATCCGGAATTGGCCTACTCCGCCTTCCGCATGCGCATGTATGCCGGCCGGATCGACGCTGCGGCCCAGCTCGCGCCTCAGGTTCTGGCGACGCGGCCGGGCGACGGCTTCGCCAACCTTGTGCTGGCTGTGCAGGCAATCAAGAAGGGCGAATACAAGGCCGCCGAGCAGCAACTCACCCGCATCGGTTCCGAGAACCAGCTGGGCGTGCTGCGCGACTATGTGATGGCCTGGCTCAAGGCCGGCGAGAAGGACTATCCCGCGGCGCGGTCCTTCCTGTCGAAGCTCAAGCCCGCAGCCGGCGAGCGTGCCGAGGCGCCGGCGCTGGTCATCGAGGCCCAGATCGACGAAATGGCGGGCGACAAGGCAGCTGCGGAGTCGAAGTACCGCCGCGCGTCGTCGCTCGACCGCAACAGTTTGCGCACCACTCTGGCCGTCGCCGACGGGCTGCGCCGGCTCGGCAAGGCCGACGAGGCGCGCGAGCTGCTAAAGACCTATGGCGAGAAGTACAGCGACTCCGTCCTGATGGATGGCCTGATCGCGGCCAATGCGCCGATGCCCAAGCCGCCGTCGCCGGCATCGGGCATCTCCGAGATTCTGTTCGACATCGGCGGCATCCTGGCGGCCGACCCGCGCAACCAGCGCACCGACCTCGCGCTGATCTTCGATCATCTCGCCACCAGCCTGAAGCCTGACAACGACTACGCCTGGCTGATGATCTCGAATATCTACGAGCAGTTCCAGCAGATCCCCAAGGCCATCGCGGCGCTGGCGAAGGTCGGGCCGACATCGCCGCTTTCGTGGCAGGCGCGGCTGCGGATGGCGGCGCTCGATGCGCAGCTGGATCGCTTCAACGAGGCGGTTGCCCGGCTGAAGGTGCTGATCGCGGAGAAGCCCACGCGTATCGACGCGGCGCTGACGCTGGCCGACCTGCAGCGCGGCAAGGAGCACTATGCCGAGGCCGTTGCCGCCTACGACACGGCGATCTCGCGCCTCCGTACGGTCGACGAACGGCATTGGCCTGTCTTCTTCGGCCGCGGCATCGTACTCGAGCGGACGAAGCAGTGGCCGAAGGCCGAACTGGACATGAAGAAGGCGCTCGAGCTCTCGCCCGACCAACCGCATGTCCTCAACTATCTCGGCTACAGCTGGGTCGACCAGGGCCTGCATCTCGACGAAGGCATGAAGATGCTGATGCAGGCCACCGCGCTCCGTCCCGACGACGGGGCGATCACCGACAGCGTCGGCTGGGCCTTCTACCGTATCGGCCAGTTCGACAAGGCCGTCGAATGGCTGGAGCGGGCGAGCGAGCAGAAGGGCGACGACGCCACCATCACCGAGCACCTGGGCGACGCCTACTGGCAGGTCGGCCGCAAGCGCGAGGCGCGCTTCGAATGGGAGCGGGCGCTCAACCAGAAGCCGGACAAGGACCGCGTGCCGATCATCAAGGACAAGCTCGCCAACGGTCTCAACCCGTCCAACGACAAGCCGACCGTCTACGAGAAGCCGCCGGTCGCCAAGCAGGGCGGCTGATCCGGCGACGCGGTCGCCGAGGCCCACGCCATGCGGCTCGCACGCGCCAAGGTCAATCTCTGGCTGAACGTCGTCGGCCGCCGCGCCGACGGTTACCATCTGCTCGACTCCCTGGTGGCCTTCACCGACCTCGCTGACCGGCTGGAGGTGGGGCCGTCCGACGGCCTGACGCTTTCACTCGAAGGCCCGGAGGCAGCAGCGATCGCGGGCGACGCCGACAATCTCGTGCTGAAGGCTGCGCGCCTGCTGGCCGACCGGGCCGGCGTGGCGCCGCGTGCCGCCCTCCGCCTCGCCAAGCACATTCCCGTGGCGGCGGGACTGGGCGGCGGATCGGCCGACGCGGCGGCGGCGCTTCATGCGCTTGTCGATCTATGGCGCGTGGCCATGCCTGTGGAGGAGCTGTTCGACATCGCAGCATCCCTCGGCGCCGACGTGCCGATGTGCCTGGCGGGCCGGCCCGCCCTGGCCTCGGGGGTGGGCGAGATCCTGCGACCGGCGCCGTCGCTGCCGCCTTGCGCCATTCTGCTGGTCAATTCCCGCACGCCGCTTGCCACACCCGAGGTCTTCGCCGCGCGCCGCGGTGCCTTCTCGGCAACAAGGCCCGTGCCGTCCGCGTGGCCTGATCTGCAAACGTTCGCCGCCGACCTCGCCGCACGCGGCAACGATCTCACCGCCGCAGCGATCTCGCTGCAGCCGGCCATTGCCGACGTGTTGGAGGAGTTGCGCCGGGGCGACGGCGCCCGCTACGCCGCGATGAGCGGCAGCGGCGCCACCTGCTTTGCGCTCCACGATACCGTCGAGGCTGCGCGCGAAGCGGGGATGCGCCTGCCGGCGTCATGGTGGCGGCACGCCGGTCTGCTGATCCCGGCGTGAAGGCCTGACGTCAGCTGGACCTAGTTGGGCTTGGGCGCCATCAGAAGGCGCAGTTCCTTCAGCGACTCGAACAGCGCCTTGCTCGGCTCGCCGGTCACCGTGAGGCCAGCGGCGCGTTCGTAGTCGCGGATCGAGGTGCGTGTGCCGGGCCCGTTCAAGCCGTCGGGCGCGTCGCGGGAAAAATTGAGGTCGCGCAGCAACGTCTGGATGGCCTTCACCTGCTCGGCCGGAGCCGTCGGCCAGACATCCGGCACCTTGGGTGCCGCCTTGGGCATCGTGCGCGCAATCTCGGCTGATGTCGGGGGCGGCGGCGGCGGTTCCGTGCGGCCGATGTCGATCATCGCCGGTACCGCGACCGCCGGTGCGGGTTCAGGGTTGGGCGCACTCTTGGCCGGTTCCGGGGCGACTGCGATCTGGGCCGGCGGGGGCTTCGCAGTTTCTATCTTCGGCAGGGCAGGCTTTGGCGGATCGATCTTTGCCGCTTCGATCTTGGGCGGTTCAGCTTTCGGCGCCTCGACTTTCGGTGGTTCGGGCTTTGCGGCTTCGACCTTGGCGGGCTCGGTCTTCGGCGCTTCAGCCTTCGGCACCTCGACAGCCTTCGGCATCTCGACCTTTGCCGGCTCGACCTTTGGTGCTTCCGCCTTCGGAGCCTCGGCCTTGGCCGTGCTGGTCTTCTGCAGATCCATCTTCGGCAACTCGACCTTCGGCAGCTCCACGGTCGGCGTTTCGACCTTCGCTTCTATCTTGGTCGGCAGCGGTAGCGGCGAATTGGCCACCACATCACGGCTGCCCAGCGAATCCTTCAAGGCAGCATAGACCTCGCGGGTCGGCTCGCCGGTCTCGCGCTGGCCAATGCTGCGCTGATAGCTGCGGATGGCGGCGCGAGTCATCGGCCCAAGGGCGCCGTCGGGTTTGTCGCGCAGGAATTTCAGGTCGACCAGGGCCTGCTGGATGACGCGGACCTGGTCGTTGCCGGCCTTCGGCCAGCCCGGCGGATCGGCATCGGGAGACGGCGGTGGTGCGGGCGGCGCTGCGACCACTTCGGCCGGTGCCGGGGCTGCCACGGGCGCCGGCTTCGGCGGCGACAGCGTCTCGACGATGAGCTTGAACTCGGCCTGGCCCGACTGTTGGGCACGCTCGAGTTCAGCCGGCGTCAGGATCCTCTGCAGGGTCTGCGCACGTTGGCTCGCCGTCTTGGCCAGCGCCGTCTCGGTGCCGCGATTGGTCTGGCGTTCGAATTCGGCGGTGATCGCGAACCAGGCCAGGGCCATCGAGGCGTCCTTCGGCGCGGCGTCGCCACGTTCGTAGATGTCGCCCAACGTGAACATCGACGCCGCCATGCCCTGCAGCGCAGCCGATCGCAGCAGCTCGACGGCTTCCTTGCCGTCGCGGGGCGCGCCTTTGCCGTCGCGCAGCAGCAGGGCGAGGTTGTGCTTGGCCATCGCCAGGTTTGCGGCCACGGCCTTGCGGTACCATTCGATGGCCTTGGTCGAGTCGCGCTCGACGACGAAGCCACGCTCGTACATCACGGCGACGTTGAATGCCGATTGCGCCGAACCGCGCTGGGCCGCGCGCAGCAGCCAGCCGGCGCCGGCCTGCTGGTCCTTGGTCACGCCCACGCCCTGGACCAGCCGGCGGGCCAGTTCCTCCATGGCGACGATTTCGTTGGCATTGGCCTTGGCCCGAAGCTCGTCGATCGGCATTGCCGCCCAGTCGGTCGGCTTGGGGGGCTCGGCCGTGGCTGTTGACGCAGCCGGCGGCGGGGCGCTGCGGGCGATGTCCGCGCTGGTCGGCTCGGGCGGTGGTGGGGCGTCTTGCAGGACGATCTTGGCCGCCGGCGTGGCGGCAGGAGGCGATGGTGCATCGACGACCGCACGCTTCGCCCGGGAGGCCTTGGCGACCCGCGGCGGTGCCGTTTCGGGCGGCTGCGTCACCCAGGCGCCGGTGGCGGCGGTGGCCACGACCAGGATCGCGACCCCGGCCAGGACGACGGGGCGCTTCACCAGGGAGCTGGGCTTCTGGGGGGTGCCGGTCATCCTTAGACCATAGCCGAGACCTGAGGCTGCCGAGAAGGCATTGCGCGATGGCGGACCACGATCAAAGCCGTCAACAGGAGCACTGCACCCACCTGATGCGCCGTTGCCAGGAAGATGTTGATTCCACTCAGAATCGTGGCGATTCCGAGGCCCAGTTGGACCATCGCCATCGCCGCTGCCGCGAGAGTTTCAGGCCGCCGCACGCGCCAGGCGAGCGCCAGCACGCCCAAAACCAGGACCTTGGCCAACCAGCGATGGATGAACTGGATGGTCGTGCCGTTCTCGAAAAGGTTGATCCACCACGGGCTGAGCTCGAACAGGCCGGGCGGGATCCAGTAGCCCGACATGGTGGGAAAGGTGCTGTGCGCCGCGCCGGCCCGTAGCCCGGCCATCAGCGCGCCCCAGGTCAGGACCACGAAGAGAAAGGCGATCAGCCCCGTGCTTTCGCGCCCTGCCTTGGCGTCGTCGCGCCGCGCTCCCTGTGGCCCCAACTCGAGGATCAGCCAAACGGTGTAGGCGTAGAGCGCCACGGCGAGCAGGAGATGGGCGGCGAGCCGGTAGTGGCTGACCGACGGACGGTCGACCAGGCCCGAGGCGACCATCGCCCAGCCCAGCGCGCCCTGCAGTCCGCCCGTCACGAGCAGCGCCAGCAGCCGCGGCTTCAGGTGGGGCGTGAGCTGCCCCCGCAGCCAGAACCAGGCGAGCGGCAGCGCGAACGCCACGCCGATCAGCCGGCCCCACAGGCGATGGATATATTCCAGCCAGAAGATCTCTCTGAATTCGACGACGTTGAAACCACGATTGGTCGTTCTTCCCTGTGGCGAGGAAAGATACTTCTCCAGTTCGGCGTTCCAGGCTGCGTCGGATAGTGGCGGCAACCAGCCGGTGACCGGCCGCCATTCGACCATCGACAGGCCCGATTCGGTGAGTCGCGTGAGCGCCCCGATGGCGATCATGAAAAGGATCATCGCGGCAACGAGGATCAGCCAGTTGCGCACGGAAGCGGGAGCGGTTTGCATGGAGGGCGGACCATGCGCGATGCCGCGGCCTGCGTCATCAGGCATAAATGTCGCGAAGGTACGGCGCGCCTTGCGCTTCGGGCCCGCGCCGGTTAATCGGTTCGCCTACGAACAAAATACCCCTCGCTTCATCTGGATATTTCGCAATGAACGCGCCCCGGCTGGCCCCCGTGCTCTCCCATGGGTTCAGCTTCAATGATCTCTATGACCGCGACGGTCTCGCCCGCCTCGATGCCGCCTTTGCCGCGTGGCTGCAGGGTGTCGATGCCGGGCTTCATGCACGGCTGATGGCGGCGCGTGCGACGCCGGGCGAACTCGCCGACAAGGACGAGTCGAACCTCCTGATCGAGCTTGCACGGCCGCTCGAGGATTTCATCGGCGCGCTGTTCGATGTGGCGGCGCCGGTCGCCGAGCTGCGTGGCCGCCATAGCCGGTTGGCGCCGCTCTACGACTGCAAGCGGCTGTTCGTGCAGCGCTACGTCACGCGTGCCATCAAGGCCGATGCGGCGCTGGCGCTCGACGGCGACAGCGTCATGGCCGAGGTCAAGGTCGCGGCCAGCCTTGCCGACGGGCTCGAAAGCTGGGAGCTCGCCTTCGCCCTCAAAGTCCGCGATCTCGTTGGTGCCGAATTCAAGGTCGAGACGCCGACGCCCGAGATCGAAGCCCTCGCACGATACGCCGCCTGGGCATTGCACAATCCCGAGGGCAAGAAGCGGCATCGCGACGGTCCGCTGTTCAAGGTGCCGCACAAGGTCGATCCCGACCATCTGGTGCCGATCGAGACCGAGATCGTCGACGGCGTCACGCGCATGAAGCTGCCGAGACCGCTGCTGCGTCATCGCGAGGGTTTTGCGCTGACCGACGAGGGTTTCGACCTGGTCCGTGCACTCGATCACACCAACTACTGCATCTGGTGCCACAACCAGGGCAAGGACAGCTGCTCTCGCGGTCTCAAGGACCGCAAGACCGGTGCCTTCCAGAAATCGCCGTTCGGCGTGACGCTGGCCGGCTGCCCGCTCGAGGAAAAGATCTCGGAGATGAACCTGCTGAAGAGCGAGGGCTTCTCCGTCGGTGCGCTGGCCATGGCGGTGGTCGACAACCCGCTGGTCGCGGCGACAGGGCACCGCATCTGCAACGACTGCATGAAGGCCTGCATCTACCAGAAGCAGGAGCCGGTCGACATCCCGCAGATCGAGACCCGCACCCTGAAAGACGTGCTCGCCCTGCCGTGGGGCTTCGAGATCTATTCGCTGCTGACGCGCTGGAACCCGCTCAACCTTCGTCGCCCGATTCCGCGTCCCTCGACCGGTCGCACCGTGCTGGTGGTTGGTCTCGGCCCGGCGGGCTTCAACCTTTCGCATCACCTGATGAACGACGGCCACACCGTGGTCGCGATCGACGGGCTGAAGATCGAGCCGCTGCCGCCCGGCCAGTCGGGCGTGCTGGCCGATGGTGCGCGCGTGCCGTTCGATGCCGTGCAGGATGTCGCCAGCCTGCGCGAGGACCTCGGTGCCCGCGCGATGGCGGGCTTCGGTGGCGTCGCCGAGTACGGCATCACCGTGCGCTGGGACAAGAACTACCTGAAGATGGTGCGGCTGCTGCTGGAGCGGCGCGGCCAGTTCTCCATGTTCGGCGGCGTGCGCTTCGGCGGCACGGTGACGGTCGAGAGTGCGCTGGCCATGGGCTTCGACCATGTGGCGCTCTGCGCCGGAGCCGGCAAGCCCACGGTGCTCGACCTGCCCAACGGTCTCGCACGTGGCGTGCGCGCTGCATCGGACTTCCTGATGGCGCTGCAGCTCACGGGTGCCGCCAAGAAGGAGTCCATCGCCAACCTGCAGATCCGCCTGCCGGTGATCGTGATCGGCGGCGGCCTGACCGGCATCGACACCGCCACCGAATCGCTCGCCTACTATCCGCTGCAGGTCGAGAAGTTCCTGGCACGGCACGAGACGCTGGTCGCCGAGCGCGGCGAGGCGGCGGTGAGTGCCGCCTGGAACGACGAGGAGCGCGAGATCGCGCAGGAATTCCTGGGCCATGCCAGGGCCATCCGCGCCGAGCGCGCGACGGCCGAGCGCGAGGGCCGTACGCCCGATATCGCCGGGCTGGTCAACTCCTGGGGCGGCGTGTCGCTGGTCTATCGCCGTCGCCTGATCGACTCGCCGTCCTATACGCTGAACCACGAGGAAGTGTTCAAGGCGCTGGAGGAGGACATCCGCTTCGTAGAGGGCCTCTCGCCGGTGGCCGTCGAGGTCGATGCCAACGGCCATGCCTCTGCGCTGAAAGTCGCGGGCGAGCAGAACGGCGCCAAGGTCGAGGCGGTCTTGCCGGCGCGAACCATCCTGGTGGCGGCGGGCACGCAGCCCAACACCGTGCTGGCGCGCGAGGATGCGACTCACGCCTTCATCGACGGCAAGTATTTCCGCGCCCTCGACGAGGACGGCAACGCAGCCACGCCCGAGCGCGTCTGCAAGCCCGCCGATGTGCGCGTGCTGATGTACCGCCACAGCGATGGCCGCGGCATGTCGTTCTTCGGCGACCTGCATCCCTCGTTCGCGGGCAATGTCGTGAAGGCAATGGGCGGCGCCAAGCAGGGCTATCCGGTGCTGACCCGGACGATGGAAAAGCTGGCTGCCCCGGCGCGGTCGCCCGAAGCGATCCTGGCCGAGGCCAATCGCGACTGGCGGGCAAAGGTCGTGCGTGTCGACCGGCTGACGCCCACCATCGTCGAGGTGATCGTCGAGGCACCGGCTGCCGCCCGGCACTTCGAGCCGGGCCAGTTCTATCGCCTGCAGAATTACGAGGCGCGGTCGAAGACAGTCGACGGGACGCTGCTCACCATGGAGGGCCTGGCGCTGACCGGCGCCTGGGTCGACAAGGACAAGGGCCTGCTGTCGATGATCGCACTGGAGATGGGCGGCTCGTCCGACCTCTGTGCGCTGCTCGAACCCGGCGAGCCCGTGATCGTCATGGGCCCGACCGGTGCGCCGACCGAGATCGAGCCTGGCGAGACCGTCGTGCTGGCGGGCGGTGGCCTCGGCAACGCCGTGCTGTTCTCGATCGGCCAGGCATTCCGCAAGGCCGGCAGCAAGGTGCTCTACTTCGCAGGCTACAAGCGCGTGGTCGACCGCTACAAGGTCGAAGAGATCGAGGCCGCGGCCGATGTCGTCGTCTGGTGCTGCGATGAGGCGCCAGGCTTCGTGCCAGGCCGGCCGCAGGACAAGTCGACCGTCGACAATATCGTCGAGACGATGCGCAAGTACGCCTCGGGCGAGCTCGGCCCCCAGCCGATCCCGTTCAGCGACGCCGACCGCATCGTGGCCATCGGTTCCGACGGCATGATGAACGCCGTGCGTCTGGCGCGTCACGCCGTGCTGAAGCCCTATCTCAAGGCCGACCACCGCGCGTTCGGATCGATCAACTCCCCCATGCAATGCATGATGAAGGAGATCTGCGCCCAGTGCCTGCAGCTCCACCGGGATCCGGTGACGGGCAAGGAGACGGTGGTGTTCTCCTGCTTCAACCAGGACCAGGAGCTCGACCGCGTCGACTTCGCCAGCCTGCGTCAGCGGCTGCGCCAGAACGGCGTGCAGGAAAAGATCGGTGCGCTCTGGATCGACCGATCGCTCCGCAAGATCGGCGCGCGCCGCTAGGCGAAGACCTTTCGTGCCACGAGCACCAGCAGCGTGCCCGAGGCGACGAGGATGGTCAGAAGCGTCAGGGTGATGCCGGCAGACCGGCCGGCATTGATGTCGAGCGTGCTGGACAGGCCATAGGCGTGAGCGATACGGCCGACGACAAAGCAGGCGCCCAACGCGTGCACCAGCCAGCGCGGGCCGCCGCAGATTTCGAGCAAGGCCAACAGCACCAGCACCAGCGCAGCGTATTCCGCAAAGTTCCCGAACACGCGGGCCATGCGACTGAGCCCCGGGTTGCCGCCATCGCCGATGCTGATGCGGGTCGTCATGCGCTGGCGGACCACCAGCACTGACAGCACCACACAAAGCAAGCCGGTCAGGGCGGCATAGAAGGCGGTGACGAAGGGCAGGGCTGGCATTGCCATGAAGGGATCTCCTAGGGAGCGCGGACGAAGCGGAACAGGACCTTGTCCTGGCTGTAATAACGCAGCTGGTCGACGATCTTCGGAAAGTATTCGCTGCCCACGGTCACCGGCATGAAGGCGTCGAGCGCGAGCGGCCGCACCGAGACAGTGAAGCCCGTCTCAGAGAAGACCTTCGCCACGCGGTCGAGCGAATGATCGTAGATCGGGATCGACGAGGTTTCCGAAATCGCCTTGCGCCACCTGGGCCACACCGCGCTGTCGGTGTGGCAGCCCATGGCGGCAACGTAGGCGCCGCCGGGACGCAGTGCTGCCTTCATGTCGGCGGCGTGGACCGCGAGATCGGGCAGCAGGTAGAGCACTTCGTGGCTGAAGGCGTAGTCGAAGACCTGGCCGAGGGCCGCGGCGCTGTTGCCGGCGCGATAGTCGATCGGGCGCTGGCGTTTCAGCAGCTCGGCGCGCGCCACCGATTCACGGGCGATGTCGATGCCGACGCCGGCGCGGAAGGGATGGCGGTCGTACAGCATGCGCAGGAAGCCACCCTGGTTGCAGCCGTAGTCGAGCACGGTCGAGTCGCGGAGATCTTCGGGAACGGAAACGTCGATCATGCGCCGCCAGATCGGCGCATGGGCGGCGCCCATCGCTTCTTCATCCGCTGGATTGCGATTCCAGGTCGAGATCGTGCCGCTGCGCTGCATGCCGCCCTCCCGAGTTGGGAAGGCAGCCTATCACGCCCGGCGGCGCCAGGGACGTATCAACAGCGGTCCGGCGATCAGCGCGCCGAAGGTGATCATGCCGACGGCGATGGCGGTGAAGACGCCGTGCAGGCCCCAGCCCAGGATCTCCACAGCATACCAGCCGCCCACGGTCGCCACGATCAGGCGGGCGATACCCGCGGCAAAGGGCGGTGCCATGCGGTTGGCGCCCTGGCTCGCGAAGGAGAGCGTCATGCCGACGCCGAACAGGCAATAGAACGGCGCCACATGCGTGATGTAGGAGACGGTGGCCGCGATCACCTCGCGGTCGCTGGTGAACAGCCGCGCCCAGCCCTCCGGGACGAGCGCCACGATCCAGCCGAAGGTGCCAATGCCCAGCCCGGCAACGAGACTGCCGAACCAGGCGGCCCGCACCGCGCGCTTCCACTCGTTGGCGCCGGCCGCGACGCCCACGATCGTGGTGAGGCCCGAGCCGATGCCGAAGGCCAGCGGCACCAGCATGAACTCCAGCCGCACGCCGATGCCGTAGCCCGCCAGCGCCGCGACGCCGAAGCGGCCGACCAGGCCTGTCACCATCATGGCCGTGAGATTGGCAGTGAAGGCCGAGAAGGAGGCGATCAGGCCAACTTTCAGAATGTCCCAGAAGAGACGGCCCTGCAGTGCAAGGCCGCCCAGTCCCGGCGTGAAGCCGAGCTTGCCGCTCCAAAGAGCGCGAGCCTGCAGGAGCGCCGACACTGCCGAGGTGAGGAGAGCGGAAATCGCCGGGCCTGCCATGCCGAGGCCGGGCCAATCGCCAATGCCCAGCGCCAGCACGTAGGAGAGCGGCACCTGGACGAAGGAGGAGATCAACATGTAGCGGCCCGGCGTGGCCGCATCGCCGCCGCCGCGCAGCAGCGCCGACAGGAAGAAGTTCGCCCAGATGGCGATTGAGCCCGTGAACAGGACATTGGAGTAGGTGAGGGCGTGCTCGAGCGCGAGGCCCTCGCCGCCCAGAAGCCTGTAGAGAGACGGCGCCACGGTCCAGGCGAGCAGGGTGAACAGCATCGCCAGCGCCGCGCCCAGGACCAGCGCGTGCAGGATCAGGGCGCGCGCATCGTCGCGCCGGCCGGCGCCCAGCGTGCGCGCCATCGCGGCCGCAACGCCGCCGCCCATGCCGCCAGCGGCCATCATCGTCATCATCATCATGAGCGGAAAGACCAGCGCGAAACCTGCCAGCGCCTCGGTGCCAAGTTTGCCGAAGATGAAGGTCTCCGCGATGGCGACGAAAGTCTGCACCACCATCACGGCCGTGGTCGGGCCGGCGAGCTTCAGCAGGCTGGAGCCGATGGGGGCGGTCAGCAGGGGATGGACGGCGGCCTGGGACAGGGGGAACTCCACGGGATTAAGTGCATATGCACCCTACCAAGGTGCGCTGGCCTGTCACCTGACAAAACCCCGGGAGCCCATTAGCTTTCCACCATGAGTGAAAAAGAGCGTCCCCTCGCCAAGCCCTCCGTCCAGGTCGAGAACGACCGGGTGATCGTCACCGAATGGCGCTTCCCGCCCGGCGGCCATACCGGCTGGCACCGCCACAACCACGATTACGTCGTGGTGCCGGTGACGACAGGCGAACTGCACATCTATGACGGCAAGACGACGGTGCCGGCCCCGCTTCGGGCCGGGGTGTCCTATGCCAGGCAGATCGGGGTCGAGCACGACGTCATAAACCCCAACGATTTCGAGTTCGTTTTCGTTGAAATCGAGCTCAAGGCCTGACTGGAGCGGGGGGCAGACCCCGCCCGTCCGCACGTTGACTTGGGCCCTGCCAAGCCTCATATGGGTGCCGCCAGCGGTCCGGCCCGATCCACGAGCCTTATGAGACCGCTCCAAAGTCCAGCGGATAGAATGGACTAAACCACGGAAATTAAATGAGTTTTGAGAGTTTGGGGCTGAGCGCCCCGGTACTGCAGGCAGTCGCCGAAAAGGGTTACACGACACCCACCCCCATCCAGGAAAAGGCCATCCCCATCGTCCTGATGGGTCGCGATGTCCTCGGATGCGCCCAGACGGGCACCGGAAAAACCGCCTCCTTCGTCCTGCCGATGATCGATATTCTCTCGCAGGGCCGCGCCAAGGCGCGCATGCCGCGGACGCTCATCCTGGAGCCGACGCGTGAATTGGCCGCCCAGGTGGCCGAAAACTTCGAGACCTACGGCAAGTACAACAAGCTCAACATGGCGCTGCTGATCGGCGGCGTGAGCTTCCCCGACCAGGAACGCGCTCTGGAGCGCGGCGTGGACGTCCTGATCGCCACCCCGGGCCGCCTGCTCGATCACTTCGAGCGTGGCGGCATTTTGTTGAACGACGTCAAGATCCTGGTGATCGACGAAGCCGATCGCATGCTCGACATGGGGTTCATCCCCGACGTCGAGCGTATCGTCGCCACCCTGCCGACGCTGCGCCAGACCCTGTTCTTCTCGGCCACGATGCCGCCGGAGATCAAGCGGCTGGCCGATCGCTTCCTGAGCAACCCGAAGGAAGTCACCGTCTCGCCGCCGGCCTCGGCCAGCAACACGATCGTCCAGGGGATGATCGTCGTTCCCGAGGACGACAAGCGCGACGCGCTGCTGGCCTTGATCAAGAGCCAGGAAGTGAAGAACGCGATCGTGTTCTGCAATCGCAAGCGCGATGTCGCCACGCTGCACACCGTCCTGAAGAAGCACGGCCTCAACGCCGGCGCGCTGCATGGCGACATGAGTCAGCCGGCACGCACCGAGACGCTGGAGAAGTTCAAGGCCGGTGACATCCAGATCCTGGTCGCCTCCGACGTGGCCGCGCGCGGCCTCGACGTCCAGGACATGAGCCACGTCTTCAATTACGACGTGCCGTTCTCTCCCGAGGACTATGTCCATCGCATCGGCCGCACCGGCCGTGCCGGCAAGACCGGTCATTCCTTCACGCTGGCCGCGCCGCACGAAGGCGGCCTGATCGAGGCGATCGAGAAGCTGATCGGCACCACCATCCCGCGCATTGAAATCCCGGGCCTGGAAGTCCTGCAGCTCGAGGCCGGCGACGGCCGTCGTCGTGGCCGCGGCGGTCGTGGCGGCCGTCCTGGCGGCCGCAGCGGCGCACCTGCCGGCGACAAGCCGCGCGGTCCGCGTCGCGAACCGCGGGAGCCCCGTGAACACCGCGAGCCGCGTCCCGAGGTTTCGGCGGAGCCGCAGGCGGTTGCCGCCGAGGCGCCGCGTGAAGCTTCGCATGAGCCGAGGCCTGAACGGGCGCCGCGCGAGCGCCGTCCCGAACGCGCGCCCCGCGACCATGCTCCGCGTGAACAAGCCCCCCGTGAGAACGCACCTCGTGAGCAGCGTGCGGAGCGTCGTCCCGAGCGCAACCAGGAACGCCGCTCCGAGCCGCGGCGCGACCGCGACGATGGCGGTCCGGCGCCCAAGGGTCTCGGCGATCACGTCCCCGCTTTCCTGGCGCGCCCGTCGCGCTAGAATAGCGGCCGATGCAGACGATCTTCGTCATGGTGAAGTGCGAGCTCGGCAAGGCCTATGAGGTTGCCGACGATGCCGTCACGGTCGAGCAGGTGTCGGAGGTCTATTCGACCTCCGGCCAGTACGACCTCCTGATGAAGTGCTATCTCGACGACAAGACCGACATCGGCCATTTCGTCACCAGCAGGATCCAGACGCTGGCCGGCGTGAAGGACACCTTCACGCTCATCACCTTCAAGGCATTTTCCTGACGACGGCCGCGACACGCCGGCACCTCCCGCGCGGCGAGGATTTCCTGCTCCTGCCGCCGGCGATCCAGCCCTACGCCTATCGCATCGTCGACAAGCTGTTCGCCCATCGCGTGATCCCACGCGGCCCCGCACCGCGCGAGCTGCCACGCGGCGAGGAGATCGCGCCGCGTTACGTCGTCGACGGCCGCGAGCACGATGTCGCCTCGTTCATGGACCGCAACGTGATCTCGGGCCTGCTGGTGATCCGCCACGGCAAGATGGTTCTTGAGCACTATGGCCTCGGCCTGCAGGAGCACGATCGCTGGTCGACCATGTCGACCGTGAAGTCGATGACGGCGATGCTGGTCGGTGCGGCGGTGCACGACGGCGCCATCGCCTCGATCGACGAGCCGCTCACGCGCTACCTGCCGGCGTTGCGCGGCTCGGCCTATGAAGGCGTTACGCTGCGCCACGTCATGACCATGTCGTCGGGCGTGCGCTGGAACGAGGACTATACGGACCGCCACTCCGACGTGAATCGCTACAGCAAGTCGCTGGCCGACAAGGTGCCGGGCGGCGTGCTGAAGCTGATGGCGTCCCTGCCGCGCGCCCATCAGGCCGGCAGCACCTTTCTCTACAATTCCGGCGACACGTATCTCCTGGGCGCGGCGCTCACCCAGGCGATCGGCAAGCCGCTGGCCGACTACATGTCGGAAAAGATCTGGCAGCCCGCCGGCATGGAATGCGATGCCTTCTACACGCTCGAGAGCGAGGGCGGCCAGGAGATCGGTGGCAGCCGCGCCGGCATGGTGCTGCGCGATTTCGGCCGTTTTGGCCAGTTCGTCCTGGACGACGGCGTGATCGCAGGCACGCGCGTGCTGCCCGAAGGCTGGGTCGAGGAAGCGGCGACGCCGGCATTCGCGCTCGAAACGCCGCCGGTCGTCGATATTACGCATTATGGCTACAGTTGGTGGCTCGGCCGCGGCGTGATGGCGGCCATCGGACATGCCGGCCAGCGCATCGACATCTTCCGTGACGAAGGACTTGTGGTGGTGACGCTCGGCGCCTTTCCTCAGCCGCTCTACGCGCCGCCGGCCGACCATAACCGACGCAACGAGGTGGTGGCGTTCACGAACGCGGTGCGGGCGACGTGAGCGGCGGTCAGGCCGTGCTGGCCATCTGGGTCGACATCGATCCGGCCGACGACGCGCTGTTCGAACACTGGCACAGCCGCGAGCATGCCCAGGAGCGGGTCGGATGTCCCGGGTGGCTGCGCGGCTCCAGGTTCAAGGGCGTCGACAATCCCGGCCGCTATCTCCTGTTCTACGATGCCGAGACGGCAGCGGCCTTCGAGAGCCCCGAATACTACGCGCGCCTCGGCAATCCGACCGAGATGAGCCGCGCCATCTTCCCGAAGTTCCGCGACACCTGGCGTACCGTCTGCACCGTCGAGCAGCGCTGGGGCGAGGGCATCGGTGCCGCCGTCCTCACGCTGCGCACGACCGTGGGCAACACCGCGCCCTTCGACACGCTGGCCGGGCTGCAGACGGCGCGCGTCGACATGCTGGCGGGCCAGGCCAATCTCGGCCAAGCCCATACGGCTGAAAAGGACCTCCGCGCCGCGCCCGATCGTCAGATCGAACGGGCGCTGGTCGCATTCTTCTGGTCGGTGGAAGCGGCCCAGGCGGCGCGTGCCCGGCATGCGCCCGAGGGCGAAGTCTTCGCTCTCCGACACACCGTGTCGAAGAGCGATCTGGCTTAGCTAATTGATGAGGCCGTAGAACTTTCCGGCGTTGGTGCAGGTGATCATCTTGACCTGTTCGGTCGGGACGTCGGCGAACTGCTCCTTGATGTACTTGTCGGAGTGCGGCCACACGCCGTCGCCGTGGGGGTAGTCGGAGCCCCACATCAGGCTTTCCGCGCCCATCTCGTCGATCAGCTTGGCGCCGATGCGGTCGAACTGGAACGTGGCCTTGCACTGGCGGCGCCAGTAATCCGACGGCTTCATCTTGAGGCCGAGGTCGGTGAAGCGGTCCTCCCACTCGAAGTCCATGCGGTCGAGCGCGTAGGGAATCCAGCCCGAGCCCGATTCACCGAAGGCGATGCGGACATTGGGGTAACGTTCGAGCACGTTGGCGCCGATGATGGCGGCCAGGATGTTCACCAGGTTCATCTGGAAGCCCGAGACGATGGTGAAGAACACCGAGCGGCCGGTTCGGCCGGGGTACCTCTCGATCGTGTTGGGCGGCACCGCCGGGAACGTATGGAAGTGAAGCGGCAGCTGGACGTCGTTCACCGCCTTCCACAGAGGCTCCCACATCGGGTGCCACATCGGCTCCATGTCCCACGAGCAGGAAAGCTCAAGTCCCTTGATGCCCATCCTGGCGACGCGATGGATCTCCTTCACCGCGGCGTCGATGTCGCCGTAGGGCAGGCAGGCGAGGCCGATATGCCGGTCGGGATAGTGGCTGCAGAAATCTTTTAGCCAGTCGTTGTAGATCACCAGCATCTGATTGCCGGCCTCGCGGTCGTTGAGGCGGCTGGCGGCGCCCAGGATGCCGTAGATCACCTCGGCATCGACGCCGTCGCGGTCGAGGTCCTTGATCCTGAGGTGCGGATCGGAGACGCGGCGGATGTCCTTGGCGCCATCGGCATAGAGGCCGGTCTCGGCCATGATGTCGACGCGGTGGTGCTTGCCGGGTACGAATTTCGAGCCTGCGGGGCCGACGCCATTCTTGTAGCCGAAGGTGGCACCATTCTTGGCCATCCATTTTGGACCGTCGTCGGTGTCGGTCACGAAGGGCATGCGGTCCTTGAGTTCGCGCGGCGCCATCGACGTGAACAGGTCCGGCGGCATCCAGGGCAAGTCGAGGTGGCTGTCGGCCGAAATGCGCTTGTATTGCATGGCATCGCTCCCGGTGGCTTCCTTGGTTAAAGTATGCGCGTCGCGTCGCAGGATGGGCAAGGGCAGGATGGAAGAGTTCGACTACATCGTCGTCGGGGCGGGTTCCGCAGGGTGCGTGCTCGCCAATCGCCTGTCGGCCGATCCCGCCAAGCGGGTGCTGGTGCTGGAGGCCGGCGGCAAGGACAACTGGATCTGGTTTCACATCCCGGTCGGCTATCTCTTCGCCATGGGCAACCCGCGCGCCGACTGGATGTTCCAGACCGAGAAGGAGCCGGGCCTCAACGGCCGCGCGCTGAACTATCCGCGCGGCAAGGTGATCGGCGGCTGCTCGGCGATCAACGGCATGATCTCGATGCGCGGCCAGGCGGCGGACTACGATCATTGGCGGCAGCTCGGCCTCACCGGCTGGGGCTGGGACGACGTGCTGCCGGTCTTCAAGAAACTCGACGGCCATTTCCTGGGCGACTCCGAATTCCACGGCGGCAGCGGCGAGTGGCGCGTCGAGGAGATGCGCGTGAAGTGGGACGTGCTCGACGCCGTGGCCAAAGCCGCGACTGAGATGGGCGTGCCGGCAACGCGGAACTTCAACACCGGCAACAACGAGGGCGTGGGCTATTTCCACGTGAACCAGAAGCGCGGTCGGCGCGTCTCCACGGCGAAGGCCTTCCTGAAGCCGGTGCTCGGCCGGCCCAATCTAAAACTCGAGACCGGCGTGCTGGTCGAGAAGGTTCTGTTCGAGGGCAAACGCGCAATCGGGGTGCGGTTCCGGCAGAACGGACAAATCGTCGAGGCCCGCGCCCGGGGCGAGGTCCTCCTGTCGGCCGGCGCCATCGGCAGCCCGCAGATCCTGCAGCTCTCCGGTGTCGGCGCAGGCGATTGGCTGAGCGGCCACGGTATCGCCACCGTGCTCGACCGGCCAGGCGTCGGCCGCAACCTGCAGGACCATCTGCAACAGCGGGCCATCTTCAAGGTCCATGACGTCAAGACCTTGAACGCCACCTATCATTCGCTGATCGGTCGCGCCCTGATGGGCATGGAATATGCTTTGTTCCAGAAGGGGCCGCTCACCATGGCGCCCTCGCAGCTCGGCATCTTCACCACCTCCTCGCCCGACCACGAGCGAGCCAACATCGAGTTCCATGTGCAGCCGCTGTCGCTCGACAAGTTCGGAGAACCATTGCACCGCTTCCCGGCCATCACGGTGAGCGCCTGCAACCTGCGCCCGACCTCGCGCGGTACCGTCCGTTTGCGCTCGGCCGACCCCTCGGCCAAGCCGCTGATCGCGCCCAATTACCTCGCCACCCCGGAAGACAGGCGCGTCGCGGCCGACGCGATCCGGGTCACGCGCCGCCTGATGAAGCAGCCGGCGCTGCAACCGTTCCGGCCGGAGGAATACCTGCCGGGTCCCAGCGTCGGCGACGACGACGCCTCGCTGGCCAAGGCAGCGGGCGATATCGGCACCACCATCTTCCACCCCGTCGGCACCGCCAAGATGGGCCTGCCCTCGGACCCGATGGCGGTGGTCGACGAGCGGCTCCGGGTCATCGGGCTAAAAGGTCTCCGGGTGGTCGACGCCTCTGTCATGCCGACCATCACGTCGGGCAACACCAACACACCGACCATCATGATCGCCGACAAGGCGGCCCGGATGATCCTCGAGGAAGGAAAGTAGACCATGCGTCATCGTCTTCTCGGACTGCTCGCCGCCTGCGCGCTCGCGGTGCCTCTTGCTGCAGCCGCGCAGCAGCCCAAGACCCTGCGCGTGGTCATGCATTCGGACCTGAAGATCCTCGATCCGATCTGGACCACGGCCTTCATCGTCCGCAACCACGGCTACATGATCTACGACACGCTGTTTGCGCTGGACGGCAACCTCCAGATCAAGCCGCAGATGGTCGACACCTGGACCGTTTCGCCCGACAAGCTCACCTGGACCTTTACGCTGCGCGATGGCCTGGAATTCCACGACGGCCAGCCGGTCACGACGGAGGATGTGCTGGCGTCGCTGAAGCGCTGGGCCGTGCGCGATGGCCTGGGCCAGATCCTGTGGGCCAAGCTGGCCGACGCCAAGGCGATCGATGCCAAAACCTTCCAGCTCGTGCTCAAGGCGCCGACCGGCGTCGTGCTGCAGGCGCTGGCCAAGCCGTCGGGCAATCCCTTCATCATGCCCAAGCGGGTCGCCGAGACCTCGGCCGGCGATCAGATCAAGGAGTTCGTGGGCTCCGGCCCCTTCATCTTCAAGGCCGACGAATGGAAGCCCGGCGACAAGACCGTCTATGTGAAGAACACCAAGTACAAGCCGCGCACCGAGCCGGCGTCGGGCCTGGCCGGCGCTAAGCTCGCCAAGGTCGACCGCGTGGAATGGCTGGCGATGCCCGATCAGCAGACGGCGGTGAATGCCCTGTCGGCGGGCGAGATCGATATCATCGAGACGCCGCAGCACGACCTCTATCCGCTCCTGAAGAAAGACCGGAACGTCGCGCTCACCACCACCAACAAGTGGGGCAACCAGTATATCTTCCGCTTCAACCAGCTCCACAAGCCGTTCGACAACCCCAAGGTCCGGCAGGCCATGCTCTACGGCCTCAACCAGAAGGACTTTCTGAACGGCGTCATCGGCGACCCCGAGTACTACATGGTCTGCAAGGCCATGTTCATGTGCGGCGGTCCCTACGAGACCACGGCCGGCTTCGCCGACAAGTACGAGAGCGACTTCGCCAAGGCCAAACAGCTTCTGACCGAGGGCGGCTACGACGGCACGCCTGTCGTGCTGCTGCACTCGACCGACCTCTATGTGCTCACCAACATGGCACCGATCGCCAAGTCGCTGATGGAGAAGTCGGGCCTCAAGGTCGACATGCAGTCGATGGACTGGCAGACGCTGGTCGCCCGCCGCGCCAAGCGGGATGCGCCCGACAAGGGCGGCTGGAACGTGCTGATCACCTCGACCTCGGGCGCCGATTCGCTCGATCCGCTGACCTACAGCTTCATCGGCGCCACCTGCGACAAGGCCTGGTTCGGCTGGCCCTGCGACGACGAGCTGACCCGCCTGCGCTCGGCCTTCGCCGACGAGACCGACGAGGCCAAGCGCAAGGAGATCGTCGAGAAGATCCAGCTTCGCGCCGCCGAGGTGCCGACGCATGCCTTCCTCGGCCAGTACAACAACGCCATGGCGATCCGCAAGGAAGTGACCGGCAGCGTCGTGGCGCCGTTGCCGGTGTTCTGGAACATCGAGAAGAAGTGAACTAGCCGGCCCGGGCGGCGTCGAGCCGGTCGAGCAGGCGGTACCAGTTGATGAAAGCCGCCAGGTAGAGTTCGTTCAGGCCGTGAACCGGCAGCGGTGCGACGGGCGTGGGCGGCAGGGGTAGCGCGGCGGCATCGCCGGTCGCGATATACTCGGCGAACGCCCGGCCCATCGCCGACTGCAGGGCGACGCCGCGCCCCATGCAGCCGATGTCGATCAGCAGTCCGGGCGCCGGTTCGTGCAGATGGGGCAGGTGATCGCGGGTGAGCGCGACACGGCCTCCCCAGCGGAACTCGATCTCGGCGCCCTTCAGTTGGGGAAACATCTTTTCCGTCATTGCCTGCAGATGCCGCCAGTCGTGCGGATGGGTGGGCTCGCCCATGCGGCCGCGTCCGCCGAGCAGGAAGCGGCCGGTGTGGTCGAGCCGGTAGTAGAGCCCGATACGGCGCGAGTCGGAGTTGGCCTGGCCACCCGGCAGGATCGACTTGCGGACATTGTCCGACAGGGGCCGCGTGGCGATCTGGAAGGAGTTGGCCGCGATGATGGTCTGGCGCAGCCGCGGCCACAGGTCGCCGGTATAGCCGTTGGTCGCCAGCACAACGCGATCGGCCGTCACCGTGGCGCCGCTCGCGGTTGTCACGACCCACTTGTCGCCGCTGCGCTCCAGCTTCTTGGCGAGCGTGTTGCCATGCACGGCAACGCCGGCGCCGATCGCGGTGCGCGCCAGCTCCCGCGCATAGGCGAGCGGCTGCACCACGCCGCCGCGGCGATCGAGCCACGCGCCGGCGTACTGGTCCGATCCGACGTGACGTTCCGTGGCGGCCTTGTCGAGCACCTCGACCGGCGCGCCGAGCCGTTGCCATTGCGCCGCTCTGGCTTCCAGCGCCGGCATCGCCTTGACGGAAAAGGCGCTCTGGATCCAGCCGGTGCGCGTGTACGGCACGGCCATCTTGTGCCGGTCGATCAGGTCGAACACCACGTCGGCGGTGCTGGCCACGAAGTCCACCAGCCGGCGGCCGCGCTCGGGTCCGAACATCGCGACAAGCTCGTCGGGATCGAACTTCAGCCCCGGGATCACCTGGCCGCCGTTGCGCCCGGAGCCGCCGAAGCCCGGCTCCTTCGCTTCCAGCACGACGGCCTTGATGCCGCGCTCGGCGAGGTGCAGGCCGGTGGAGAGGCCGCAATAGCCCGCGCCCACGATGCAGACGTCGGCGGTCACCGACTCCGTGAGGGGAGGCGTCGCGACGGCGGCGGGCGCGGTCGCGGCCCACAGCGAGGGTTCAAGAGGGAAGGGCTCGGCCATATGACTCCTAGTTCCGAGCCTTGAACGCAAACTCCGCGCCAGAGCGGATGCCGGTCGGCCAGCGCGCGGTCACCGTCTTGAGCTTGGTGTAGAAGCGCACACCCTCCATGCCGTAGATGCCGTGGTCGCCGAAGATCGAGGCCTTCCAGCCGCCGAAGCTGTGATAAGCCACCGGCACCGGGATCGGCACGTTGATGCCGACCATGCCGATCTGGACATTGTTGGCAAAGGCGCGGGCGGCATCGCCGTCGCGGGTGAAGATCGCGGTGCCGTTGCCGTAGGCATGGTCGTTCACCATCTTCACGGCCTCGTCGAAGCCCTTGGCCCGCACCACCGACAGCACCGGCCCGAAGATCTCGTCCTTGTAGATCGTCATGTCGGTGGTCACGTTGTCGAACAGGCAGCCGCCCATGAAGTTGCCCTTCTCATAGCCCTGCAGTTTCAGCCCGCGGCCGTCGACCACCAGCTTCGCGCCTTCCTTCACGCCCGTATCGACATAGCCCATCACCTTGTCGCGGTGCTGGCGCGTCACCAGCGGGCCCATCTCGGACTGCGGATCGAGGCCCGGCCCGACCTTCAGGGCCTGAACGCGCGGCGCCAGCTTTTCCATCAACCTGTCGCCGACATCGCCCACCGCGACGGCGACCGAGATCGCCATGCAGCGTTCGCCTGCGGCGCCATAACCCGCGCCGATCAGCGCGTCGGTCACCTGGTCGAGGTCGGCATCGGGCATGATCACCATGTGATTCTTGGCGCCGCACAGTGCCTGCACGCGCTTATTGCGCCCAGTGCCCGTGTGATAGACGTACTGGCCGATCGCCGTGGAGCCCACGAACGAGATCGCCGGCACATCGGGATGATGCAGCAGCGCATCGACCGCGACCTTGTCGCCGTTCAGCACCTGAAAGATGCCGGCGGGGGCGCCCGCCTCGGCGAACAGCTCGGCCAGCAGCATCGGCGCCGACGGATCCTTCTCCGACGGCTTCAGGATGAAGGCGTTTCCGCAGGCCACGGCCATGGCGCCCATCCAGCACGGAATCATGATCGGGAAGTTGAACGGGGTGATGCCCGCCACCACGCCCAGCGGCTGGCGGATCGACCATGAATCCATGTCGGAGGCGACCTGTTCGGTGAAGTCGCCCTTCATGTGATGGGCGATGCCGCAGGAGAATTCGATCACCTCGAGCCCGCGTCCGACTTCGCCCTTGGCGTCCTCGAAGGTCTTGCCGTGCTCGAGCGACATCAGCCGCGCGAGATCGTCGATGCGCTTCTCGACCAGACTCTTGAGGTTGAACATCACGCGCTGGCGGCGGAGCGGGGGCGTCGCGGCCCAGGCGACCTGCGCCTTCCTGGCGAGCTGAACGGCATCGTCGATCTCGGCCTCGGAAGCGAAGGCCACCATGGCCGTCACCTCGCCGGTCGCCGGGTTGGTGACGTCGCCCTGCCGGCCGCTGGTGCCCGCGACCCGCTTGTTGCCGACGTAGTGTCCGATCCTGCCCGCCATGATGTCCTCCGCCTTTTGTCGCCTTCTAGCATGGCGACGGGACATTTTCCCGTACGCTAAGGCGCGAAGGCGATGTCGCGGCCGGAAGCGTCGAAGTCGTTGGCGACGTTGGTGAATTCGTCGTCCGCCGGAGTCGCTTGCTGTCGCGAAGAACGCGCCATTTCAGAAACGCGGCGTTCGACCTCGGCGGCAACCCGCGCCTCGAAATCGTCTTTCGCCTCGCGTTGCTTTTCGGCCCGCTGCGCCTGGGCATCGGCCTGCTTCACCAGGTAGAGATCGAGCGCCCGGTCGCGCTTGGTGTATTCGCCGACTTTCTTGCCGCGGTAGAACACCGGCTTGATCTCGACGTGGTCGGCCGCCAGCACGATGTTCTCGACCGCCTGCTGGCGGCGCGCCTCGACTATGTCGCGGCAATTCTTGTCGAAGCCGGGATATTGCTTGCGCCAGCGCTGGATCGTGCGCCGGCTGACGCCGGTGCGCGCGGCGGCCTCGGTGATGCTGCGGCAGCGCGCGAAATGGCTGCGGAAGGCCGCGCGGAGACGCCCCGGTGTCCGAAGCCGTTCCGGCTTGAGGAGCGCGCGTTCGGCCAGGGTTTTCGGTTCTTCCGGCACCGAATCGGCAGTGAGCGCCTCGGGCTCCGGCTTCTCCTTGGGCGGCTCGTTCATGCCGACCCAGGCCGGCATCTTCATGCGCTGTTGCGCCCAGCGGGTCAGCGCTGCTTCGCTGCGCTGCTCGGCGGTGGGCTTGTCGCACTCCCGCACCAAAGCCTCGAGCTGGGCGCGCTCCATGTTGCGGTAGAGGGCCGGGACGTAGGCGGCAGGGCCGTGATTGACGATGTGATAAAGGGCTTCTTCGGGTTTCATGGGAACTCCACGAGAGGAACAGGATTCGTATATAGGACGATCCTATCCTTCCGTCAAGGTGTCCAAAAAGAAACAGAACCTTTCCCCGGACGGGCGTTAACTTCGATCAGTTCACGAAGGAGCGTGACATGGCCCCAGTCGACACTGCCCCAGTCCAGCCGACCGTCCCGGAAGCCGCTGCGATCATTGCCGACGCAGGCGCGCAGAATGCGAGCGTCGCGACCCGGGTGCGCGACCTCACCGCGAGGGTCCTCGGTATCGTCCCGGACAGGGTCGTCGAGACCGCGGACTTCGTCACCGACCTCGGCGCCAGCAGCCTCGATCTCGTAGAGCTCATCATGGTGGTCGAGGATGCGTTCGGAATCGAGATATCCGACAGCGCCGCCGAGCGGATCGCCACGGTGGGCGACCTCCAGGCGTTCATCCGCAGCCAGGCGCCGGTGACCCGGCCTCCCACGAGAGCCTAGGCGACGCGCCCTACTTCAGCCCATAGGCCGCGAACTGTTCGTCGACTTCCGGGTTGAGCGTGCGGGCGGCCGCCTGGTCGCCTTCGCCGCCTTTCACGTCGCCCGTCCTGATCCGGGCCATGCCGCGGCCGAACAGGGCGGTAGCGCGGTTGGGATCGATCTGCAGCGCGTTCTCGTATTCGTTCAGCGCCAACGCGGGATCGCCCAGCTTCAGGAAGATGAAGCCGCGCGTGTCGCGGACATCGAGATTGACCGGCATGAGTTTCAACGCCATGTCGCCATCGGCCAGCGCCAGCCGGAGATCCTGGCCGGCGATGGCGCGCGCGAGGCCGCGGTTGTTGTAGGCGAGGCCAAAGTTCTGCTCGAGTTCAATGGCCGAGGTGTAGTCGGCGATCGCCTTTGCGTACTCGGCCTGCGCAAAGCGGGCGTAGCCGCGGTTGAAGAAGGCGACGGGGTTGTTGCGGTCGACGGCGATCGCTGCGTCGAGGTCGCGGATGGCAAGGTCGAGCTTGCGGTCGATGGAATAGATCGCCGCGCGGCTGGTCAGCGCCTCGACACTGCGCGGGTTACGCTCCAGGGCAGCGTTGTAGTCGGCGAGCGCGGCCGCGGTCTCGTTGCGCCTGGCGTGAATCAGGCCGCGCTGGAAGTATGCCTGCGAGCTGCCCGGGGCGAGGGCGACGGCGCGGTCGAGGTCGGCCAGGCCGCGTCCGGTTTCGCCGAGTTGGCTAAAAGCCTCGCCGCGGCGGATCAGGGCCAGCACGTTGGTGGGTTCGAGCACCAGCACCTTGTCGAAATCGGCGATGGCGCGTTCATAGGAGCGCTTGCGGCCGGCCAGCAGGACGCCGCGGCCGAGGAAGGCCAGGGTCGCCTTGGGATCGAGGCGAATGGCCTGGTTGAAGTCGTCCAGCGCCTTGTCGGTGTTGCCGACGGCATCCGAGGCCACGGCGCGGCGGAACAGGTTGAGCGCGTCGGCATTCTGCGAATCGATCAGGTTGTCGTAGCGCTTCAGGGCTTCCATGTAGTCGTCGCTGGCCATCACCTTGTCGCCCAGCGCCGCGCGGGCGCTGCCGCGGACCAGCCGCGCCAGCGCCAGCTCGTCGGGCGTGAGCTCGCGGCTGATGATGGCGCGCGAGCAGTCGGCATTGCGCCGCTCGGCATCCTCCGGCGTCGGGAAGGCGCCCTGCACGCAACGCTGGTAAGACGTCCTGATGGTGGGCGCGGTGGCCGCTGCGCCCGCGGCTGGTGCGGCGGGGACTGAAGTCGATGCGGCAGGAGCCGGTGTTGCGGGAGCCGAAGCGGCAGGGGCCGGCGTCGCCGGCACGGCGTCGACAACGATCGGAGCGTTGTCGTGGCCCGGCGGATATTTGTAGTAGGCATAGCCGTAGGTGGCGGCCATCGCACAAACGACGACACCCGCCCCGATCGCGATCTTGCTGGTAAGCTGCATGGTTTCCCCAATTCCCCACCGCACTATAGCGCGGGGATTTGGGCGGTCACACCACCGGCACGTCCGCGACAATTTACGGGAAAGGCCGGGTCATATAGATTGCTTCGAGCATGCATTCGACGGGCGACCCCAGCAGTACCGGCAGCCCTCGTGCCACGATCGACGTCGTTCTTCCCGTGCACAACGAAGGGGCGTCCATCGGCGCTACCTTGCGGGAGTTCCACCGCACGGTGGCCATGGGATCGAACATTCCGATCCGTTTCGTCGTCTGCGAGGACGGCTCCAGTGACGATACGCTGCCGGTCGTGAGGGCGCTCGCCGCGGAGCTTCCTCTCAAACTGATCTCGGATCCCGTGCGCAAGGGTTACTCGCGCGCGGTGATCGACGGTCTGCGCGCGTCGGAGTCCGACTGGGTGGCCTGCATTGATTCCGACGGACAGTGCGACCCGGCCGACTTCGCCAAGCTCCTGGCCTTGCAGGACGGCGCCGACCTGGTGGTGGGCTGGCGCAATCCACGGTCCGATCCATGGATGCGGCGGGCGATGTCGGGTGCCTTCGGGCTGGTCTATCGGACCTTCTTCGACGTCCGGCTGCGCGATCCCTCCTGTCCCTACATTCTCATCCGCCGGGCCAGCCTGGAGAAAATTCTCGCCGGCAACGTCGGCATCCTGAAGCAGGGGTTCTGGTGGGAATTCTTCGCGCGCGCGTCGGCACTTGGCCTCGCTATCCGGGAGACGCCGGTCCATCACCGGGTTCGCAGCAGTGGCATGACGCAGGTCTACCGGCCGGCCAGGGTTCCGCGCATCGCCCTTGAACATCTCCTGGGCCTGCGAAAACTTCGGCAGGAACTGAATGCGCCCCGGCGCGAGACCCGATAGAAGCCCCGTGATTGCTTCGGCGAACGACCTGCTGCGCAAATTCTTGCTGTACGCAGCGAGCGGTGCCGCGGCGTTCGCAGCCGACTACTCGGTCTTCCTTGTCCTGTTCCTCGCCAACGACAATCCGTACATCGCCAATGTGGCCGGCATCTGCGTCGGCATGACGGTTTCCTTTTCGTTCAACAGGACGTTCAATTTCCGCAAGCCCGATGCGCCCGCCCGGCGTGCGGCGCGCTTCGTCACCGTGGCGACGCTCGGCATGGCGGTGTCGACCCTGATCCTCATGCTGCTGATCAGCTTCGGCGTCGACGCACGCATCTCCAAGGTGATCGCCATGCTGCTGGTGTTTTCCATGCAGTTCCTGATGAACGCTCTATGGACCTTCCGGTAGGAGCGGGCCCCGGATGAGCCCGCGCCCCCTTGCGAAGCCCGCGCCCTGGCCGCTGATCCTGGCCGCGATGCTGGCCGGCGTCGTGATGGGCGCTTTCGGGCAGAGGTGGCTGCCCATCGAGGAACGGCTTCTCGACGGCGGCCTGGTCCTGTCGGGGCAGGTGTCCTACCCGGCGCAGGCGGTGATGGGCCTCTTCTACAAGGGCGTCTGGACCCTGCTGTATCAGCTCGGTGCGCTCGTCCTCGACGCAGGTGTGAGCTATCGGGCGGCGAACTTCATCTTCCTGCTGATGCCACCTGCGATGCTGACGGCGGCCTTCGCCCTGTTCATCCATGGGCTGACGGGCCGGCCCCTGTTCTCGCTCGCCGCGGCGATCCTCTGCTTCATGAACGGCCACTTCGTGTCGCTCTTCGCGTCGTCCGATTACCCTTTGCTCGGCATGGCGTGGAATACGCCCAGCACGCATTCTCACGGCCGTTTCGGCGCTGTGCTCGCGGCCTTTTCCTTTGCCGCCCTGGTCGGCGGACGGGAAGCCCTCGCGGCCTTCTCTGCCGTCGTCCTCGTCGCCGTCCATCCGGTGATCGGCGGCTATGTCGTGACCATGCTCGCCTTCGGGCTCGGCGTGTCGCGCCTGGCCTGGCATCGCTCGATATCGCGCCCGGTCGTCGTGGGTTTCGCCGCGGGCGCCGGCGTCACGCTGGCCAGCCTGGCGGCGTTCCTGCTGCTGCGCCCGGCCATGCCCGACGTCGATGAAGCCGTGAACCGGACCTACATCGAGGTCTACTCCGCCTTTTGGGACGATCATCGCAACCGCACGGCCACCGGCGCCGATCTCCTGCGCGTGGCGATTCTGTTCGCCGTGCTGACGCTGCAGCTGCTGACCTTCCTGTTGCTCCGCCGCGGCCGCCGCGGATCAGCCGATGCCGGCGCGGCGGCGCTGCTGGCCGCGGTCGCCGTCTCGACCGTCCTCTACGTCCTCCAGCATTGGGGCAGGGCCCTGCTGCCGGACATCGTGCTGCGGGCGATTCCCGGGCGGCTGATCAACATGCAAGCCTGCTTCGCCATGGCCGTGATCGTCGGCATGACGGTCTTCGTGGCCGACGAGATCGTGCACCGGTTCCGTCACCGATGGCAGCCGAAGACGCTGGGCTCGATCTTCGTTCGCCATCCCAACGCCATCGCGGCTGCCGTGGCAGTTGTCCTGGCAGCGCGCTTCCTCCCCGGCTTCGTCTACGGCGTCATCCTCACCCAGCGCGACCCCGAGATGGTGGCCGCGCAGCAGATGCTTGCGGAGATCGACAGTCCGTTCTGGTCGAAGGTCCGCGACCTCGGGTTCGACCGCCTGGTCCTGACGGCCCCTGAACTGTCCATGAAGGCGCTGCGTTACGGGCGGTTGCCGATCGCGCTCGATACGACGGCGATCGATTTCGTTCCCTATCTTCCGCAGACCGCCACCGCGCTGGGAACGCTCGTCGAACGCGGCTACGGCGTCTCTTTTTTCCATCCGCCAGCCGCCCTGAAGTTCCTGAGCGTGCTGCCTCCGGGTACCGGGCGAAACTACTGGGCCTGTCTCTCGCCCGGCCAATGGCAGGGGATCGCGCGGGAGTTCGGGATCGCCGCGGTCCTCGTGCCGGCCGACTGGACCGTGCGCCTGCCGCTGCTGCTGTCGGACAGCAACTACGCTCTCCATGCCTTGCCGGCGCCGGCGAGCGCGCCCGCCGATGCCACCGACCCGCCCTGTCCGGTGCAGCGCAACTAGCGGGTGGAAGCGGCCCGCCTCAGACCACGGCGTCGCCCGCGATCTGCGTGCGCTGCAAGCGGCGGTGGAAGGGGCCGGCGTCGTGGACGGCGAGGTGTTTTGTGCAGCGGTTGTCCCAGAAGGCGATCGAGCCCGCCTCCCAGCGGAAGCGGCAGGTGAATTCCGGGCGGTGGCCGTGGTCCATCAGGAAGTCGAGCAGCGGCTTGCTTTCCCGCTCGGTCATGCCATCGAAGCGGCAGGCGTAGGAGTGGTTCACGAACAGGCACTTGCGGCCGGTTTCGGGATGGGTGCGCACCACGGGGTGCACGCTCTCGGTGGGCCGCCAGTTCGAATCCTCGCGGACCCGGCTGGAACGCCGCGCGTTGAGGCCGGCCTGGGGACCGGCGACGCGGATGTCGCTGTGCACGGCCTTCAAGCCGGCCAGCATCGCCTTCATGCCGTCCGACAGCGTCTCCCAGGCGAGGTACTGGTTGGCGAACAGCGTGTCGCCGCCATAGGGCGGCACTTCGAGCGCGTAGAGGATGGCGCCCATCGGCGGCTCCTGCATCATCGTGGTGTCGGAGTGCCACTCCTCGCCGATGATGCGCTCGTCGCCGGGCTTGCGGATCACGCGCACGATCTCGGGATCGCCTTCGCCGGTGTTGAAGTTGGGATGGATGAAGATCTTGCCGAAGCGACGCGAGAACGCCTTGTGGCTCTGATCGTCGAGCCGCTGGTCGCGGAAGAAGATGACGAGGTTTTCAAGGAGCGCGCGGCGGATCTCGGCGACCGTGGCGTCGTCGACCCCGGCGCCGATATCGACGCCGCCGATCTCGGCCCCCAGGGCACCCGCGATCGGCGAGACGGTGATGTGTTCGTAGGCGGTCATGGCGCCCAGAGTAGGACGCAATGACCTACGCCGCCAGCACCTCGGGCAGGATCGGGGCGCGGGCATCGTGGCGGATGCCGGCGCGCAGGCAGAAGAGCGGCGTCAGCATGCGGTCGGCGATCACCTCGGTGCCTTCGTTGTCGCCCAGCTTGAAGCGGCCGCGGTCGTCGGCCAGCACGGAGACGTCGGCGACGGCGCCGGGCTTCAGGGTGCCGATTTCATCCTGCAGGCCGAGCATGGCCGCGGCGTTGGTCGTCACCATGGGCACGATCTGCGGGAGCGTGAGGCCGAGCGTCAGCAGCTCGGTGATGGCGTAGCAGAGGCTGAAGCGCGCCGCGCCGGCGAAGGGATGCGCCTCCTCGTCGTCGGGATGTTTGGCCGGCGTGCCGGGCGGCGGCGTCATGCGCGTGTTGTAGCCGTGCATGTCGGCACCCAGCGTGTCGGGCACCACGCCGGCATCGAGCGCGAGGCGGGCCATGCGGAACGAGAAGTGGCTGCCGTGGCCGACATCGACTTTTAGGCCGCGCTCAAGTGCGATGGCGACGATGGGATGGAGCTTGCCGCGCTTGTCGACGAAGCCGCCGGGATGGCGCGTGAAGGGATGGGCGAGGATGTCACCCGGCCGCATCAGCTTTACGACCTCGGGCAGAATCTCGTCGGGGTCGACACCATTGCTGCCATCCGGCAGCGCCCACATCTGGCCGAAGTGCATGTAGACGGGGAGGTTGGCCTCGCGGCCGATCTAGGCGGCCTTGCGCAGCACCTCGTAGCCACAGCGCGTGACGCCGCCCACCTCGGCATGCACCTTGATGCCGCGAATGAGATCGCGGTTGGCGAGCGCGGTCA
>CAMAYC010000028.1 GCA_945862125.1 Reyranella massiliensis 521
GCGCCATCGTCGGCGCCCGCAATGCCGAGCAACTCGGCGAGACGCTGGGAGCAGGCGGCTGGCGCCTCCCACTGGTGGCGCTCGAGAAGCTGGACAAGGTTTCGAAACAGCCGCATCGCTATCCACGGTCGTTCGAGGATCCGATGCCCAAGCGTCGCAACTCGGCCATCAAGATGCCGGGAGGCAAGCAGTAACCGCGAGTAGGGCATGTAATGAACACCAGGACCGGCGGAGAGCTCATCCAGGATTTTCTCGAGACGTACGAAATTCCTTACGTTTTCGGTAATCCCGGAACAACGGAGACCACCTTTCTGGCAGCCGTGGCGGAATCGAAGGCCACCTACGTCCTGTCCCTGCACGAATCGAGCGCCGTCGGAATTGCCGCGGGCTACGCGCTCATCACCGGCAAGCCGTCCATCGTCAGCCTGCACACCTATCCGGGGCTCGCCAACGGCATGTTCAACATGCGCAATGCGCTGATGTCTGGCGTGCCGATGCTCGTGATCAACGGGCAGCAGGATTCGCGCTTCCTCATTCACAATCCGGTTCTCGGTGCGCCGAACGTCCAGTTGGCTGAAACCGCCACCAAGTACGCCTATGAGGTGACGCGCACCGATGATCTCACCGTCGCGTTGCAGCGCTGCTATCTGCACGCGCGCCTGCAACCGACCGGGCCGGTGTTCCTCTCCATTCCCATGAATTTCATGCAGGAACGGACGAAGCACACGACGTTCAAGAAAACGCACATCATCGAGCAGACGGTGCCACGCGACCTGGACGAGGTGAGTCGCGCCCTCAAGGCCGTCCCGGCGGGGAAACTCGCCATCGTCGCGGACTATGCCGTCGCTGCCGCGCACAGCGTCGACGCCGTGAGCTGCATCGCGAATGCACTCGGGGCGGACATCTATGCCGCGCCATTCCATGTGCAGGGCACAGTGGATCCGCTGCATCCCAACTTCCGTGGCCAGCTTCCGCCGACCACAAGAAAGATCAATGAAACGCTCAGCCGCTATCACACCATGCTGCTGATCGGTGAGAAGGTCGACAGTTTCACCTATGACGGACTACAGGCACTGCCAGCTGAGTTGCAGGTCATCCAGATTGCCCCTGCGGCCAGCCAACTCGGGTTCGACTTTCCCTGTGACATGGCGGTTCTGGGTGAAATCAACGCCACCCTGGAGGCGCTGGTGTCGGCGTTGGGGGCCGGGGGCAGCCAGGCTGCCGCCCGGACCGTGGACGAGTCTTCTCTGGACGCACGCTATCCGGCCTCAGGCGAACGGCCGAGCGATGCGCTGATCCTGGCCGTGCTGCGGCACCTCGATCGGGCGACCCATGTCGTCACCGAAGGATCTTCCGAGGATGCCATCGTGCAGGATATGGCGGTGCGCCTGGGATTCCGGAACGTCCATTTCTCGCCCCGTGGCGGCGGGTTGGGTTGGGCGATGCCACTCGGCATCGGGATCGGGCTGGCCGCCGGCAAGCCTGCTGTCTGCTTCGTAGGCGACGGCGGTAGCCTGTTCTCCATCCATGCCCTCTGGACGGCGGCGAAGTACGCCATCCCCTCCGTCTTCGTCTGCTTCGTGAACAACGAATATCGGCTGCTGAAGGACCTGTGGTGCAACGTAATGGGGACGACGATTGGGACCACGCGTTTCGTCGGCATGGATTTCAGCGATCCTAATGTGGATGTGCAGAAGATCGCCGAGGCGTTCGGCGCGCGCACCGAGAAGATCCAGGAACTTGAAGGTGTCGCTGCCGTTCTCGAGCGCGCTCTCTCTCATCCCGGACCAAGCTTCCTCATCATCGATCGCGAGCCTTGACCGTTGTGAGACGGGGCGAGTCCGATTCGGCCGAAAAACCATTAACGACATTTCATGGTAGCCTCATGCCCGCATACCGCAGCTTTCTCTTTGCCCCTGGCAACCATGCGCGGAAAGTCGAGAAAGTCTTCGACTGCGGCGCCGACCATGTGATCCTCGACCTGGAGGATGCGGTCGCCAGGGCGGAGAAGGTCGCGACCCGTGCGCTCGTGGTCGAGGCATTGAAGCGACCGCGCAAATGCGGTGCCTACGTTCGGGTCAACGCCTTTAACACCGAGTACTGTTATGGCGATACAGTGGCAGTGACCGGTCCCGGACTCGACGGCATCGTCCTGCCGATGGCCGAGAGCCGCGAGCAGATCATGGCCTTCGACTGGCTGGTGGGCTCCCTCGAGCGCGAGCGCGGCCTGCCGCCCGGGGGCATCGACATCATCCCGATCATCGAGACCGGAAAGGGGATGGCCAACGCGCGGGCCATCGCCGCCGCCGGCACGCGGGTGAAGCGCATGGCCTTCGGCGCCGGCGACTACACGCTCGACATGAACATGGAGTGGACGCGGGGCGAGAGCGAGCTGGAGCATGCCCGGGCGGAGATGGTCGTGGCGTCCCGCGCCGCGGGCCTCGAAGCGCCGATCGATACGGTATGGGTACATATCAAGGACCTTGAGGGCGTCGCGAACTCCGCGAGGAGGGCGAAGCAGCTCGGCTTCCAGGGCAAGATGTGCATCTACCCGCCGCAGGTCGAGGTGGTGAACCGGGTGTTCACGCCGACCGAGGAGGAGGTGGCCTTTGCCCATCGCGTCGTCGCCGCTTTCGAGAAGGCGGAGCGCGAGGGCTCCTCGTCGATCCAGCTCGACGGCTATTTCATCGACTACCCGATCGTCTACAAGGCGCAACGCACGCTCGACCTGGTTGGCGCCACTCATGTTCTTCCGGACCGCAAGCCTCCGGCTCGCTCATGAAGCTGAGCGAGCCGGAGGCTCGCGGTCCGGGAAGGTCAGATCACCCCTTCGGCTTCCAGACCGCGTAGATCCGCAGCGGTCATTCCCAGCAGCCTGCCGTAGACCTCGCCGTTGTGCTGGCCGAGGCTCGGGCCGAGCGTGTCGATGCCGCCCGGCGTTTCCGTGAGGCGGGGCACCACGTTGGGGACGGCGAGGTCGCCGGCGCGCGGGTCGCTCACGCGGGCGATGTTCCCGCGCGCCGCGTAGTGCGGATCGCGGAAGAGTTCGTCGACCGACGCCACGATGCCGCACGGCACTTCTGCCTTGTCACAAAGGCTCACGGCTTCCTGCTGCGTGAGCTTCTTGGCCCAGGCGGCGACGAGGCCGTCGACGGCGGGCCGCTGCTTGTCGCGCTGGGCGATGGTGCCGTAGATGCCGTCGCCGGCCACCTCGGGACAGCCCATCAGCCGGGCCATGCGGGCGAAGATCTTGTCGTTGGTGCAGGCAATGGCGATCCAGCGTCCGTCACCGGTCTGGTAGTGGCTGTGTGGACAGACATTGGGGGCAGCAGCGCCCATGCGCTGGCGGATGAAGCCGACCTTGTCGTAGGCGGGCGCCATTTCGTCCAGGATGCGGAAGATCGGCTCGTAAAGCGCGATGTCGATCTGCTGGCCCCGGCCGGTGGCGTCGCGCGAGCGCAGCGCCATCATCACCCCCAAGGCGCCGTAAAGCCCGGCCATGTAGTCCGCCAGCGTGGCCGAGCCCGGTGTTACCGGCGGCCCGTCCGGCTGGCCCGCCAGGAAGGAGATGCCGCCAAAGGCGTTGCCGATCCGCCCGAAGCCGGGCTTGTGGCTGTAGGGGCCGGTCTGGCCGTAGCCCGAGACACGCAGCATAACGAGACGCGCGTTGACGGCGCTCAGCACGTCCCAGCCCAGGCCCCAGCCTTCCAGCGTGCCGGGCTGAAAATTTTCGGTGAGCGCGTCGGCCTTCGCGACGAGTTGCTTCAGGATCGCCGCGCCCTTGGGCGATTTGAGATTGAGCGTCACCGACTTCTTGTTGCGCGCTTCCGACAGCCAGACGAGCGTGTCGCCGCACTCGGCGACCGTGCCGAGGCGGCGGCAGGGGTCACCGACCTTGGGCTGCTCGACCTTGATCACTTCCGCGCCGAATTCCGCCATGATGGTCGCGCAGTAGGGCGCTGCGATGTAGGTGGCGATGTCGATGACGCGCAGCCCGGCCAGCGGGCGGTCGCTCGAAACGGGTTCGGACAAGATGCGGTTTCCTCCTGATTCTTCTCCTCGCCCATCCTATGAGGGAGAGTAGGGTGGGGAAAGCAACAGTCGCCAAGTTGACTTCCCTTCGCCCTGATCGGCCCAATGAGTGACTCCCGCACCACCCCCAGTCCACGGACTTTCCGCGAACGCTTCGGCGCCCTGAAGACGCTCCGGCCATTCATGGCCATGGTGTGGCAGACCAGCCCGACGCTGACGATGGGTCTGCTCGGGCTACGCGTGCTCCGCGCGCTGCTGCCGGTGGTCAGCCTCTACATCGGCAAGCTGATCATCGACGACGTGGTCATGCTGTTGCAGTTGCCCAACCGGCCGGTGACCTGGCGGGGCTGGAGGGAAAGCGGCCATCTCACGGGCATCGGGATCCTGCTGCTGGCGGAATTCGCGCTGGCCGTGCTGTCGGATGGCATGGCGCGCGTTGTGGCCCTGCTCGACGGCATGCTCGCGGAGAAGGTGACGAACCGGTCGAGCGTGCGCCTGATGGAACACGCGGCGACGCTCGACCTCGAGGATTTCGAGGACGCCGAGTTCCAGGACCAGCTCGAACGGGCGCGGCGCCAGACCAGCGGCCGGATGACGTTGCTGGGCCAGCTTTTTACGCAGGCGCAGAATATCGTGACGGTCGCCAGCTTCGCGGCTGGCCTGGTATTCTACTCGCCCTGGCTGATCCTGTTGCTGGTGGTGGCCCTCGTGCCGGGCTTCCTCGGCGAGGCGCATTTCAATGCGCGGACCTATACGCTGGATTTCGGCCGCACGCCCGAGCGCCGCGAGCTCGATTATGTGCGGCAGACGGCCGCCAGCGTCGAGACCGCCAAGGAAGTGAAGATCTTCGGCCTGCATTCCTTCCTGATCGATCGTTACCGCCGCCTCGCCGCTGATTTCTACGAGGCCAACCGGCGGCTCGCCCTGCGGCGGGCGGGCTGGGGCGGGTTGTTCACGGCCATCGGTACGGCCGGTTACTACGCGGCCTACGCCTATATCGTCTGGCGTACGCTCGCGGGCGAGTTCTCGATCGGCGACCTCACGTTTCTCGCCGGTTCCTTCCTGCGGCTGCGCGGCCTGCTCGAATCGCTGTTGACGGGACTGTCCTCGACGGCAGCGCAGGCGCTCTACTTCAACGATCTCTTCTCCTTCTTCGATGTAACGCCGGAAATCCTCTCGCCGGCCAACGCGCTGCCGTTCCCGTCGCCAATTCGCGAGGGCTTCGTCTTCGACAATGTCGGCTTCATCTATCCCGGCGCCGCGCACTGGGCCGTGCGCAACCTCAGCTTCACCCTGAAGGCGGGCGAGGTGCTCGCCCTGGTCGGCGAGAACGGCGCCGGCAAGACGACGCTGGTGAAGCTGCTGACGCGGCTCTACGACCCCGACGAAGGCCGCATCCTGCTCGATGGCCATGACTTGCGCGAGTACGGTCTCGACGCGCTGCGCGGCAGCATGGGCGTGATCTTCCAGGATTTCGTTCGCTACAATTTCAGTGCCGGCGACAACATTGCCGTCGGCCGCATCGAGGCGCGCGACGATGCCGCCCGGGTCAAGCGGGCGGCATCGCGCAGCCAGGCCGACGAGGTGATCGAGCGCCTGCCGGGCAGCTACGACCAGCGCATCGGCAAGCGTTTCAAGAACGGCGTCGAACTGTCGGGCGGCGAATGGCAGAAGGTCGCCATCGCGCGCGCCTATATGCGCGAGGCCGAGGTGCTGATCCTCGACGAGCCGACGGCGGCCCTGGACGCACGGGCGGAATTCGAGGTGTTCCAGCGCTTCAAGGAACTGAGCAAGGGCAAGACGGCGATCCTGATCTCGCACCGCTTTTCCAGCGTCCGCATGGCCGACCGCATCCTCGTCCTGGCCGACGGCAAGGTGGAGGCCGCCGGCACGCACGACGAACTGGTGGCCGACGGCGGACGCTATGCCGAGTTGTTCGAACTGCAGGCCGCCGGCTACCGGTAGATAAACCTGCAAGTTCAGCAGGTTTTTGCCAACATTTTGGATAGGTCGCGCTTGGAGTACGCCGGCGGCTTCAGCCTGCGAGGACGGGCTCTCCCACGATCTGGGTGCGGTGCATGAGCCGGCGCAGGTTCTCGTCGAAGGCGTCGCGGCGGTGCATGACGCAGCGATTGTCCCACATTACCAGGTCGCCGATCCGCCACTTCTGGTACCAGGCGAAGCGCTCCTGCGTGGCGTGCGCCCACACGGCGTCGAGCAAGGCCTCGCTGTCTTCGACCGGGAGGCCATGGATGTAGGCACCGGGACGGCGGCCCAGGAACAGCGCCTTGCGCCGGGTGACGGGATGCAGGCGGACGAGGGGATGCACGGCCCCCGGCGTCTGGCGCACGTCGAGCGTGCGCTGGAAGCCTTTGCGCAGTTCGCCGGCCGAGTTACGGCTCGAATCGTGGATGCAGTTCTTGCCTTCGATCGCGCGCTTGAGATCGGCCGGCAGGGTCTCGTAGGCGGCATACATGTTGAGGAAGCCGGTATTGCCGCCATCGGGCGGCACTTCGAGTGCATAGAGCAGCGAGGCGCGGGGCGGCAAGGGGTTGTAGGACATGTCGGTGTGCCAGACGAGTTCGTAGGAACCCAGGCTGCCCACCGCCTTGCCGTCCTTCTTAACGCTGGCGATCACGGCGACCCATTCCGCGGCTTCTGGCACCACGCCCGAGTGGGCTCGATCGAGGCTGGCGGCGGCGATCGGTACGCGGTCTAGGTCGCCGAAGCGGGCGCTGAATTTCATCAGCGTTGGATCGTCGAGTTTCTGGCCGGAGAAACGCAGCACGAGATGTTCCCTCCAGGCCGCGGCGATCCGGGCAAACGTGTCATCGCTCATCGGCTTGGCGAGGTCTATTCCGTGGACATCGGCGGCCAGGGCGCCGCCGCTCGGCTGGATCCAGAGGTCGCTCATGCCGTCCTCGCTAACCATGCATGGTGAGGCCGCCCGAGACGCTGATCGTCTGGCCGGTGATGAAGGCCGCATCGTCGCTGGCCAGGAAGCAGACGGCGCCCGGGATATCCTCGGGCTGGCCCACGCGTTTCATCGGGATGGCGCCGACGAGCGCCGCGCGCACTTTCTGGCCGCGCTCGTCGCTGCCGGCGACGGCCGCCAGCAAGGGCGTGTCGGTCGGGCCGGGACAGACGGCGTTCAGCGTGATGCCCTTGCGTGCCACTTCGCGTGCCACGGTCTTGGTGAAGGCGATGATGCCACCCTTGCAGGCCGAATAGACGGCTTCCTGCGAGGAGCCGACGCGGCCGGCGTCCGAGGCGATGTTGACGATGCGGCCGCTGCCGCGCGCCACCATGGTTTTCAGCACGAAGTGGCTCATGTTGAGCGGCCCGCGCAGGTTGACGGCGATGAGTTGGTCCCAGAGATCGGGCGTGGTGTCGACGAAATTGGCGAAGCGGTCCCAGCCGGCATTGTTCACCAGAATGTCGGTCGGGCCCACTTCGGCCTCGAACACGGCGATCGCCTTGCCCACGGCTTCGTAGTCGGCGATGTCGACGCCCGAGGCAAAGCCCTTGATCTCGGCCGCGACCTTCGTCGCACCGTCGAGGTTCTTGTCGAACACGCCCACGCGTGCGCCGTAGTCCGCGAAGCGGCGGCAGATGGCGCTGCCGATGGCGCCGCCGCCACCGGTGACAATGACGTTCTTTCCGTCGAGACCGCGCATGGGATCGCTCCTCAGAGAGGCGAGTAGGGATCGAACTTGGGCTTGCGCTTCTCGAGATGGGAGGCCAGCCCTTCCTTCACCTCGGGGCCGAGGAAGCCCAGCATTTCCAGCGCCGTCGAGGCGTCGAAGGTCGGACCCATCATGCGCAGCCAGTTGTTGAGCGCGTACTTGGTGAAGCGGATCGAGGTCTGGGCGCCTTCGGCAAGCTTGGTCGCGACTTCGAGGCCTTTGGCTTCGAGCTGGTCGTCCTCGACGCAGAGCGAGACCAGGCCGATCCGCTCGGCCTCCTCGCCGTCCACAGCTTCGCATAGCAGGAGGTAGTACTTGGCCTTGGCCATGCCGCAGAGCAGCGGCCAGACGATGCAGGCATGGTCGCCGGCGGCGACTCCGAGGCGGGTGTGTCCATCGATGATCTTGGCCTTCTTCGAGGCGATCGAGACGTCGGCCAGGATACCGGCGACGAGGCCGGCGCCGACGGCCGGGCCGCGCATGGTGCTGACGATCGGCTTGGAGCAGTTGATGACGTTGTAGACGATGTCGCGTGCTTCCTTCCAGGTGCGGAGTAGCGCGTTGTAGTCCTTGATGTTCTTCTCGATCAGGTCGAAGTCGCCACCGGCCGAGAACACCTTGCCGCCGGCGCCCTGGATGATCACGCAGTTCACCGTGTCGTCGCCATCGATGTCCCGCCAGACATTGACCAGCTCGGTGTGCATGACCGAATCCGTGGCGTTGTACTTGTCCGGCCGGTTCATGGTGACGCGCAGCACCTTGGGGTGCGGGCGATCAAACAACAGGCGTTGGTAGCGGTTTTGCCAGTCGGACATGAATTTTCCTCCCAAACCTGGAGGTTAACACCCTTGGCTCGTGCCGGGGAATGGCATGCCAATTGCGTTGCGGAAGGGCGCAAGGGTATGTGCAGGGAGGCGATCATGCGAGCGATCAAGTGGGCACTCGGCACCACGGCGGTGGCGCTGCTTTCAATTTCTGCCCAGGCGCAGACGCTGCGGGCGGTCATGCATGCCGATATCAAGATCATCGATCCGATCTGGACCTCGGCCTACAACGTCCGAAACTACGGCTATATGGTCTACGATACGCTGCTGGCCATGGACGAAAAGCTCGCCGTGAAGCCGCAGATGCTCGAAGGCTGGAAGATCAGCGACGACAAGCTCACCTACACCTTCACATTGCGCGATGGGCTCAAGTTCCACGATGGCGCACCCGTCACCTCCGCGGACTGCATCGCCTCCCTGCAGCGCTGGGCGCCCAAGGATGCGATGGGCCAGAAGCTCTTCTCCCTGGTCCGGGAGCTGAAGCCGGTCGACGACAAGACCTTCGTCATGGTGCTGAAGGAACCCTATGGGCTCGTACTGGAGTCGCTCGGTAAGCCCAGTTCCACGGTGCCGTTCATCATGCCCAAGAGGGTCGCCGACACACCGAACAACGTGCAGATCAGCGACACCACAGGTTCAGGACCCTTCGTCTTCCGAAAGGATCTGTGGCGGCCTGGCGAGAAGACGGTCTACGACAAATTCAAGGACTACAAGCCGCGCGCTGAACCGGCCTCGGGCCTGGCTGGCGGCAAGGTGGTCCATGTCGACCGCGTCGAATGGCTCAACATCACCGATGCCCAGACCGCGGTGAATGCGCTGATGAGCGGCGAGATCGACTATATCGACCAGCCTGAGATCGAGCTGTTGCCACTGCTCGCCAAAGACAAGAACATCGTTATCGGCAACTACAATGAGCTGGGCGGGCAGATCAATGTCCGTTTCAACACCCTGCACAAGCCGTTCGACAATGCCAAGATCCGGCAGGCGGTGCTCTATGCCCTGAACCAGAAGGATTTCCTGCTCGCAGGCTTCGGCGACGCCAAATACTACAAGGAATGCAAGGCGCTGTTCATCTGCGGCACGCCTTTCGCAACCGACAAGGGTTTCGAGGACAAGCTCAATTCCGACTTCGCCAAGTCGAAGGAAATCCTGAAGCAGGAGGGCTATGACGGCACGCCGGTGGTCCTGCTCTACGCTACTGACACCCAGACGGGTCGGCTGACGCCGATCCTGAAGTCTTTGCTGGAGCGTGGCGGGTTCGTCGTCGACATGCAGGCGATGGACTGGCAGACGGTGCTCTCACGGCGCACACGCAAGGAGGCGCCGGACAAAGGTGGCTGGCACGCCTTCATCACCACATGGGTGTCGGCCGACCTGCTCGACCCGATCATGATGTCCTACATCGCCGCCACCTGTGAAAAGGCTAATGTCGGTTGGCCGTGCGATCCGCAGATCGAGAAGCTGCGCGACGCCTTTGCCCGCGCGACCAGCGAGGCGGAGCGCAAGGACCTCGCGGTCGCCATCCAGGTGCGCGCGTCGGAGTATCCGATGTACGCCAACCTCGGCCAGTACATTATGCCGGTGGCCATGCGAAACACGATTTCCGGACAGCTTGCCGGACCGGTACCGATGTTCTGGAATATGAAAAAGAAGCAGTAGGCGGGTTGACTGTCGAGCAGCCGCCAAGGGAGGGGAAGCGTTGACCACTGTCATCCATGACTGCGCGATCGTCACCGTCGACGATGCGGACAGCGTTCACTACAACGCTGCCATCGCCATCGAAGGCGATCGCATCGCCGCAATCGGCCCCAGCGCCGACATGCTGGCAAAGTATCCCGCGGCTGAGAGAATTGACGGCTCCGGCAAGCTCGTCATGCCGGGTTTCGCCAACATCCACACGCATTTCACGATGACCCTCGCGCGTGGTGTGTTCGAGGATCTCTCACCGTCTCACAAGCCGCCCTTCACCGGCGGCCTGTCGCCGATCCCGCTGCCTGACATGACGCCCGACGAACGTCGCACTTTTGCGATGCTCGGCGCGCTGGAAGCGCTGCGCAGCGGCACCACGCATGTCCTCGAGGATTCAAACGACGTCGATCATTACGCAGGTGCCCTGGCCGATACCGGCATGCGCTTCCTGCTGGCAGAACGCGCCTACGACCGCATCGGCACGTCGATCGGCGATCCGGCCCCTTATCAGCTCGACCGTGCACTGGGCCTGAAGCACATCAAGAACATCGAGCGGAACCACCGCGACTGGAACGGCAAGGCAGATGGCCGCATGCGCATCGCCATCTCCGCCTGGGCGCCCGACATGTGCTCGCCGGAACTGCTGCAGGACCTGAGCGCGCTGCAGGAGCAGCTCGACACGCGCATCACCATCCATCTCAACCAGATCTGGGGCGAAGTGGCCGCCGTCCGCGCCCACCGCAACCGCCTGCCGACCGAATATCTCGCCGATCTCGATTTCCTCAACGACCGGATCATCTGCGCCCATTGCCGCTGCATGGCGCCGTCGGAGGAGAAAATCCTCGGCCAGGCGAAGGTCAACGTCTCGTTCAACTCGGCCATCGCCGCGCGCCGCGGTCTCAGCCCGCGGGTCGCGGACCTGGAGAAGTACGGCTGCAACGTCGGCATGGGCTCGGACAACATGGCCGAGGACATGGTCGAGGTAATGCGCACCGGCCTGTTCATGGAGCGCGTGCGGCGCTCGGACGGCCGCGAGCCGACGCCGGAGCAGGCGCTGCGCTGGGCCTCGCGCAACGGCTATCGCGCCCTGGGCGTCCCCGACGGCGGCTGGCTGGCGCCGGGCAACAAGGCCGATCTCATCGTTATCGATCTGCAGCGGGCGCACCTCATCCCGGTGCTGCGCGTCTTTTCCGACTTCGTCCACAACGGACAGGCGCGCGACGTTCAATCGGTAATGGTCGATGGCAAGTGGCTGATGAAGGATGGCGTCGTGCTGACGATGGACGAGGAGTCCATCCTGCGCGACGCCCAGAAGGTCGCCAACGAGGCCTGGTCGAGGACCTTCCGAACCCGCTTCACGCCGCCCGCCGGCTTCTCCCCAGATGCGCTGCCGTAAGCGCTAACGGCGGGTGTTGCCTGCGCTCCACTGGCTGGCACTTGCGAAACGTACGGCTTCTTCCGCCGCGTCGACCAGGGCACGCGCCTTGAGCACGCTCTCCTGGAACTCGGCCTCGAGGTCGGAGTCGGCGACGACGCCAACGCCCGCCTGGACGTACATCACGTCGTCCTTCACCAACGCCGTGCGCAGCAGGATGCAGGTGTCCATCGAGCCGTTGGCCGCGAAATAGCCGGCGCAGCCGGCGTAGATGCCGCGGCGGACCGGCTCGACCTCGTCGATGATCTCCATTGCCCGCACTTTGGGGGCGCCGGACAGTGTGCCGGCCGGGAATCCGGCCTTCAGCGCGTCGATGGCGTCGAGGCCATCCTCGAGCGTACCCTCGACGTGGCTCGAGATGTGCTGGAGGCGGCTGTACTTCTCGATCGTGAATTGCTCGACCACTCGCACCGATCCGATTTTGGCGACCCGGCCGACGTCGTTGCGCGCGAGGTCAAGCAGCATCAGATGTTCAGCGTGTTCCTTGGGGTCAGCCAGCAGCTTTTCGGCGAGCTGCTTGTCCTCTTCCGGCGTGGCGCCGCGTCGGATCGTGCCGGCGAGTGGTCGGATGGTGACAATGTTGTCGCGCAGCCGGACCAGGATCTCGGGCGAGGAGCCCACGATCTGGAAGCCGCCATAGTCGAAGAAGATCAGGAAGGGTGAGGGGTTGATGCGGCGCAGCGACCGGTAGAGCGACAGAGGTGGCAGCTTGAAGGGCAGCGAGAAACGCTGCGAGGGCACGATCTGGAAGGCATCGCCTGCGCGGATGTACTCTTTGCAGGTCTCGACCATCTTCTTGAAATCGTCCTTCGACATGTTGGCCTGCGGCGCGGGCAGGGCGGCGAGGGCGTCGGCATCGTCGCTGCGGGACGGCAGCGTCCGCTCGAAATCCGATACCGCGTCGGCCAGCCGCTCCTGCGCTGCTTCATAGGCTGCGCGGGCGCTGACGCCGGGCGAAGGCCAAGCCGGCGTGACGAGCGTCACATTGTCGGCCAGCCGGTCGAAGATGCAGATCAGGGTCGGCCGCACCATGATCGCGTCGGGCAGGCCGATCGGGTCCGGGTTCGTGTCGGGCAACTGCTCCATGTCGCGGACCATGTCGTAGCCCAGGAAGCCGAACAGGCCCGACGCCATCGGCGGCAAGCCTGGGGGCAGCTCCATCTGGCACTCGCGGATCAGCAGACGCAGTGTTTCCAGGGGCCGGCCTTCCAGCGGTTCGAAGGCCTGGGTGTCGGTGCGGGCGCGGCGGTTGATCTCGACCTTGCCCTTGGTGCAGCGCCAGATGACATCGGGCTTGAAGCCGATGATCGAATAGCGGCCACGCACAGACCCGCCCTCGACCGATTCCAGCAGAAAGGAATTGGCACGACCGTCGGCGAGCTTGAGATAGGCCGATACCGGCGTATCGAGGTCGGCGACCAGCGTTGTCGAGACGACCTGTGGCCGGCCGGCATCGTAACGCGCGGCGAAGGCGTCGAATTCGGGTGAGATCGACATGCCGCGGCTATTGCTGTTGCGGGCGGAACGCTGCCGCGAAGGCGGCATCGTCGACTGTGACGCCGTACTTCGCGCGAAGGGCCGCGACCAGTTCGAGGATCAGGTCGTTTGCCATCATCGTGTCCAGCTGCTTTCCGAAACGGTCGAGTGCTTCCTTGTCCTTGGCGAGGTCGGGTGCTTCGATCTGCTTGAGGCCGACAATGACGCTGCCTTCCCCTGTGCGTACCGCTGCGGCCTTGCCCGGGGCGAGCTTGAAGAGCTCCTGCACGACTGGCTGGCTGAGATAGTTGCCGGCATCGGCCTCGAAGCGGGTGACCGCCTTGGCTGTCCGCAATTCGGTGCCGAGATCCTTGGCGATGGCTGTGAGGTCGGTGCCGGCGTTGGCCTGTTCGACCGCGGCCTTGACCTTGGCGTCCGCGAGCTTGCGCCGTTCCTCGGCTTCCCATGCCTCCACGACCTTGGGTTCGACCTCTGTGAGGGCAGGGATGCGGGCGGGCGTGATCCGGTCGGTTCGGACGATGAAGTATTCCCCGCGTGGGGTTTCCAGAAGGTCGCTTTCGGCACTTTCACGCGTGGCGAAGGCAGCCTGCATCAATTCGGCCGCAGCCGGGCCGATCACGACCTGCTTGCCCGCCGCGTCCATCCCGCGTGCGTCGACGTTCTCGTAGGTCTTCACCTTGATACCTAGATCTTCGGCGGCGCCCTTCATCGATTGGGTCTTGCCCAGCATGCGCTCGAAATCGGTAACCAGCTTGATCAGGAGGTCGGGCGCCTGCTGTGCCCGCATGTCCTTTTCGAGCTTCTCCTTGACCTCGTCGAACGGCACGGCCTTGCCGGGCTCGATCTTGTTGACGCGAACGATATGCCAGCCGAGCGGTGATTGGATCGGCGCCGGCGCAATGCCCACAGGTAGCGCGAAGATGCCGTCGGCCAGTGGACCTGGCGGCAATTCCTTCTTGGTCACCGGGCCAAGCTTGATGACGCCGTCGGCGTTGCCGAGAACCTCCTTGGCGGCCTCTTCGAGCGACTTACCGGCGGCGGTTGCGGCGGCGATGATCGCCTTTGCCTTCTCCTCGGTATCGGCCATTGCCTGGTCGATGTCGCGCTTCTCGGGGGTGCCGAACTCGGCGGCGCGGGCCTCATACTCCTGCTTGATCTGGTCGGCCGACACCGAAATCTGCGGCAGGATGTCGTCCGCCGTCAGAAGAACGAATGAAAAGGCGCGGTATTCCGGAATCTGGAATTTGGTCTTGTTGGCCTCGAAATAGGCGCCGAGTTGTTCGGCGGTGGGCTTGGGCACATCCACGACGATAGCGTCGGGAATATAGATCGTATCGGCGACGCGCTTCTCGCCTTCCATTCGGAAGATATCGTCACGCAGGGACTTCGGCGAGAGACCATCGCTGCGCACCACCGCGAAAAGCTGACCGGCGGCGATCTCGCGGCGCGTGTCGGCGACGAACTGGGCCTCGGCGAGGCGCGCCTGCTGGAGGCGGTTGCGGAAGAGCAGGGGGTCGAACGCTCCGCCGGTGCCCTGGAATGCGGGGTTCCGAGCGATCGCGGCCCGGACTTCAGCATCGGTCACCGACAGGCCGAACTGCTGGATGGCATAGTCGAGCACGGCGCGCTGGATGACTTCCTCGAGGGCGCGGACATGCAGGCCGAAGCGCAGGGCCTGTTCCGGCTCCGGCCTCTGTCCGGTCTGGCGCTGGATCGCCTCGAGCTGGCGGTTGAACTGGTCGCGCACCTCGGAGACATAGACCGGGGCTCCGCCGACCCAGCCATAAAGCGGCAGCCGGGTGCCGCCGACATGGGCCACCTCGGTGCTGCGTCCGTCGGTGCGCAGCATGTCGCCGACGCCCCAGAAGGCAAAGCTGATGATCAGCATGCCGAAAAGCAGGAACAGGATGACGAAACGGGCGAGTTTGCGGAACTGATTCACGGAGCCGGCGGGGTTTTTTTGAATGGGCGCCATGCCTACCACTGGCCCCATTGGCAGGCAACCAAGCGGTCTTTGACCATAATCGCCGGTGCCGCTAGACACGCCACAACGAACCCGAGGGAATAGAATGGCACGCTCGAGGCAGCCGCTGATCGCCGGCAACTGGAAAATGAACGGTTTGCGCGCGGATGCCCTGGCGCTGGCCACAGGCGTCGCCGAAGGCTGCAAGCAGGCCAGGTGGACCGACCGTGAGGTTCTGGTTTGTCCGCCGGCGACATTGATCATGGCGGTCGCGGCGGCGGTAAAGGGGAGCGGCGTCCTGGTGGGCGGGCAGAACTGCCACGCCAATGCGAGTGGCGCCCACACCGGAGACATTTCGGCCGAGATGCTCAGAGATTCTGGTGCAAGCCACGTCATCGTCGGCCATTCGGAGCGGCGCACGGACTGCGGCGAGACCGATGCCGCGGTGCGGGCCAAGGCGGAGGCGGCCTGGCGGGCCGGCCTGCTGCCGATCGTCTGCATCGGGGAAACTCTGGCGGAGAGAGAGGCGGGTCGGACGCTCCAGGTGCTGGAAACGCAAATCAAAGGCAGCGTGCCGGCGGGGGCGACTGCGGCGAAGCTGGTCGTTGCCTATGAGCCGGTCTGGGCGATCGGCACCGGCAAGACCCCAACCGTTGCCGAGGTGGCCACAGTGCACGCGCATATTCGAAGGGTATTGGGCGGGTTGGTGCCTGATGCCAGCGCGGTACGGCTGCTCTATGGCGGCTCGGTCAAGGGCAGCAATGCCGGTGAGCTGCTGGCGGCGGGCGACGTCGACGGCGCCCTCGTCGGCGGCGCCAGTCTCAAGGCCGATGAATTTTTGGCTATCGCCAAGGCCGCCTAAAGCGGCTAGAAGCGCCCGCTTGGCGGACATCCCCATCTAGATCTGGACAAAAATGGACGCGGTACGAGGCTTTCTGCACGATTGGCGGCTGGTGCTGCTCATCATCCATGTCGGCGTAACGGCCGCGATGATCGTCGTCATCCTGCTCCAGCGCAGCGAAGGCGGCGGCCTCGGCATGGGCGGACGCTCCGATGCGCTGTTCTCGGTGCGTGGCCAGGCGAACGTGCTGTCGCGCTTGACGGCGATTTTCGCCACCATCTTCTTCGCGCTCAGCCTGCTGATGGCTTGGAGCATGACCGACCCGGCCCGCAACGCGAAGTCCATCATGGACCGCATGCCGGCCGGCCAGACCGCACCGACCACCCCTGGCGGTGCCGCTCCCGCCCCAGCCCAGCCGGTCGCGCCGACCCGCTAGCGACGGCCGGACCTTGCCGAACGCCGGCGGAGAAATCGTCCGACGGCAGGATATCCCCATGGCTGGGGCCAACAAGGTTTAGTATGCTGTAAGCCCATGACGCGCTTTATCTTCATAACGGGCGGCGTGGTTTCCTCGCTTGGTAAGGGTCTTTCGTCAGCGGCGCTGGGTGCGCTGCTGCAAACGCGTGGTTACAGGGTGAGGCTGCGCAAGCTCGATCCCTACCTCAATGTCGACCCGGGGACGATGAGCCCCTACCAGCACGGCGAAGTCTTCGTCACCGACGACGGGGCGGAAACCGACCTCGATCTCGGTCACTACGAGCGCTTTACCGGCGTCGACGCCAAACAGGCCGACAACATCACGACGGGCCGGATCTATGCGGGAGTCATTGCCCGGGAGCGACGCGGCGAATACCTCGGCGCCACGGTGCAGGTGATTCCGCACATCACCGACGCGATCAAGGAGTTCGTCCTCACCGACGTCGACCAGGAGGATTTCGTCCTGATCGAAGTCGGCGGCACGGTGGGCGACATCGAAAGCCTGCCGTTCCTGGAAGCGATCCGCCAGGTCGGCAACGAGGTCGGCCGCGAGCGCGTGATGTACATCCATCTCACGCTGCTGCCGTGGGTGCCGACGGCGGGCGAACTCAAGACCAAACCAACCCAGCACTCGGTCAAGGAACTGCTGAGCGTCGGCATCCAGCCCGACCTGCTGGTGTGCCGTAGTGGCGACAAGGAAATACCGCTCAACGAGCGCCGCAAGATCGCGCTGTTCTGCAACGTCAAGCAGGAACGCGTGATCGAGGCGCGCGACGTCGACACGATCTATCAGGTGCCGATCGCCTATCACGATCAGGGATTCGACCGCGAAGTCTGCCGTTATTTCGGCCTCGACGCGGAAAAGGAGCCGAACCTCGACCGCTGGCGTGGTGTGGTGCGGTCGGTGCGCGAGCCCGAGGGCAAGGTGACCATCGCCATCGTCGGCAAGTACACGGTACTGCTCGACGCGTACAAGTCGCTCTCCGAGGCACTGACCCATGGCGGCTTCGGCAGCAACGTGAAGGTCGGCCTGGAGTGGATGGATTCCGAGATCTTCGAGCGCGATGATGCCGTCAGCCATCTCGAGAACGTGCACGGTATCCTGGTGCCTGGCGGCTTCGGCGAACGCGGCACCGAGGGCAAGATCCACGCGGTGAAGTTTGCGCGCGAGCGCAAGGTGCCGTTCTTCGGCATCTGCTTCGGTATGCAGATGGCGGTGATCGAGGCGGCCCGTAACCTGCTGGGCATCGAGGATGCCTCGTCGAGTGAGTTCGGTCCGACAGACCACGCCATCGTTGGTTTGATGACGGAGTGGACCAAGGGCAACCGGATCGAGAAGCGGGCAGCCGACAGCGATCTCGGCGGCACGATGCGGCTCGGTGCCTATCCGGCACACCTCAGGCCGGGGACCAAGGTGCATGAGATCTATGGCGCCGACGTGATCAGCGAGCGCCACCGGCACCGCTACGAGGTCAACGTCAACTACAAGGATCGGCTGGAGCAGGTCGGCCTGCGCTTCTCCGGCATGTCGCCCGACGGTATCCTGCCCGAGATTGTCGAAATCCCGGACCATCCCTGGTTCATTGGCGTGCAGTACCATCCAGAGCTGAAATCGCGGCCGTTTGCGCCGCATCCGCTGTTCACCTCGTTTATCGGGGCGGCCAAGACCCAGAGCCGGCTGGTGTGATCGGGCGGGAAATACCGCCGCCAGGACGTATTTCGGTCATGTTTTTCGGAGCAAGATCGTCTCCATGATCCGCACCCTTCTGCTTCTCCTGATTTCTGTCACGGCGCTCTCCGCGGGCGCGGCCGCCCAGACCGCTGCGCAGTCACCTTACGGCAAGGCCGAGCGGCGCGATCCGATCTTCCTGCGCTTCAACCAGATGGCAGATCGCTATTGGGTCAACACGGACACGATGACGGCGAGCCACAAGGTGGTCGCCGTGCCGATGCCGCGCCAATGTGCCTTCCTCTATGCTGACTCTTATTCGCGAGGTCAGATGAGCGAAAGCGAAGTGCAGCAGGTGGCGCTGTCGAACTGCAACCGCCGGCTGGCCGAACTGGGACCCCTCGGCGAGAATTACAGCGTGAACTGCCAGTGCAAGGTGATCGTCAGCAATGACGTCTACGTCGTGCCGCGCGACACGCTGCCCGATGACTCCTACGGTCCGACCTCGATTTTCTATCGCGACGAACGCGGCAACGTTGCGCGCCTGAACGGCGTGGCCCGCTATGGCGCCCTGATCGGGCGCGACCGGTCGGTCACATTCTCCGTGGAGAACGTGCGCGCCGAGCAGGTCTGCGACGGCACCTTCACCAATGAAGGACCGAACAGCGGCAAGTTTTCACTGTCATGCTTCGGCGGCAAGTTCAGCGGCAACGGCAGCTATGAGCGGAAGATGGGCGCGCCCAACGACCACATCATCGCCCGCGGCCAGACAACACGTGGCCTGCCGATCGTGCTGGTGATCGGTCTGCCGGCACAACTCGCCGTCAACACCTATGGCGGCATCTGACATGCGCCGCGCCTTGCTCATCCTGGGCTACACTTTGCTGCTGCCGGCTGGGGCGTTCGGGCAGAGTGCCGGCGAAGTCGAACGCTGCTTCCAGAATCCCGCGGGATGCGGAGCGGGGGGCGGAGCAGCACCTGCGCCCGGTCCCGGAACCGGCGGTGGCGCGCCTGTCGCCGCGGCCCGGCCAGCCGCCCCGCCGGACTACACGACGGTGCTGCAGAGTCCGGAAGCCGAGCGCAAGCGCCTGCAGGAATCGCTGCGCACACTCGACAAGTACAACGGTCCGATCGACGGCAACCTGCAGTCCGAAGCCACGGTGAAAGCGATCGGCGATTGGCAGAAGGGACGGGGCACGGCGGTGGTCGGAAAACTGACGCCGGCCGAGGCCCAGCAACTCAACGCCGAAGCGGCGAGGGCGCCGATCCGGCGTATCGAACCCTCAACGCAAGCCGCAGCCCCGCCGTCCGCGCCATCGAACGCCGATGCGCTGAAAGCGCTGCGCGACAGATTGGCAGAACGCCGGAAGGCGGCGGAGCCCAAGGCCGAAGCGGCGGCGCAATCGCTGATCCGCGACCTCAAGGCCTACGTCAGCGGCGACGGCAAGGGCGTGGCGGGCGAACAATTCACCGCCTTCGCCAAATGGTATGCCGATAACAAGGCGGCGGGGCGGACGGTGGGCGAGATTGCGCCCGCGATCGACGACTATGGGGACGCCAAGTCCGGCGCGGCGGCCACGGCCGAAATCAGGTTCGACACCAAACAGGGTGCCGAGACCTATCGTCAATGCCTCGTTTTCGCCTGGATCGAAGGCACGCCCCGCAAGAACACGCAGGCCTTTTCCTGCGACGACGTCGCGGCGGTCGAGAAATGGAAGACCGACCAGGCGCTGAAGAGCGCCTGGCGCTAGGCGACCCGTTCCAGGTAGCTCTGGAACACCCCGACATGCACGAACGCCGGATCGGCTGAGTTCGGCCAGAGTTCCTCAGTGGTGAAGCGCACATCGTAGGTCGGCTCGTCGTCGGCCTTCACGCCGTGCGCATGGGCATCGGGGAAAGGATAGGCCGGCGATTCGCTCACCACGACACCGGTCTTGCCGCGGATGTATCCCGGCATGCGAACGTGCCCCGGTACATGGTCGGTCTTCACCCTGACCCGGTCGCCCGGCTTGAACTGCTGGCGCGCCGCTACATTCGAGCGGCCGGGCTCGCTGGGAGCGGACAGTGGGAAGGCTCCTTGGGCGCGGCGCTCCAACTCCTCGTGCGTGAGGATGCCCTTTTCGACACAGAGCGTTGCCAGGCTGGTGAGCGAGCGCTCGTAGTAGCTGGCCGAAAGGTAATGGCGCGGCTCCATGCGCTCGATGGCGTGGCGATACTCATCCATGTTGAAGATGCCGAGCTTGACCGCGAGCGAATAGAGGGCGTTGACCCGCTTTTCCCACGGCTCGTGGAAGGTCTCGGCCTTCAGCGAGTAGCGGACACGGCCGAAGCCCTGCTTGCCGCCGAGATCATGCATGCCGTCCATGGTTCGGTCCTCGTTGCTACAGGCGCGACACGCCGATCATCGAATCCTTGGTCACGAGCTTGGCGAGCTTCTCCTCGGACCAGCCCGCCGTCTCCGCCGGGCGCACGGGCAGCACCATGTAGCGGGTGTCTGCCGTCGTATCCCATACCCGGACTTCCATCTCGGCGGGCAGGTCGAGGCCCATCTCCTTGAGCACGGTCCGGGATTGACGAACCACGCGTGCTCGATACTCCAGGTCCTTGTACCAGTCCGGTGGCAGCCCGATGATCGAGAACGCCGTGCACGAGCACAGCGTGCAGCAGATGACGTTGTGGACCGTCGGCGTGTTCTCCAGCACCACGAGATGGCGGTGATGCGCCGGCATGCTGAGCCCGAGTTCGGCGACAGCATCGCGGCCATCTGCGAGCAAGCGCATTTTGAAGGCAGGGTCAGTCCAGGCCTTGGCCACGACACGGGCGCCGTTTTCCGGAACCCATTCCTCCTCGGCGAGATGCTTGAACTCGGCAATGAACTCGCCGGGCTTCAGTCCACGCTCGTCGAACGCAGCCTGGATGGCATCGACGCGTTGCTCCACCGAGGCGGTGGTCCGATGGACATGGCTCTGATCGGGCATAGCGGCACTCCCAGTATGATGTTGCATTATAGAAAGGCATCATCCCGCCGTCACTTGCTCCGCGCGTGAGGCGCGGCTAGACAAGCCGCGCCCCATTTAAGGAGTCCCGCCCGATGAGCGCCATTACCGAAATCCGCGCCCGCGAAATCCTCGACAGCCGGGGCAATCCCACGGTCGAAGTCGAAGTCGAACTCGAAAGCGGTGCGATGGGCCGCGCCGCCGTACCCTCGGGGGCCTCGACCGGTGCCCATGAGGCGGTCGAACTGAGAGATGGCGACAAAAAGCGCTTTGGCGGCAAGGGCGTGCTCAAGGCCGTCGCCGCGGTGAACGCCGAGATCATGGACCTGCTGTCCGGGCTCGACGCGCTGGACCAGATCAAGATCGACCGGGCGATGATCGAGCTCGACGGGACGCCCAACAAGGGCCGGCTGGGCGCCAACGCAATCCTGGGCGTCTCGCTCGCGGTGGCCAAGGCAGCGGCCATGGACAGCGGCCTGCCGCTCTACCGCTATGTTGGTGGCAGCCAAGCCTCGGTGCTGCCGGTGCCGATGATGAACATCATCAACGGCGGTGCCCATGCCGACAATCCGATCGACATCCAGGAATTCATGATCATGCCGGTGAAGGCGAACCGCTTCGCGGAGGCGTTGCGCATGGGCTCCGAGGTATTCCACGCGCTGCGCGGCCAGCTTCACGACGCCGGTCACAATACCAATGTCGGCGATGAGGGCGGCTTCGCGCCGAACCTGGCGACGGCCGACGAGGCGCTGACTTTCGTCATGAAGGCGATCGAGAAGGCGGGTTACAAGCCCGGCGTCGACATCATGCTGGCCCTCGATCCCGCCTCGACCGAGTTCTTCAAGAAGGGCAAGTACGAGATGGAAGGCGAGGGCAAGTCGTTCGATGCCGGCGCCATGGTCGACTATTACGCCGACCTCGTGAAGCGCTTCCCGATCGTGTCGATCGAGGACGGCATGGCCGAGGACGACATGAAGGGCTGGAAGATCATCACCGACAAGCTCGGCAAAAAGATCCAGCTCGTTGGCGACGACCTCTTCGTCACCAATCCCAAGCGGCTGGCCGACGGCATCAAGGACGGCTTGGCCAACGCCATCCTGATCAAGGTCAACCAGATCGGGACGTTGACGGAGACCATGGACGCCGTCGCGATGGCGCGGAACGCCAGCTATGGCGCGGTGATGTCCCATCGTTCGGGCGAGACCGAGGACGCCACGATCGCCGATCTCGCGGTCGCCACCAACTGCGGCCAGATCAAGACCGGGTCGCTGTCACGCTCGGACCGACTGGCCAAGTACAACCAGCTCCTGCGCATCGAGGAACAGCTTGGGACCCAGGCGCGCTATGCCGGAGCCTCGATTCTCCGGACCTGACATATCATTGACGAAGTCAATTAATTGATTGACCATGACAACCTTCCAGGGAGGTTGCTATGGCAGGGTCTACGCTTGCGTCTCGCATCGAGGCAGTACGCCGCTTCTCGCGCTTCTACACTCGCCGCATCGGGGTGCTCGAAGAGACCCTGCTGCACAGTCCATTCACCCTGCCCGAGGGACGGCTGGTGTACGAGATCGCCAACCGCGACCGACCGACCGCACAGGAACTCTGCCGCGACCTTGCACTCGACCCGGGCTACGTCAGCCGCATGTTGCGGGGTCTGCAGAAGCGCGGCTGCGTGGCGCGCAAGCGCTCGGCAACGGACAAGCGCCAGACCGAACTGACGCTTACGGCCAAGGGCCAGCGCCTGTGGGGCGCCATGAACGAGCAGTCACGCCAGGACATTGCGAACCTGTTGGCCGCCCTTCCGGTTGCCCGCCAGGAAAAGCTGGTGAAGGCCCTGGAGACGGTCGAGCAGATGCTCGACGAGCCGCCAGAGAAGCGAGCGTCCTTTACGCTGCGCCCACATCAACCCGGCGACATGGGCTGGATCATTCGCCGCCAGACCCAACTCTACGCCAGCGAGTTTGGGTGGGATGGCAGCTTCGAGGCGATGCTGGCCGACATCGCCGGCAAGTTCGTCGCCAAATTCAACCCCAAAACCGACAATTGCTGGATCGCCGAACGGAACGGTGAGATCGCCGGTTCAGTGTTCCTCGTCCCGGCGAGCAAGGGTACGGGCCAACTCCGCATGCTCTACGTCGAGCCGTCGGCGCGCGGGCTGGGCATCGGCCAGCGCCTGGTCGCGGAGTGCATCGGAGACGCCCGCGCCAAGGGCTACAAGAAGCTGATGCTGTGGACCAACGATATCCTGGTCTCGGCGCGCAAGATCTACATCGCCGCAGGCTTCCGGTTGGTGAAGGAGGAGCGGCACGACAGCTTCGGCAAGAAACTGGTCGGTCAGTACTGGATTCGCGACCTGTGACGAAGCCAGGCCCGCTCTGGGCCGCCGCCGGCACGGGTATCCAGGTCGGCGCCGCAATCGTCGCCACGCGTTACGTCGTCGATGCGGCCGGCCCGGCATCGTTGGGCTTCCTGCGCTATCTCGTCGGCCTGCTGTGTCTTGCGCCGGTGCTCTTTCTGGTGCCCTGGAAGCGCATCGCAGGGCGCGACCTGTTGCCGATAGCGCTCCTCGGCATCGGGCAGTTCGGGGTGCTGATCGTGCTTCTCAACTATTCGCTGCTGCACATTCCGGCAGGGCGAGCCTCGTTGCTCTTCGCGACCTTCCCGTTGATGACAATGCTGCTGTCGGCGCTGCTGGGACGGGAGGAGATGACTCGCCGCAAGGTCGCGGGCTCGTTGCTCACCTTCCTGGGCGTCGCGATCGCGTTGGGCGGCGCGGCCCTGGCATCCGATCCGCAGCAGGGATCGGCATTGCTGGGGACTGTCGCGGCGCTTGGTGCGGCGCTTTGTGGCGCCGTCTGCTCGGTTTGCTATCGCCCCTATGTCGCGCGCTATTCAGCGCTGCATGTTACGGCCTTCGCGATGCTCGCTGCTGTCTTCATGCTCGGGGGATGGGCGGCCTGGGAGGGCTTCTTCGCCGGCACGCTGCAGTTCAAACCGGAGGAGGGAGCGGCTATCGTCTTCATCGGCGTCTCAAGCGGCATCGGCTTCTTTCTCTGGGTCTATGCGCTTGGCCACGCACCGCCGACTCTTGTCACGATGTTTCTGGCGCTCGGTCCGATAACAGCAGCCCTTGGCGGTACGCTTCTGCTCGGGGAAGCCCTGCCGCTTGCGGCAATGCTCGGCCTCGCGGCCGTGCTGGGCGGGCTGTGGCTGGCGCTAAGGCCTTTGAAATAAACCAAAATTCTTGACTTTGGGCCACAACATGTTGCCATATGGGATCGGGAACGCAGCATATGTTGTTGAGACCGCGTCAAATTCTGGCTCCCATCGTCTTTGCGACGGTGTTTGGCTATTTCGGTTACCACCTCGTGAACGGTGATCGCGGCTTGCTGGCCATGGCCCATCTTCAGCGTGAGGTTTTGGTCGCCGAACAGAATCTTGCCGAAGCCGAGGCGACGCGAAAGATCTGGGAGCGGCGGGTGGCGGCATTGCGCAACCAGAGTCTCGATCCCGATATGCTCGACGAACGAGCGCGCATCCTTCTCAATTTTGCGCGCAAAGACGACACGATCATCTTCACGCCGACGCGCTGAAGAGAGACCGCAAAGCGGTCTGCCGAAAGAAACTGTCCGGCGCATCTATCCGTTTGCAAACAATCGCTCAAATGCTGCGGTGCACTCGGGCGCAATCTGATTTTTTCCTGCTAGATCAACAACATCGGCATGAGCGATGCTATAAGCCGGAGCGGGGCTACCGAGGGGAATGCTATGGCGAAGCCGGCCGTTAAGCCGAAGGTCGAATCTCTTCCCGTCAAATCGAAGGCGCCCCCCAAGTCATCCGGGCCGGGCGACAACAGCGCGAGTGCCGAAGAGCTCAAGTCCTACTATCGCGACATGCTCCTCATCCGCCGCTTCGAGGAGCGGGCGGGTCAGCTCTACGGCATGGGATTGATCGGTGGGTTCTGCCACCTCTACATCGGCCAGGAAGCCGTCGTGGTCGGCATGCAGGCCAATGTGCGCGACAAGGACGCCGTCATTACCTCCTACCGCGACCATGGCCACATGCTCGCCTGCGGCATGGACCCCAAGGGCGTGATGGCTGAGCTGACCGGCCGCAGCGGCGGCTATTCCAAGGGCAAGGGCGGCTCGATGCACATGTTCAGCCGCGAGAAGAGCTTTTATGGGGGCCACGGCATCGTCGGCGCCCAGGTGCCAATCGGCACGGGCCTGGCGTTCGCGCACAAATACAACGGCGCCAAGAACGTCTCGCTTACCTATTTCGGCGACGGCAGCGCCAACCAGGGCCAGGTCTACGAGGCCATGAACATGGCCGCCCTTTGGAAGCTGCCGGTCGTCTACATCATCGAGAACAACCACTACGGCATGGGCACGTCGGTCGAGCGCGCCTCGGCGACGACAGAGCTCTACCGCCACGGCGAGGCCTTCGGCATTCCGGGCGAGCGGGTCGACGGCATGGACGTGCTGGCGGTGCGCGCTGCCGGTGAAAAGGCAATTGAGCATGCCCGCAGCGGAGCAGGCCCCTACATCCTCGAGATGCAGACCTACCGCTATCGCGGCCATTCGATGAGCGATCCGGCCAAGTACCGGACCAAGGAAGAGGTCGACAAGTACCGCAACGAACGCGATCCGATCGATCATCTGCGCAAGCGTCTGCTCGACAGCAAGATCGTCGACGAGGCCGCACTGAAGGCGATCGACACCGAGCTGCGCAAGATCGTGAACGATGCCGCCGAATTCTCCCAGCACAGCCCCGAGCCCGATCCGGCCGAGTTGTGGACCGACATTCTGGTTGGAGCCTGAGTCATGTCCATTCAGGTCCTGATGCCTGCCCTGTCGCCGACCATGACCGAGGGCAAGCTTGCCAAGTGGCACGTCAAAGTGGGCGACGTCGTGAAGTCGGGTCAGGTGCTCTGCGAGATAGAGACCGACAAGGCGACGATGGAAGTCGAAGCGGTCGATGAAGGCACCGTCGCCAAGATTCTGATCGAAGAAGGCGCCGAGGGCGTGGCGGTCAACACGCCGATCTGCCTGCTCGCGGGCGATGGCGAGAGCGCCGAGGATGCCGCGAAGGCGACACCAGCGGCGACTCCCAAGGCGGAAGCGCCGGCAGCACCGGCTCCGGCAGCCAGCTCCGCGCCGGCCGCTCCGGCTGTTGCCTCGATGGTTGCTGAGCCCGAATGGAAGGGCAAGACCGTCCACATCACGGTGCGCGAGGCGTTGCGCGACGCAATGGCCGAGGAGATGCGCAAGGACGGCAAGGTCTTCCTGATGGGCGAGGAAGTCGCCCAATACCAGGGCGCCTACAAGATCAGCCAGGGCCTGCTGGAAGAGTTCGGCGACAAGCGCGTCATCGACACGCCGATCACCGAGCATGGCTTTGCCGGTTTGGGCGTCGGCGCGGCGCTGGCCGGCCTCAAGCCGATCGTCGAATTCATGACCTTCAACTTCGCCATGCAGGCGATGGACCAGATCATCAACTCCGCTGCCAAGACGCACTACATGTCGGGCGGCCAGATGACCTGCCCGATCGTGTTCCGTGGCCCCAATGGCGCGGCTTCGCGCGTCGCCGCCCAGCATTCGCAGTGCTACGCGAGCTGGTATGCCCACGTGCCGGGCCTGCGCGTCGTGGCGCCATGGAGCGCCGCCGATGCCAAGGGCCTGCTGAAGGCTGCCATCCGCGATCCCAATCCGGTGATCTTCCTCGAGAACGAGATCCTCTACGGCCAATCCTTCGACGTGCCGGAAGATCCCGACTTCGTCCTGCCGATCGGCAAGGCCAAGGTCGAGCGGGTCGGAAAGGACGTCACGATCGTGGCCTTCTCGATCATGGTCGGGAAGGCGCTGCAAGCGGCTGAGGAACTGGCCAAGCAGGGCATCGATGCTGAAGTCATCAACCTGCGCAGCCTGCGGCCGTTCGACACCGAGACCATCGTCGCCTCGGTGAAGAAGACCAACCGGCTCGTATCGGTCGAAGAGGGCTGGCCGTTCGCCGGCATCGGCTCGGAACTCGCCGCCATCGTCATGGAGCATGCCTTCGATTGGCTCGATGCGCCGGTGAAGCGCGTCGCAGGCCTCGATGTGCCGCTGCCCTATGCTGCCAATCTCGAGAAGATGGCCCTGCCGCAGTCGAGCCACATCATCGAGGCCGCGCACGCGGTCTGCAATCGCTGACGCGGGGAGGGTAGGGCCATGGCCATCGATATCCTGATGCCCGCACTGTCGCCGACAATGACGGAGGGCAAGCTCGCCAAGTGGCACGTGAAGGTGGGCGATACGGTCAAATCCGGCCAGGTCATGTGCGAGATCGAGACTGACAAGGCGACAATGGAAGTCGAGGCCGTCGACGAGGGGCGGATCGGCCAGATCGTCGTGCCCGAAGGGACGGAAGGCGTGAAGGTGAACGCCGTCATCGCGATCCTTCTGGAGGAAGGCGAAAAGGCAGCTCCCGCGACGGCTGCCGCGCCCGCAGTAGCACCTGCTGCAACGCCGGCGCCGGCCAAGCCCTCTGCGCCAGCCCCCGTTGCGCCGCCGGCGCCTGTTGCAGCAACGCCACCTTCGGGCAGCCGGATCTTTGCCTCACCGCTTGCCAAGCGTATCGCAGCGGAAAAGGGACTCGACCTGTCTGGCATCAAGGGCAGCGGCCCCGGCGGACGCATCGTCAAGGCCGACGTCGAGCAGGCCAAGCCGGGAGCGGCGCCTGCCGCCCCGCCGGCACCCAAGGCAGCTCCCGTCTTTACGCCGCAGCCGATCCTGGCCGCGCCGGGTGACACGCGCATCCCACACACTTCGATTCGCAAGGTGATTGCGCGGCGCATGCTCGAGTCCAAGCAGCAGGTCCCGCACTTCTACCTGACGGTGGAACTCGAGATCGATGCCCTGTTGGCGGCACGCCAGGCAATCAATGTGGTGACCGAGAAGAAGGGCGCCAAGGTCTCGGTCAATGACATGGTGATCAAGGCCTGCGCCAAGGCGTTGCGCGACCATCCGGAATGCAATGCCTCGTGGGCCGAAGACGAGATGGTCCAGTATGGCGCCGTCGACATCTCGGTCGCCGTCGCCACCGACCGTGGCCTGATCACGCCGATCGTACGCAACGCCGACATGAAGGGCCTGGCCCAGATTGCCGTCGAGATGAAGGACCTCGCCGCCCGCGCCAAGGTTGGCAAGCTGAAGCTCGAAGAGTTCCAGGGCGGTGGCTTCACCATCTCCAACCTCGGCATGTTCGGAGTGAAGGATTTCGCCGCCATCATCAACCCACCGCAGGCCATGATCCTCGCCGTCGGTGCGGGCGAGGAGCGGGTGGTCGTGCGCAAGGGCCAGATGGTGGTGCGCAACATGATGAACTGCACGCTGGCAGTCGATCATCGCGTCGTCGACGGCGCGATGGGAGCGCAATTCCTCCAGACCCTGCGTGCTTATGTCGAGCAGCCGGCCGCGATGCTGGCCTAGGAGCGAGCCGTGGCCGAAACCAATTTCGACATCGTCGTCGTGGGCGGCGGACCGGGCGGTTACGTTGCCGCGATCCGTGCGGCCCAGCTCGGACTGAAAACCGCCGTCGTCGAACGCGAGCACATGGGTGGCATCTGCCTCAACTGGGGCTGTATCCCGACCAAGGCGCTGCTGCGCACGTCAGAGGTCTATAGCCTGATCAAGCACGCCGATTCCTTCGGCCTGTCGGTGAAAGACGTCTCGTTCGACGCCAAGAAAATCGTCGAGCGCTCACGCAAGGTTGCGAACCAGCTGAGCGGCGGCGTCTCGATGCTGATGAAGAAGAACAAGATCTCTGTGTTCGACGGCACGGCCAAGCTCGCGGGCACGGGCAAGGTCGCCGTCGCGATGAAGGACAAGAGCAACGTCACGCTCACCTACAAGAACGTAATCCTCGCCACTGGCGCCCGTGCACGGCAGCTTCCGGGCCTCGAGACCGACGGCAAGCTGGTCTGGAGCTACAAGGAAGCGATGGTGCCGCCGGAGTTCCCCAAGTCGCTACTGGTGATCGGTTCGGGCGCGATCGGCATCGAGTTCGCGAGTTTCTACCGGACCATGGGCGCCGAGGTCACGGTCTGCGAAGTGTTGGATCGCATCCTGCCGGTCGAAGATGCGGAAGTGTCTGCCTTTGCCAAGCGAGCGTTTGAAAAGCAGGGCATGAAGATCCTCACGAGCGCCACCGTGTCGAACTTGAAGAAGGGCGCCAACAACGTCACGGCGACGATCACGGTCGGCGGCAAGGCCGAGCAAATCACCGTCGACCGAGTGATCAGCGCTGTCGGCATCGTGGGCAACGTCGAGAACCTGGGCCTGGAAGGCACCAAGGTGAAGGTCGAGAAGACCCACATCGTGATCGACCAGTGGGGCTTTACGGGCGAGCCCAACGTCTATGCGATCGGCGATGTCGCCGGCTCGCCTTGGCTCGCCCACAAGGCGATGCATGAAGGTGTCCTGGTGGTCGAGAAGATCGCCGGCGTAAAAGGCGTGCATCCGATGAAGACAGAGAACATCCCGGGCTGCACCTATTGCCAGCCCCAGGTCGCCAGCATCGGCCTGACCGAAGCCGCCGCCAAGGCCAAGGGCCTCCAGCTGAAAGTCGGCAAGTTCCCGTTCATCGGCAACGGCAAGGCGATTGCCCTGGGCGAGCCTGAGGGTTTCATCAAGACCATCTTCGACGCCAAGACCGGCGAATTGCTGGGCGCCCATATGATCGGCGCCGAGGTCACCGAGCTGATCCAGGGCTACAGCATCGCCAAGACGCTGGAGACCACCGAGGCCGAGCTGATGGCGACCGTTTTCCCGCACCCGACCCTGTCGGAAATGATGCACGAGTCGGTACTGGCGGCCTACGGCCGGACACTCCATATCTAGGCCGTCATGGACGGATCGCACGACAAGTTCCCCCTGAGCCGCTCTGAGCGCCATCCCGAGAAGGCGCACCGGCCGGACAACCCGATCCAGCGCAAGCCGGACTGGATTCGCGTTCGTGCGCCCAACTCGCCGGAATATGCCGAGACCAAGCGACTGATGCGTGAGTTCGGCCTGACGACGGTTTGCGAGGAGGCGGCCTGCCCGAACATCGGCGAGTGCTGGAAGCAGAAGCACGCCACTTTCATGATCATGGGCGAGACCTGCACGCGGGCCTGCGCCTTCTGCAACGTCGCCACCGGCAAGCCGGGCGCGCTCAATCCGCACGAGCCGGCCAATATCGCCGAGGCGGTCGGCAGGCTCGGTCTCGGCCATGTCGTCGTCACCTCCGTGGATCGTGATGACCTTGAGGACGGCGGGGCAGGACATTTCGCCCAGGTGATCACGGCCCTGCACAGCGCGGCCCCCAACACGACTGTCGAGATCCTGACGCCCGACTTCATGCGCAAGATCGGCGCCATCGAGACCGTGGTCGCGGCGCGGCCCGACGTCTTCAACCACAATCTCGAGACGGTGCCGCGGCTCTATCCGACGATCCGGCCTGGTGCCCGCTACTTCACGTCGCTGCAGCTGCTGGCGAAGGTCAAGGAGATCGACCCGGCGTTGTTCACCAAGTCCGGCCTGATGGTCGGTCTCGGAGAGACGCGCGAGGAGATCCTGCAGGTGATGGACGATCTGCGCGCGGCGGATGTTGATTTCCTGACAGTCGGGCAATACCTGCAGCCCACCCCCAAGCACGCTGCCCTCGATCGCTTCTGGACGCCGGCGGAGTTTGACGAACTGGCAAGCCTGGCCCGGGCCAAGGGCTTCCTGATGGTGTCGGCGTCGCCGCTCACTCGTTCGAGCTATCACGCGGGCGACGATTTTACACGATTGCGGGCTGCCCGGTCGGAGCGCTTGGCCGCGCTGGCACGGGCCTGACCGACCCTTGCCGACTCGCCACGCCGAACGCCGCCTGGTCGGCCATGCGCCGATGCAGCTGTTCGATCTGGTGGCGGATGTTGCCCGCTATCCCGAGTTCCTGCCGTGGTGCCAGGCCGGCCGTATCCGGCGGCGGGAGAGTCCGACGGTCGATATCGCCGAGCTGGCGATCGGCTTCGGACCTTTCCATGAGAAGTTCGTTTCCCGCGTCGTGCGGGCGCCAGACAATCCTGAGGGGCCGCGGATCGACACCACGGGCATTGAGGGCCCATTCCGGCTGTTGACCAGCCGCTGGACGTTTCAACCTGACCCGCACGGCACGATGATCGACTTCGAACTCGAATTCGACTTCCGCTCGATGCTGCTGCAGCAGACGGTTCGCCTGCTCTTCGCGGAGGCTGTCCGCCGCATGGTCTCGGCCTTCGAGGCCCGTGCGTTGCAGCTCTACGGCAAGCCTATCGCTCGGCCAGCGACGCCAGCATCGCAAGCGCGGTAAGGACCGAAACGCGGCGGATCGCGTCGCGGTCGCCGGGGAAGACATGGCGTTCGGCAATCGGCTCGTAGCCGGCCCGGACCGCTGCCAGGTGAACCAATCCAACCGGCTTTTCATCACTGCCGCCTCCGGGCCCCGCGACACCGGTCACCGACACCGCGATGTCAGCCAAGGAATGGGCGAGGGCGCCCGCCGCCATCGCACGGGCCACGGGCTCGCTCACCGCGCCATGGCCAAGCAGCGCATCCCACGGCACGCCCAGCATCTCTCGCTTTGCTTCATTGGCGTAGGTGACGAAGCCACGCTCGACGACGTCGGAAGAGCCCGCGATGGCGGTGAGGGCGGCAGCGACAAGCCCGCCGGTGCAGGACTCGGCCGTGACCACCTTCAGTTTCTTCTTGCGGCAGGCGACCAGCACATGCTCGGCCGCCGCCCTGATTTCGTGATCGAACATGCGAACCTTACCTTCTCGGCACTTCGACGGTCGCGACCGCCTGGGCAGCGATGCCTTCGCGACGGCCTGTGAAACCCAGCCCTTCCGTGGTCGTGGCCTTCACGCTCACCCGGTCGCAGTCGATGCCGGCAATGCGGGCTATGCTGTCGATCATCCCGTCACGATATGGGCCGACCCGCGGAGCCTCGCAGATCACCGTGAGATCGAGATGAACGATCCGGCCGCCACGCTCGACCAGAAGCCCGACGGCGTGACGGAGGAATCGATCTGATGAGGCACCGCGCCATTGTGGATCCGATGGCGGGAAGTGCTTGCCGATATCACCGGCGCCGATGGTACCCAGGATCGCATCGGTCAACGCATGTAGCGCGACATCCGCATCGGAATGGCCGCTGAGTGCGTGAGTATGTGGAACGGCAATGCCGCCCAACATGACGGCGTTGCCGGGCGCAAAGCCATGCACATCGAAGCCGAACGCCGTGCGTGTTTCCATCGTCGACGCGCGCTGCATGTCCTCGACCGTGGTGATCTTCGGGTTATCGCCGCTGCCGGCCACCATGACAACTCTCAGGCCCGCGCGCTCGGCGACGGCAGCGTCGTCGGTGAGAGCAGTCGACTCGTCGGCGCCAAGGACCGCGGCGGAACGATGCGCCTGGAGCAGCGGGGCAAAGCGGAAGACCTGAGGCGTCTGCGCCCGCCAGAGATTGGCGCGCGACACGGTCTCGGAAATGGCGCCGTCCCTGGCAACGCGCTTCAGCGTGTCGGCGAGCGCAATGCCCAGGATCGCTCCGTCGATGCCTGCAGCCGCGGCTGCGTCTAGGCAGCCGGCAATGTCGTCGGGCCGAACGAAAGGGCGGGCGCCATCGTGGATGGCAACGAATTCGGGTGGCGTGTTGGCCAGCGCCTCCAGGCCGTTCAGGACTGAAAGCTGGCGACTGGCGCCGCCCTGGACCGGCGGCGGCAGGTCGAAGCCGGCGGCCGAGGCTTGGTAGTGGGATTCGTCCCCCGGAGCGATCACGACCTGGATACGGCCGATGCCGGGGGCAGCCCGAAGCGCAAAGATCGTGTGCCGCAGGACCGGCTGGCCGTCCAAAAGCGCATATTGCTTGGGCAGAGGGCCGCCGAAGCGGCTACCGCGGCCGGCGGCGACGATCAGGGCGGAACAGGTGGGCACGATCGATTGATAACACTGCGACAGGGGGTGCGCACTTCAGACGCTTGCGAAAAGGGGCTGGACTCGGTATTGCTCGCTCAATAATTGTGCACTGCACAAGATGCCTATTAACTGAGCAAGAGAAATGGCCAGCGCCCCGCGACTCCACCCTGTCGATATCGGTCCTGTCCGTCTTGAGGACCCCGTCATTCTGGCACCCATGTCGGGCGTTACCGATATGCCTTTCCGCCGGATGGTGAAGCGCGGCGGCGCGGGCCTGGTCGTGTCGGAGATGATCGCTTCGGCCGCGATGGTGCGCGAGAATCGCAAGACGTTGCTGATGGCGAAGAACTCGCCGGAAGAATTCCCCATGTCGGTTCAGCTTGCCGGCTGTGAACCCGAAGTGATGGCCGAGGCTGCCAAGCTGAACGAAGACCGGGGCGCCGCTATCATCGACATCAACTTCGGTTGCCCGGTGAAGAAGGTCGTGAACGGCCATGCCGGCTCCTCGCTGATGCGCGACGAGGTCCATGCCGCGAAGATCCTCGAGGCCACGGTCAAGGCCGTGAAGCTACCGGTGACTCTCAAGATGCGAACGGGCTGGGATGAGACCAATCGCAATGCGCCCAATCTCGCGCGCATCGCGGAGGCCTGCGGCATCCGGATGCTGACCGTACACGGCCGCACGCGATGCCAGTTCTATGAAGGCCACGCCGACTGGGCGTTCGTCGCCAACGTCAAGGCTGCCACCAAGCTGCCGGTGATCGTGAATGGTGACATCAATACGCTCGACGACGTCGATCAGGCGTTGGCCCAATCGGGCGCCGACGGGCTGATGATCGGCCGCGGCGCCTACGGGCGCCCGTGGTTCCTCAACCAAGCCATTCACTATCTGCGGACAGGTGAGCGGCTTCCCGATCCGCCGCTCGCCGAGCAGTACGCCACCGTGCGCGCTCACTACGAATCGATGCTCGAGCACTACGGCCTCGAAACCGGCGTGCGCATGGCGCGCAAGCACCTCGGCTGGTACTCCAAGGGGCTGCCGTCGTCGGCCGACTTCCGTGGCGCTGTCAATCGCGAACCCGATCCGGGCAAGGTGCGGGCCATGCTTGCGGCGTTCTTCCTTCCCGCCCTGGATCGGCAGGCGGCCTAGCATGTCCCTGCGTCCCCTCAAGCGCTCCAATTCGTCCCCGGAGCTGTTCTCCGCATCGATCCTCGATTCGCTTTCGGAAGCGGTCGTGGTGGTCGATCCCGGCCGGCTCATCCAATACGCCAATCTTTCCGCCGAACAGTTCTTCGGCGTTGGGCGCGCGCGCCTCGTCGGCCATCCGCTGGACGAGTTCGTGCCGGAAGACACGCCGCTCTTCTCGCTGCTCGAGCAGGTCCAGATCAGCGGCGGCGCGGTGGCGGAGAACGGTATCACGCTGGCCTCGCCTCGAATTGGCACGCGCTTCTGCGCGCTGCGTCTTTCGCCGATCGCCGACAGCGACGGGCTGATCGCCGTCTCGCTGGTCGAGCAAACGATTGCGCGCAACATCGACCGGCAGATGTCGCATCGCAGCGCTGCTCGTTCGGTAAGTGCACTTGCCGCCATGCTGGCACACGAGGTCAAGAACCCACTGTCGGGCATCCGAGGCGCTGCGCAGCTTCTCGAGCAGTCGGTTCCCGACAACGACCGCGAGCTGACCAGCCTGATCTGCGAGGAAACCGACCGGATCGTGGCGCTCGTCGACCGGATGGAGGCGTTCGCCGACGGGCGTCCGATCGATCGCGGTCCAATCAACATCCATCAGGTACTAAATCATGTGCGCCGCCTGTCCGAGAACGGCTTCGGCAAGGGTGTGCGGTTCATCGAGACCTATGACCCGTCGTTGCCCGAGGTTCATGGCGACCGCGACCAACTCATCCAGGTTTTCCTCAATCTGGTGAAGAATGCTTGTGAAACCCCCGGCAATGGTGAGCGCGAGATCGAACTGTCCACCGGCTTCCGCCATGGCCTGCGTCTGGCGGTCCCGGGTCAGCAGGCGAGGGTCAATCTGCCGCTCGTCGTTTCGGTCCGCGACAACGGTCGGGGCGTGCTCGACGAGATCCGCGCGCACATGTTTGACGCTTTCGTGACCAACAAGCCGACGGGAACCGGCCTGGGTCTTGCATTGGTGGCCAAGATCATCAACGACCATGGCGGGGCCATTGAATTCGACAGCGAGCCCGGCCGAACAACCTTCCGAGTGATGCTGCCGATGCAATTCCCCCAGACCGCCCCATGAGCACTTCTGCGACAATTCTTATCGCCGACGACGATCGCGCGATCCGGACGGTGTTGCATCAGGCGCTGGGACGCCAGGGCCACACCGTGCGCAGCACGGGCACCGCCTCGACATTGTGGCAATGGGTCCAGGAAGGCGAGGGCCAACTCGTCATCACTGATGTCGTCATGCCGGACGAAAATGGCCTGGACCTCGTGCCGCGCATCCGCAAGCTGCGGCCGGACTTGCGCATTATCGTCATGAGCGCCCAGTCTACGCTGCTGACGGCGGTGCGGGCCACCGAACGCGGCGCATTTGAATATCTGCCGAAGCCGTTCGATCTCAACGAGCTGGTCTCGGTGGTCAATCGCGCGCTCTCGGCGCCAGCCGCATCGATGCCGCGCGGCACGCATCCGCCGGAGGAGAGCGAACGTCTGCCGCTGATCGGGCGGTCTGCCGCCATGCAGGAGATCTACCGCGCACTGGCGCGGCTGATGTCAACCGACCTGACGGTGATGGTCTCAGGCGAATCGGGTACCGGCAAAGAACTGGTTGCGCGGGCGCTGCACGACTATGGCAAGCGCCGCAAGGGACCTTTCGTGGCTCTTAACATGGCTGCGATCCCGCGCGAGCTGATCGAAAGCGAATTGTTCGGGCACGAGCGCGGAGCCTTCACCGGTGCCGTGCAACGCTCGTCGGGCAAATTCGAACAGGCTTCCGGCGGCACGCTGTTCCTCGACGAGATCGGCGACATGCCGCCCGAGGCGCAGACCCGCCTGCTGCGGGTCCTGCAGGAAGGCGAGTACATGACGGTCGGCGGCCGGACGCCGATCAAGGCCAATGTCCGCATTGTGGCCGCCACCCATCGCGATCTCCGCCGGCTGATCCAGCAGGGGCTGTTCCGCGAGGACCTGTTCTACCGCCTCAACGTGGTGCCGATCCGGCTGCCGCCACTGCGCGAGCGGCTCGACGACATTCCCGAACTGGCCAACCATTTCCTGCGCGCTGCGACCATGGACGGCCTGCCGACCAAGGTGTTGTCGACAGACGCCATGGCGCGCCTGCGCCAGCATCGTTGGCCGGGCAACGTGCGCGAGCTGGAAAATCTCGTTCGCCGCCTGTCTGCGCTCTATTCGGAGGAGGTGATCGGCGTCGAGACCATTGAGTCGGAGCTTGCCGATGCCGTCCAGGCGCCGGAGTTCGAGCCCACGGGCGCCGGTCCGGCGCAGGCCGACGCCTCCCTGAGCGACGCCATGGATCGCCATCTGCAGGCCCTTTTTGCCGCCCACGGCGACCGGCTGCCGCCGGACGGCATGTACGATCGTGTCATTTCCGAGGTCGAGCGACCGCTCCTGTCGCTGGCCTTAGGGGCAACGCGCGGGAATCAGTTGCGCGCTGCCCGTCTCCTGGGGCTCAATCGCAATACGTTGCGCAAGAAAATAAAGGACCTCGACGTCCCAGTGGTTCGTACGCCGCAGGTTCGCCGAGGCGGGTGACTAAGTGACAACTGCGCTGGGCGTTTCACGCTTGGGCGACATGGTAAGCGCGGTACTCCGCGGTCTGAGCGGTCGGGTCGCGGCGGTATCACTTGCCATCCTCGCCATCGTTGCCGGCGCGGTTACCTATGCCTGGCTCGCGGGCTTCGTGCCGGCGGCTTTCGGGACCCTCGGCTGGATGACCGGCCTCCTGGTCTCGGACCTTGTGATCGCCATTGCCCTCGTGGCAGTGCTGGCCGTTCGCCTGACGCAACTATGGCTGGATCGCCGGCGCGGTGCTGCCGGCTCGCGGCTTCACATGCGCCTCGTGCTGGTCTGCAGTGTCTTCACCATCACGCCGACGCTGATCGTGGCCATCATCCTCTCTTTGCTTTTCCTGAACCTGACAGACTTCGTCGTGAAGCCTTCGCAGGCGGCCTTCGAGGCCGCACGGGCGATCGGTGAGCCGGTCCGGCGGGCGCGGGAAGAGGAAATTCTGCGCGATATCGGCGCGATCGCAGGTCCCTTGCAGGCTCTGGGTGTCGATGAGGTCCGCGATGGTGAGGCCACGAAGCGGCTGCTGGAGACCCTGATCGAAGGTCGGCCGATCATCGAGGCTACGGTGCTCGATGCCGACAAGGGCGTGATCGCCCAGGCCCAGGCCGCCGATGCCCAGGGAATGGTCGATCCGCTGCCGTCCGCGAGATTCCTCTGGCAGGCCGTCAATCAGGGCCGCCCGGTTCAGTTCGACTCCGCGAAGGGCGCCTATTTCGTCATGCAGCTCTTTGTTGGCGAGCCGCTCTTCCTGGCGACCGGCCATGCTGTCGACCTCAGGGTCGTCGATTACATCAAGAGCATTGAATTCGCCGGAACATTCTATTCCCAGATAGAGCAGGCACTGCAGCGGAGTCAGCTCGTCATCTTCCTCGTCTGCGGGGCCATCGCCTTTCTGATGCTGCTGGCGGCGGTGTGGTTGGCAATCCTGTTTGCGACCCGCCTGACCGCACCGATCGGCGGGCTGATGGTGGCCGCCGAACGTGTGCGCGGTGGCGACCTCTCGACCCGTGTGGAGGAGGGGCCGCCGAACGACGAGCTGGGGCAGCTCGCGCGTTCGTTCAATCGCATGGCGAGTCAGATCGAGCAGCAGCGCGGTGAACTGGTCAACGCCAACAAGGAACTCGATACCCGCCGCCGCCTGACCGACGCTGTGCTGGCGGGCGTCTCAGCCGGGGTACTGAGTGTCGACGGCCGGGGCATTGTCGCCCGCAGCAACCGGTCGGCGCTCGAACTATTGGCCCTGCCGGAGGATGGCGTCCTGGAACGGCCGCTGACCGACGTCATGCCCGAGCTGGCTCCGCTGGTCATGCAAGCGGCCGAACGCCCGGATCGCGTCACCCAGGGGCAGGTCGACATCCTGCAGCGGGGAACACGGCGCACCTTGCTGGTCCGCATCAGCGCCGCCTCCGGCGCCGGCTCGGTCGTCACTTTCGACGATGTGACCGACTTGATGTCGGCGCAGCGCATGGCGGCGTGGGGCGACGTCGCACGGCGCATTGCCCACGAGATCAAGAACCCGCTCACGCCCATCCAGCTTTCTGCCGAGCGATTGAAGCGTCGCTACCTGAAGCAGATCAAGGAGGATCCTGAAACCTTCACGATCTGCACGGATACGATCATCCGGCAGGTCGGCGATATCGGCCGCATGGTCGATGAGTTCTCGTCCTTTGCCCGCATGCCGCGCCCGACCGTGCAGGCCGAGGACGCAAAGGAGCTTTGCCAGCAGGCGCTTTTCCTCCAGCGCAACGGCAATCCCGACATCCGCTATGTTTCCCACCTGCCGGACGGCGCCGTCCCGTTGATCTGCGATCGTCGTCAGGTCGGCCAGGTGCTGACCAACATACTAAAGAATTCGGCCGAGGCGATCGAAGGGCGGGAAGTCTCCGCGTCGGGACCATTGCCTCCGGGCGAGATCTCGCTGAGCTTGAAGGATGATGGCGGCACGGTGCGTATCGTTATCGAGGACAACGGCAAGGGCCTGCCGAAGGAAGGGCGGGAACGCCTGACCGAGCCCTACATGACCACCCGCAGCAAAGGTACGGGCCTGGGCCTCGCGATCGTAAAAAAAATCATGGAAGACCATGGGGGTTACCTCGCCCTGGACGACCGTGAGGGTGGCGGTGCGTGCATCAGTCTGGTATTCCGGCGAGACGCGAAGGAAATCGCGTCGGCTCGACCGCATGCGACAGCCGCACAATGATCCGCAGACACAGCAGCGGACTGCTTGAAGAGCCATGGCCCACGACATCCTGATCGTCGACGACGAGCGTGACATCTGCACGCTGATTGCCGGTATCCTCGAGGATGAGGGTCATACGGCCCGCCGTGCTCACAACAGCACTGAGGCGATCGATGCCGTACGGCAGCGCCGGCCGGCGCTCGTCATTCTGGACGTTTGGCTTCAGGGCAGCGAACTCGACGGCCTGCAGCTCCTCGAGGTCATCCGGCGCGAGGATCCACCCATTCCGGTCGTCATGATCAGCGGCCACGGAACGATCGACACCGCGGTGTCGGCGATCAAGACCGGCGCCTACGACTTCATCGAGAAGCCCTTCAAGGCCGATCGTTTGCTGTTGGTCGTCGACCGCGCCATCGAGGCGGACAAGCTGAAGCGGGAGAACGCGACCCTGCGCCGGCGGGCGGGGGGAGACGTCACCTTCGTTGGTTCCTCCGCCAGCGCAGCCAGCGTGCGAACACAGATCGAGCGAGCGGCACCCACGGGTAGCCGCGTCCTGATCGTCGGCGCCTCTGGGGCAGGCAAGGAAACAACGGCCCGCCTGATCCACCAGAGCTCGAAACGGGCCGACGGACCGTTCGTCGTGGTCAATTGCTCGACACTGCCGACGGAACGCCTGGATATCGAACTATTCGGCACCGATGGCGAGACCGAAGGCGACACGCTGCGCGTCTCGGGCGCTTTCGAGATGGCCCATGGCGGCACCTTGCTGCTCAAGGAAGTCGCGGACCTTCCTCTGGCGCTGCAGAGCCGGTTGGCGCGTGTTCTCCAGGAACAGTCCTTCGTCCGCGACGGCGGCAAGACCCGCGTCGAGGTCGATGTGCGCGTGCTCGCCTCGACCAGTCGTACCCTGCAGGAGGAAATCACCTCGGGGCTGTTTCGCGAGGAACTGTATCATCGGCTGAATGTGGTATCGCTGCGCGTGCCGCCGCTCAGCGAGCGCCGCGAGGACATTCCCGAACTCTCCGCCGATCTCCTGCGCCGGGTCGCGGACGCCACCGGCCTGCCGGTGCGAACGATCGGTGAGGACACATTGGCCGCTCTGCAGGGCCACGACTGGCCGGGAAACGTCCGGCAATTACGCAACGTCATCGAGCGACTCCTGATCCTGGCGCCGGTCGGCGGCGGCCCGATCCGCGCCGACGTGCTGCCCAGTGACGTGAGCGAGGATTCGCCCTCGGTTCTGCGCTGGGAGAAGGGTGGCGAGATCATGCAGCTACCGCTGCGCGACGCCCGCGAAGTGTTCGAGCGGGAATATCTGCTGGCCCAGGTCACGCGGTTTGGCGGCAACATCTCCCGTACCGCGACCTTCGTCGGCATGGAGCGCTCGGCGCTGCATCGCAAATTGAAGTCGTTGGGACTGCACGGCGGTGCGCCCGACGAGCGTAACGACACCGAAACCACGATCTAAGAAGCGAAGGAGGGCGGCATGGCGCGCTATGCCTATGTCAACGGCCGCTACGTCGATCACCGCGAGGCCAGCGTTCACATCGAGGACAGGGGCTACCAGCTCGCCGACGGTGTCTACGAGGTCGTGGGTGTACGCGATGGTCGTCTGATAGACGAGGTGCCGCACATCGACCGGCTGGACAGGTCGTTGCGCGAGCTCAGGATCGACTGGCCGGTTTCGCGTGGGGCATTGAGTTTCATCCTGCGTGAGCTGATGCGCCGCAACCGCTTGCGCGACGGGCTGATCTACATGCAGGTGACGCGTGGCGTGGCCCGCCGCGACCATGCCTTCCCGACCGTGCCGGTGAAGCCGGCGCTGGTGCTCACGACCAAGAACTCGAAGCGGGCCGAGGCCGATCCCGGCGCGGGGATTGCCGTGAAGAGTTGCCCCGACATTCGCTGGGAGCGCTGCGATATCAAGACCGTCGCGCTGCTGCCGAACGTGCTGGCCAAGCAGGCGGCACGGGAGAGCGGCGCCTACGAGGCGTGGCTGGTGGACACCGACGGCTGCGTCACAGAGGGCGCGTCGACCAATGCCTGGATCGTAACCAAGGATGGCGAACTGGTGACGCGCCAGACCGACAACGGCATTCTGGCAGGCATCACGCGCGATACGCTGAAGTCTCTTTGCAATGCGCTTCAGCTGAAATTCGTGGAACGGCCGTTTTCGCTGGCAGAGGCCAAGAGGGCCCAGGAAGCGTTCATTACCAGTGCCACTTCGTTCGTGACGCCAGTGGTCAAGATCGATGGCGACACCGTGGGCGACGGCAAGGTCGGACCGATGGCGCGCCGCCTGCGCGAAGAGTACGTGCGCTTTGCAGCGACCGGCGAGGCGATCACATGAGCGGCTCTGCCGCTGCCAAGTTGCCCCGCGCCGTGCTCTTCGACTGGGACAACACTCTGGTCGACACCTGGCCGACAATCGTCGAGTGCTACCACGACACCTTTACGACCCTGGGTCTGACACCCTGGACAGCAGAGGAAGTGCAAATTAACGCCCACGGCTCGTTGCGCGACGTTTTCCCCAATCTGTTCGGCGAACGGGCAGGCGAGGCCGAGCGGGTGTTCTACGAGACCTTTCACCGCATTCACCTTGAGCGTCTGCAGCCCTTGCCTGGCGCGGACACTCTGCTGGCGCACTGCCGCGAAGCCGGGTGCTACGTGGCCGTGGTCAGCAACAAGGTCGGCGACAACTTGCGCACCGAGATGCTCCACCTGGGTTGGCAGCGCTGGATCTCCCGCGCCGTCGGTGCCAAGGATGCAAAGCGCGACAAACCGGCGCCTGATCCTGTTTATCTGGCGCTCGACGGCACGGGAATTGCCCCTGACGAGACTGTATGGATGGTCGGAGACTCCCTTGCCGACCTCCAATGCGCCCATGCGGCGGGGTGTTTACCCGTTCTGGTAGGGGGGGCAGAGCAACTATCAGCCTCCCTGCTGGAACATCCGCCCCGCCTCAGGGCACGTAATTGTCATGAGTTGCTGGCATTGCTTTGACCCAAGCGTCTCCTATATTTGTTTCAACTCGGTAGCAGGGAGAGCCCTGCACCGCCCAAACCGGTGACCTTCGGGAAGCCGGCCGCCCACCAAGAGGCCAAAAACATGAGCGAAAAGGCACAAAACGTTCAGGACGTATTCCTGAACCACCTGCGGAAGAACAAGACTCCGGTCACGATCTTCCTCGTAAACGGCGTGAAATTGCAGGGAATCGTCACCTGGTTCGACAATTTCTCGGTGCTTCTGCGCCGCGACGGTCACTCGCAGCTTGTCTACAAGCATGCGATCTCAACCATTATGCCGGTCACTCCCGTGCAGTTGTTCGACGGGGACAAGGCCGACGCAGCAGGCTGATTTGATCGAAGACCTCGAACAGGAAGTCCACGAAAGGCGCAAGCGTACGCCGACCGACACCGCGCGACCCGCGACGGTGGCTGCCGTCGTGTGTCCCTATACCCGCGGCCGTGGCGAAGAACGCGATGGTGAGGCCAAGCTCCTGGAAGCCGTCGGTCTCGCCCGTGCCATCGACATCGATGTGCGCCTGGCTGAAACCGCACCGCTGCGTCGGATCACGCCAGCCACGCTGCTCGGCAAAGGTGTCGTCGAGCGGCTGAAGGAAGCCGTCGAAGAACTGGGCATTGGCCTGGTAATCGTCGACGACAGGCTGACGCCGGTCCAGCAGCGCAACCTCGAGAAGGCCTGGCAGACCAAGGTGATCGACCGCACGGGTCTCATCCTGGAGATTTTCGGCGCTCGCGCCCGAACCCACGAAGGCCGGCTGCAAGTCGAACTCGCGGCGCTGGATTATCAGCGCGGCCGGCTGGTGCGGTCATGGACCCATCTCGAACGCCAACGCGGCGGCTTCGGCTTCCTGGGCGGTCCCGGTGAATCCCAGATCGAAATCGACCGCCGCCTGATCGGCGAGCGCATCGTTCGCATCAAGCGCGACCTCGAGAGTGTGCAGCGGACGCGCGCCGTCAATCGCGTGGGGCGGAAGAAGGCACGTCTGCCGACTGTCGCGCTGGTCGGGTACACGAACGCCGGCAAGTCGACACTGTTCAACCGGCTCTCGGGCGCCGCCGTCATGGCCAAGGATCTGCTCTTCGCCACGCTCGACCCGACCATGCGGTCGATCAAGCTGCCGAACGGCAAGGGCTGCGTGATCTCAGACACGGTGGGGTTTGTGTCCGACCTGCCGACGCATCTGGTCGCCGCCTTTCGCGCGACGCTCGAGGAGGTGATCGAGGCGGACCTGATCGTGCATGTACGCGACATCGCCCACCCTGAGACCGAGCAGCAGCGCGCCGACGTCGAACAGGTCCTGAAGGATCTCGGTGCCATCAGGGAAGATGAAAATGGCGGCACACCCCTGATCGAGGCGCTGAACAAGATCGATGCGCTGCCGGCCGAGCGGCGCGACACGTTGGAGACCCGCGCCGCCTCAGGTGCTGCGCGCGCGCTTCAATATCCGGTCTCGGCGCTGACCGGAGAGGGTGTCGACCACCTCCTTGGCGCGATCGGCGAATTCCTGGGACGAGCGGGAACGGCCCGTGAGATTTCCGTGCCGCTGAGCGACGGCGCCACTATTGCCTGGCTTTACCGGCACGGTGAGGTGCGGCACCGGCGCGATGAAGGCGAATTGGCCTTGCTGACCGTAGCCCTCGATACCGCTGCCGCGGCGCAGTTCGAGCGCCGGCTGGTGCGTTGACAGGCCTCGCGCGCAAAATCTATAAGCGGCACCATCCCAGACGAAGGAAATGCCATGAAATTCAAGCCTTTACATGATCGGCTGCTGCTCAAGCCCATGACTGCCGAAACCAGGACCAAGGGCGGCCTCATCATCCCTGATACGGCGCAGGAAAAGCCCATGCAGGGCGAGGTCGTGGCGATCGGCAAGGGCAAGCGTCTGGAAGACGGGCGGCTGCAGGCGATCGACGTCAAGGTCGGCGACAAGGTGATCTACGGCAAGTGGTCGGGCACTGAGGTCAAGATCGGCGGTGTCGACCATGTCATCCTCAAGGAAGAAGACCTTTTCGGCGTCGTTGGCTGATCACTATGCTGGGCAGGGGTGACCCGTCGCGGGTCGCCGACCTGATCAGGGAGACGGCGGCGGCAGAATTGCTGCCGAGGTTTCGCAATCTCACCAAGGACGACATCCGGCAGAAGCGGCCGGGCGACGTTGTCACCGTGGCTGATGTCGCGGCCGAACAACGGCTGGCCGCGGGATTGGCAAAGATACTGCCGGGCGTGCCCGTCGTGGGCGAAGAGGCAGTCGAGAGCGATCCCGGGCTGCTCGAACTGATCGGCCGGCCGGGCGAAATGTGCTGGATCGTCGATCCTCTCGATGGGACGGCGAATTTTGCGGCCGGCAAGGACACCTTCGCTGTCATCGTCTGCCTGGTGCAGAACGCGGCGACGGTTGGCGCCTGGATCTATGATGTGCCGCGCGGGCGAATGGCGGTCGCACTCCAAGGGCAGGGCGTCACGCTGGACGGTGTGCCGGTGATCGGGGCGGCGCCTGGCAGCAGTCCCGATGGATTCGTCGGCTACAAGGTCATCAAGGCTTTCGACACGAAACTGCCGGCGGCCGATCGCAAGCGGCTGGGACGGGTGTCGACGTTGCGCTGTGCCGGTGCGGAGTACCTGGAGATCTTGTCGGGCCGGGCGGCATTCAGCCTCTACCGGATCACCAAACCCTGGGATCATGCTGCCGGCGCCCTTATGATGGCCGAGGCAGGCGGCGCCTCGGTGCGGTTCGATAGCTCGCCCTATGGGCCGGCGCAGCCGATCAACGCAGGCATCATCAGCGCGGCCTCGCAGGCGACGCTGGCCGAGGTGAGGGCGGTGTTTGACATCGTCCGGATGCCATTGCTGGCGCCCCGATCCTAGGTTCGCGTCTTGGCTTCCTGCCAGAGGGCTTCCATTTCGACCAGGCTGGCGTCGGTGGGCTTGCGGCCCTGCGTGGCCAGTTGGCGCTCGATATAGCCGAAACGGCGCTCGAACTTGTCGTTGGTGGCGCGCAGCGCGGCCTCGGGGTCGACCTTGCAATGGCGTGCGAGGTTGGCGACAGCGAACAGCACGTCGCCCAGTTCGTCGGTGAGGCGTGTTTGGTCCACAGTGCCGGCCGTGATCTCGGCGCGCAGCTCGCCCAGTTCCTCCTCGATCTTGTCGATGACGGGCGTGATATCGGCCCAGTCGAATCCGACCCGGGCGGCCCGCTTCTGGATCTTCTCGGCCCGCAGGAGGGCGGGAAGGGCGCGGGCCACCCCGTCCAGGGCGCCGGCAGGCGCCGCCGTCTGCTTGGCCGCGCGCTCTGCCGCCTTGCGGGCTTCCCAGGACACGGTCTGGGCCTCGTACGTATCGATTCGGGCGTTGCCGAACACATGCGGATGGCGGTCGATCATTTTCTCGGCGATCGCGGCGGCTACGTCGGCGAAGCCGAAGGCCTGGGCCTCCTGGGCGATCTGGGCGTGGTAGACGACCTGAAGCAGCAGGTCGCCCAGTTCTTCCTTGAGGGCCGGCATGTCGTTGCGTTCGATGGCGTCGGCAACCTCGTAGGCTTCCTCGATCGTGTACGGTGCGATCGTCCGGAAGGTCTGGTCGATGTCCCAGGGGCAACCATGCTGGCGGTCACGCAGCCAGGCCATCACGGCGAGGAGGCGCGGTAGAGGCTCCTTGGGAAGGCTGTCGGCGGTGGGACGGCTGGAGGTCATGTCGCTCCGTATTATATA
>CAMAYC010000029.1 GCA_945862125.1 Reyranella massiliensis 521
CGGCCAAGAGTTGAACGCTTCTCAGTCATCGTCGCTCATTCTTGAATAGCCGGAGATTTGACTGCCGCTTGGCGATGCGATCGCGCCCATGCTTGAGGGAGCCGATTGAGGCCGCGATCTCGGTGAAGGCCGTCACCTGCCGGAACCGCGTGCCGAAGTCGGCATGGATGATTACCCAAAGGACCTCGATGTTCGAAACACTCGGAGGATGGGCCCGTCCGATCGCCCTCGAACGACGGCGACCATACGTGCCGATCATCGCCGCGCCGATACCACAGTGGCGTCCTCGATCACACGACCCGAGAGGCGGTGGGCCGGGATCAGGCTCCACCCGGAGATCCGCGCAAGCCACGCTTCCGACCGGCTCAGGGCCGGTAATGCTCGTGCCACCAGCGGGCGATGTCGACACGGCGCTGGAAGCTCACGCCCGGCGTCTTGCGGCAGTATTCGAGGAAGCGCGCAAGCGCCGTGCTGCGCCCCGGCCGGCCGATGATTCGGCCGTGCAGCCCGACGCTCAGCATCTTGGGCGAAGTCCGCCCCTCCTTGTGCAGGCAGTCGACACTGTCGCGCAGATACTCCCAGAATTCGCCGGCACCCGACCAACCGGGCCCGCGAAAGAACTTCGCATCGTTGGCATCGAACTGATAAGGCACGATCAGATGCGGCTTGCCGTTCTGCTCGACCCAGTAGGGAATCTCGTCGGCGTAGGAATCGCAGTCATAGAGAAACCCGCCCTCCTCGACCAGCAGCGAGCGCGTGTTGACGCTTGGCGCGTAGCGGCAGTACCAGCCGACGGGACGCTCGCCTGTCGTCTCGGCGATCGACTTCACGGCAAGGCGGATCTGCTCGCGCTCGTGGTCGGGCTCCATGCGGAAATGATCGACCCAACGGTATCCGTGCCCCGCCACCTCGTGACCACGATCGGTGAACGCGCGCGCGACCAATGGGTTGCGCTCGAGTGCGCGGCCGCAGGCGAAGATCGTCGACTTGACGCCGAATTCGTCGAACAGGTCGAGCACGCGCCAAGTGCCGACGCGCGAGCCATACTCGAAAGTCGATTCGATGCCGAGGTCGCGCGTCTTGGAATCCATCGTCGGATAGACGAACTCGCCGACCCTTTCGCCCTCCGCATCGCCGTCGCCGATGCAGAGCTCGGAGCCTTCCTCGTAGTTCAACACCAGAGAGACGACGACACGCGCCCCTTCCGGCCATTCCACCTTGGGATATTTCCAGCCGTATCCGATCAGGTCCCGCATGCGCCTTATTCCCTCAGAGCTCGTCGGAGGGCGAACCGCCGTCGCCCGGAACCGCGTAAGGCGATTCAGCCAGGGCCTTGGCCACCACACCATGACTGCGTCGCATGATCTGCTCTCCGCGACGACGGGCGAGCACCACGTCGCCGTCCAGGATGGCGCTGGCCAGGTCCCGGTAGCCCTCCAGCGTCATCGACAGCATCTCCCTCGTGTGAAGATGCGCCATATAGCGATAGCGCATCGCCTGCTTGTCGATTCCCGCCATGATGCGCATCAGCGTCTGGTTCTGCGAAGCGGCGTGAATGGCATGCAAGAAGTCGACGTTGTAGTTGAAGAATATTCGTACATCCTTCTCCGCGAAGGCCTCCTTCATGCCGGCAACGATCGCCTTGATCTGCTTCTTGCCGTCGGCGGTGATGCGCTTGGCAGCCTCCGCCGCGGCAAGCCCTTCGAGGCCCACGCGGCAGGCGTAGACTTCGTCGAGGTCGCGCCGGCTCATGGGGGTGACGCTGACACCCCGCCGCGCCGCCCGGATCACCAGGCCGTCGGCCTCGAGCATGCGGAACACCTCGCGGATGGGCGAGCGGCTGACGCCGAAGCTGGCGCTCACTTCCTCTTCGAGGATTCGCGCGCCCGGCGGCAACTCGAGGAAGATGATGCGATCGGACAGAATGCGCGCAATCTCGGACGCGATCAGCGACGGCAAGGTAAAGCCCGCAGGCACGGCGGCTGCCGATGACGCGCCGGCCAAATTGACCCTAACCGACGACATAGCCGCCATCCGCAACAAGCGTCTCGCCGGCGACATAGGCCGCCGCGTCGGAGACGAGGATCATCGCCAGCTTGGCGATCTCCTGCGCCGTGCCCCAGCGCCCGAGCGGCACGCGGGCGAGTCCACGATCGCCTGAGCGACCTTCCTTTACGGTTTCGCGCGACATTCGCGTAAGGGCGCGTCCCGGCGCAAGACAGAGAACGCGTACGCCATGCGGTCCCCATTCCACGGCAGCCGACTTCGTCAGTTGCGAGATCGCTGCCTTGGCCGCGGCATAGACCGCACGGTTCTCCCCGCCGGAAAACGCGGTCTGCGACCCTATCAGCAGGATAACGCCGTGCTTGCGCGCCACCATGCCGGCCCCGACCAGCTGCATCAGGCGCAAGGCGCCCACCAGGTCGACGTCGATAACGCGCCTCATCTCCTCGAAACTCGTCTCCAGCAGCGGCTTGGCCACGAGTATGCCGGCATTTCCGATCAGCGTGTCGATTTCGCCCGCCGCCGCCACGAGCCGTTCAATCGATTCCGGATCGGCCTGGTCGTAGACCTGCATCTCGGCCCCGCAACGCGCAGCCACCTGCGCCAGGGGCTCCACTTCGACATCGGCCAGCACCAGCGTCGCGCCGGCGGCATGAAGGAGATCGGCCATTGCCTCACCGAAGCCGTTGGCGGCCCCGGTCACCAGGATGCGCCGGCCGGTGAAGTCGAAGTCTTGCATCAAGCTCACGCATCACCCCTTTGTAGCAGCCAGTCGCGAGTCGCTGCGGCGCCATCGGCAATCGAAACGGCAGGCCTGAACCCGAAATCGCGCCGCGCCGCGTCGATCACCAGCGGACCGAGGCCGAACGTGTTCCAGCCCAGTCCTTCAGGGTCGATGACAACGTTCGTCGCCGGCACGGCCACCCGCACCTGATCGACGATCTCGTCGAGCGTCTGCGCCCGTCCGGGCCCGATATTGTAGGCGCGTTGCCCCAAGGATCGCGCATCCAGAACAAGGCTGACAGCCTGTACGACATCGTCGATGAAGATGTGCTGCCGCGTGCGACCGGACATGGATTGGATCCGACTTGCACGGCCGGCCAGCCCATCGGCCACCAGTGTTCGGATGAGGCATGATGTCGTCCGCCCTGGCCCATAACAGGATGTCACACGCAGCGCGACAGCGTCAACGCCGTGCTCCGAGGCATAGGCCAGGATCAGCGCCTCGCCGGCCGCCTTGGTGGCGCCATAGACCGTGTCTGGCAGCAGGGTCGTGCTCTCCTCGACCGGCGAGAGATCCGGCCGGTCGCCATAGGCGTTGATCGAGGAAAACCACACGATGCGATCAAGCCGATGGCGACGTGCCGCTTCGAGCAGGCCGACCAGTCCATCGAGATTGATGGCACAGACCCGGCCGGGCTCACCACCCAGCACCATAGGTCCAGAGATTCCGCCGGCATGCACCACCCGTCGGATGCCGAAGCGGCCGATCACCTCGTCCCAGCGCGGCGGATCGGGCAGATCATGCGCAAAGAACGGCACACCGTGGGCGGCGAGATCGATGTTCGACGGTGACGCACGATCGGCCGCAACCACGGCCACGCCCTCCGCTACGAGCCGTTTCACGACGGCCGCACCGATCAATCCACCGACGCCCGTCACAAGGACAGGCCCGGATGTCATTCAGCGGCCTCCGCAAGACGCGCCTGCGGCACGACCACCGTGGCGATGCGCCGGACCTCGATCCGCTGCCCCGCCTCCGTGCGGAGGATGCCGAGACCCTTCTGATCGATCGGCAGCGAACCCGCTGGCACCTTTGGATCGATCCGGAGCCAGGCGCGGAGCGGCGCGGCCTGGCGCCGGTCCATCTCGACCAGATCGTCGTCCTGCAGGCCGGCAGCAGCAGCGTCCTTCGGATTCATACGGCAAATGCGCCGCCGGCTGACCGCGCCCGCCTCATAGGAATCGTCGACGAGCACCGCCTCGAGCGCAAACCGGTCCTCGCCCAGGCGGCGGCGCAGGGTCTCGGTTGCCGCGCCATCCAGTTTGCCCCGAGCGTCGAGCGCGATGCCGTAGAGTTCATGGGCGACCCGGCGCGAGATGTATCCTTCGTTGACGTCGTCCACCACAAGCGCCGGCGGGCGCAACAATGGATCGCCATAGCCGCCGCCCCCGGCCGAGCGCACGACGACGACGCTGCCATCGCCGACCGGATGACCCGCGACCTTGCCCGGCGTGTCGAAATCCATGACCTGGCCGTTCTCCTCGATCCACGCGCCGACCTGAACGCCGGACAGGCCGCCCATCACGCCGAACGCCGGCACGACCGCGCCGTCGGACAACAACGAGTAGCGCGAATCGGCCGCCAAGACACGAATGGAGCGCTGCATCGACAGGCCACCCCTCGTCGTACCGGCGCCGCCCGAGTCCATCGCGAGCCGCGAGGTCTCGATGATCAACGGCATGCGGGTTTCAATCACCTCCGTCGACTGCACCGTGACGAGATCGCCCCAGTCGATCGTCGCCATGGCGCTGGGCCCGTCGTTCTCGCGAAACGCCCCGTTTCCACCGGCCGACCATTCGTAGTGGACCCATTCGCGGCGACGTTTGGCGTCGTAGCCGCCGATCAGGTTGTGGAAGGAGGTCCGACAGAGATCGCCCGCCACGAGGTCGGGCACGACCTGCGACAACGCACCGACCATGGTTGCGATCACGCGCTTGCGGATCTCGCCATGGGAGCCGGCCGGCGCGGGACGCTGCACGTTCACGATCGATGCCGGTGGCGCAATCACCTCGATCGGCCGGAAGGAGCCCTGGTTGAGCGGCGCCGCCGGATCGAAGATCGACTTCATCGCGATAAAAACCGAGGCCGCCGTCACCGCGGCCGTGGAATTCACCGGGAACGGCACCTGCGGCGAGGCGCCAGTGAAATCGGCGACCATGCGGTCGCCCGCAACCGAGAGAGCCAGCGGCAGGAGCAGCGGCTCGAACGAACCGCCCATGTAGGTTTCGAGATAGTCCTCGTAGCGATAGACGCCATCCGGTAGGCTGGCGATACAGGCGCGCATCCGCGCCTCCGACCGGTCGAGGTCGAGGCGCACGGCTTCCAGCAGTGTTTCGACACCGTAACGCACGCAGATCTCATGGATGCGCTTTTCCGCGACGCGACAGGAGGCGAGGCTTGCCTCAAGATCGCCAAGACGTTCCTCCGGGACACGCATGTTCGACAGCAATATGTCGAGAGCCGCCTGGTTGAAGCGGCCGGCCTCCTGGATCTTCACGGGGGGAATGCGCACGCCTTCCTGATAGATCTCGGTCGCCTTGCCCGACATGCTGCCCGGCACCATGCCGCCGACATCGGCCCAATGGGCGCGCACGGCCGGGAAGAAGACCAGCCGGCCGTCCTGGAACACCGGAAAAATCACCGTAACGTCGTTGAGATGCGTGCCGCCGGTGTAGGGATCGTTCGACAGGATGACGTCGCCGGGCGCGAGATCGTTGCCGAACTTCTCCATTGCGGAGCGCACCGACCAGGGCAGCGGGACGACGTGGGAGCCGATGTCCTCCGACTGCGCGACGACCTGACTGTCGGGAGCAAACAGGCCGCACGAGAAATCCTTAGCGTCGTAGATGGCCACCGAACTGGCTGTCCGGCAGACCGTTGCACGCATCTCACGCACGATGGAGATCAGACCCTGGGTCAGCACCTCGAGCGTAATGGGATCGATGCTCATCGCGCGCTTCCTTCGACATGACGCAAAATAAGGCAGCCGATCGCTTCGCGTTCGACCGTCCAGTCCGGCGGAACCACCGTCGAGGAGCCCGCCTCCTGCACAATGGCCGGTCCCGGCACCGACTGGCCCGTCGGCAGGCGCTCGCGGTCGAATACCGGCGTGGGATGGGCAATGCCATCGAACACGACCGGGCGTTCCCCAAGACGCGCGCCGTCCAGCGTAAGGCCCGACGCCGTGACCGCCGGCAGTGCCGGCTTTTCGGACAATCCCCACGCCGCAACGCGATAGCTCACGATTTCGATCGGCGCGGTGGTCGTGCCGCCGTATCGGGTGCGGTAGACCGTCTCGAACGCACTGGCGATCTTCGCCATGTCCGGCTGATCGGCATCGATCGGCACCGAGAGCTCGAAGGATTGACCCGAATAGCGCATGTCGAGCGTTGCGGCGTACCGCCGGCGCTCCACCGGGAATTCGGCGGCGCTGAGCTCACGCTCGCCTTCCGCGATCAGGCCCGCCAGCATGACCTTCACGTCGGCGGCCGAGAGTTTGTCGAGCGTCGCCACCCTGGTGCGCACAAAATCGCGGCGGACATCGGCCACCAGAAGGCCGAAGGCCGAGAAGTTTCCCGGCATTGGCGGCACCACGACCGTGCGCATCCCGAGTTCCTCGGCGATCGCCGCCGCCTGCAGGGGGCCCGCGCCGCCGTACGACAGCAGAGCGAAGTCGCGCGGGTCGATACCCCGCAAAACCGAGACCTCCTTGATCGCGGCAGCCATCGACACGACAGCGATCCGGAGGATTCCTTCCGCCATCTTGTCGGCCGACAGGCCAAGCGCCTCACCGAGGCGACCTGTCGCGGCGAGCGCAGCGGGGCGGTCGAGCCGGATCTCGCCGCCAAGAAGCTGTTCTGTGCCGAGACGGCCCAGAGCCACGTTGGCGTCGGTGACGGTGGGCTCCGTTCCGCCCCGATTGAAGCAGGCCGGGCCGGGATAGGCCTTGGCCGAGCGCGGGCCGACGGTCAGGAAGCCGCCGGCAACGGCCGCGATGCTGCCCCCCCCGGCGCCGACGGTATTGATGTCGATCTGCCGGATCTTCACCGGAAAGGCCGCCACGCGCCCGTCGGTCGTCATGTTGAAATCGCCATGCCGTACGAGGCAAACGTCGGTCGAGGTGCCGCCCATGTCGCACGTGATGATGTCCGGGAAGTTCGCCGCATGGCCGACGTAGCTGGCGGCGATGACACCTGCTGCCGGCCCAGACAGCATCGACAGGACGGGCATCGACTCGACGCGATGAGCCGGCAACGTGCCGCCATTCGACGTCATGATCGACAGCGGCGCAACCACTCCCGCCGCCTTCAGCCGGTTGCGCAGCTCACCCAGGTACCGCCGCATGCGCGGCGCGACATAGGCATTCAACGCTGTCGTGGAGAAGCGCTCGTATTCACGGTATTCCGGAAGCACGTCGGACGATGTGGTGATGACCGCGTTCGGCATATGACGGGCGAGAATTTCGGCGGCACGGCGTTCGTGATCCGGATTGGCGTAGGAATGCAGGAAGCATACGGCGACGGCCTCGACCCCTTCGGCGGCAAACCGCCTGCCGATGGCAGCCACCCCTTCCTCATCGAGCGGCACCGACACGCTGCCATCCACGTTCAGGCGCTCGCGCACCTCGGCACAGCGCGAACGCGGCACCAGCGGGCGATTGGGCGGCGCCTTGATATTGTAGATCGCCATGCGGTTGCCCCGACCGACCACCAGGACATCGCGGTGCCCCTCGGTTGCCAGCACGGCCAGTCGCGCGCCGTCGCCTTCCAGCGCGGTATTGGTCGCCACCGTCGTGCCATGGACGATCTGCTCCAGCTCATCCGGCGCCAAGGCGAGACGGCGGATGCCTGCCAGGATCCCTTCCGACTGGTCGTGCGGCGTGGACGGTGTCTTGAGCACCTCAAGGTGGCCGCGCGCCTTATCGAGCAAAACCAGGTCGGTGAACGTTCCGCCGACATCGACGCCTAGCCAATTCATGTCTTCATCGCTCCCGATACGCCGTACTCAACGACCGATGAAGCGCGGCGCGCGCTTCTCGGTGAAGGCTCGCCCACCCTCGCGATAGTCCTCGCTGTTCATCGCGTGCGCGATGACTTCCTCGATTTCGTGTTCTCGCGCGACGGCGTTGCCCGCCGCCAGCGCCTCGAGCACCAGCTTGGCACCGGCGATCGACAGGGGTGAATTGCCTGACAATTCGGCGGCATAAGCGCGCGCCACGTCGAGCGCACTGCCCTGTTCCGCCACCATGTCGAGAAGGCCAAGCGCACGGCAGTCGGCGAGTTCGAAGGCGCGCCCGGCGAAGAGAATGCGCTTGGCGTTGGCGAGCCCGACCTGGCGCAGCAGCAGGGAGCAGTCGAGCGGACCGTACACGATGCCCAGGCGCGCGGCCGGAATGCCCATTCTTGTCGAGGCGTCGCCGATCCGGAAGTCGCAAGCCAACGCCAGGCCGCAGCCCCCGCCCATCGCATAGCCCGAAATCGCCGCAAGGATCGGCAGCGGACAGTCGCGCAACGCACGCGTCGCGCTGTCGGCTGCATCTTCGTAAATCTTCCCCATCGCGGCATCGGCGCGCACCGTCGGGAACTCCGAAATGTCTGCCCCGGCACAAAAGTGTCCACCCGCGCCCGTCACGATGACCGCTCGAACGTCGTCGACACGAGAGAAACCGGAGAAAATTTCGGCGAGACGACGCCACATCGCGAGCGAAACGGCATTGCGCTTGCTTGCCCGGTTGAGCGTGACGGTGGCCACGTTTCCGGCTTTCGCGACGACGACTTCCTCGTTCATGGATGGGTTCGATCTCCGTGCCGACATTCTTAGGGTGACAAGCTTGTGTACTGTATACAAGATACATCGTCGCCAAGGAACGGGAAGCTGCGTTGTTTCCAGGGGTTGGGATGTTTGGCGGCGCGATATCGCCAACTCGGGGGTTCAGGAGGGGCAATGATGAAAGTACAGGCAATCACAAGCACGGTCGTCGGCATGCTGGCCGCGCTCATCGTCGGACAGGGCGCCCAGGCTCAGGTGCCCGGAGTCACGGCTGACAAGATCCGGATCGGATCGTTCGGCGCCCTCACGGGGCCCGGATATCTCTACGGCAAGCTGCCCATGAACGGCATCGAGGCAGTATTCGACGACGTCAACGCCAACGGCGGCATCCACGGCCGCAAGCTAGAGCTTGTGCGTGAGGACGACCGCTGCGATCCCGCCGCCGCGATCGGCGCGGTGAAGAAGCTCGTGTCGGAAGACAATGTGTTCGCCCTGATCGGAGGCGGATGCAGCAACGCCACCTTCGCCGCCCGCGAGGCACTCGAACAGGCAAAGATCCCGCTGGTCGTGATGGCGTCGGTCCATGACGGCATCACCACGCCGCTCTCGCCCACCATCTTCAGCTCCGCCCTGACCTCGACGCTCGAAAGCCAGGCGCAGCTGCAGTTTGCGCTCGACCAGAAGGCCAAGCGCATTGCCGTGATCTCGATGCGCGACGCCTGGGGGCGCGCCCGCTATTTGCCCCTCATGGAAGCCTTCAAGGCCAAGGGGATTACGCCGGTCGCCGATGAGGAAATGGCACCCGATGCCAACGACGCGACGGCCCAGGTCCTGCGCTTGAAGGCCGCCAATGCCGATGCGGTCCTGATCCTCCTCTATCCCAAGCCTGCGGCGATTTTCATGCGCGACGCCCAGAAACTCGGCTTCAAGCCACTCGCGATCGGCCAGTCCGGAATCGGCGATCCCGCTGCCTTCGAAGAACAGGTCGGCGTGCCTGGCGCGACGGCCCAGTTCCGTACGATCAGCATGGTCCGCTACACGCCGGAGGATCCTGCGGTCGACAAGTGGCGGAAGCTGGTCGAGACGAAGTTCCCGGGCGATCGGCTGTCGGTCTTCAACCTGTTCGGCGTCGGTGCCGCCCAGGTCATGGTCGAGGGGCTGAAGCGCGCCGGCAAGGACCCGACGCGCGAAAAGCTGGTCGAGGCGCTCAACTCGCTGACGGACGTCAAGACCGACGTCTACGGCGGCGGCATCACCTGCTCGGCGACCGATCATCGCTGCAACAAGTCCCCGGTATGGATCGCCAAGGAACCGGGCAAGCCAGTGCGGGTCATCGAGGTTACCAAAGTAAACTAGCGCGTCATGGTCCTCTTCACCTTCCTGCTGTTGAGCGGACTGACCACAGGGTCGCTCTACGCCTTGATCGCACTCGGCATCGTGATCGTGAACAAGTCGACGGGCGTGATCAACTTCGCGCACGGCGAACTGTTCATGTTCTCGGGCTTCGTCGCCTGGACGCTTCACGTGCAGATGGGTGTGGGGTACCTGCTCTCGCTGCTGATCACCATCGCCGTCGGGTGCGCCCTCGGCATGATGACAGACCGGATCGCCTTCCGGCCGATCAAGAAGGACGACGTCGTCAGCCTCGTGCTGGCGACTGTCGGCCTCGCCTTCGTGTTCCGCGGCACCGCACGCGTGATCTGGGGCGGAAAGGGTGACTATCTCTCCTTTCCGCCGATCACCTCTCCCGACCCGATCGTCTTCGGCGAAATCCTGGTGATCCCCCAGCAGCTCGCCGTGCTGGCCGGCGCCATGGTCATCATGGTTGTCTTCGCGGCGTTCTTCCGCCTGACCCGTGCCGGCAAGATGATGCAGGCCGCAGCCGACAATGCCAAAGCCTCGCGGCTGGTCGGTATTCGTATCGACCGGGTCTACATGTGGTCTTTCGGCACAGGGGCGGCGATCGCCGCCGCTGCCGCCGTACTGATGGCGCCGCTCACGCTCCTCTATCCCGACATGGGCTTCTCGTTCTTCATCAAGGGCTTCGCGGCTGCGGTTCTGGGCGGCCTCATCAGCCTGCCCGGCGCGGTCCTGGGGGGCTTCTGCATCGGCGTCATCGAGTCGCTGGCCGGCGGCTACATCAGCTCGAGCTTCATGGAGGTCTCGGCCTTCGTCGTCATCATGCTGGTGCTCGTCGTCCGTCCAACCGGCCTGCTGGGCTTCACCGGATTGCGGCGGGTATGACGATGGCGCTCCTGGGTCGACGCAATGTCCTTCTGGCGCTGTTGCTGATCGCCGCAATCGCGCCTTCGTTCATCAACGACTACTACCTGTTCATCGGCAATACGATCCTGATCTACGTGCTGCTGTCGATCGGGCTGAATATCCTGATCGGCTACACGGGCCAACTGGCCTTCGCCAATGCCGCGATGTTCGGCATCGGCGCCTACGGCACGGGTCTTCTGCAGGTGCGCCTCGGCTGGCCGTTCTGGGCGGCCTTTCCCGCCGGCACCGTCATCGCCATGACCGTGGGATTGGCGATCTCCCTGCCGGCGCTGCGCTTGCGTGGACTCTACCTTGCCGTCTCCACCCTGGCCTTCGCACAGTTCACCCAGTGGATCTTCCTCAATTGGGAAGACGTCACCTACGGTGCCGGTGGATTCAAGACGCCGACGATCTCCTTCGCGCCGCTTCCTGTCTCCAAGGACGTCGGTCTCTACTACCTCTCGCTTCTCTTGGTAGTCGTACTGTTTGCGCTGGCGCAGAATACGGTGCGCTCCCGGCTCGGCCGCGCCTTCATCGCCGTCCGCGACAGTGAGATCGCCGCGCAGTCCCTCGGTGTCGACCTTCTGCGCTACAAGGCCCTGGCATTCGGCATCAGCGGCTTCTACGCCGGCGTGGCCGGCGGGCTCTATTCGGCCCTGCTGAACTTCGTTTCGCCCGAAGGTTACGACCTTTTCCAGATGGTGCTGCAGAAGGCGATGATCGTGGTCGGAGGCCTGGGTTCGATTGTGGGCTCCGTGCTGGGCGCCGGCGCGATCATCACGACCCTAGAAATGCTGCGCAAGGTCAAGGGCGCGCAGGAAATCGCCTTTGGCGCCATTCTGGTCGGCTTCATTCTCTTCATGCCGGGCGGCATCGTCGGCTGGCTCAAGGAGAAGGTGCGTGGCTGGGACGAGCCACTGCACCGCAGCCGGCGGCGGGAATCGCCGGTCCTTGTCCAATCCTCGCCCGAAAGCAGAGAGATAGGACCATGATCGAGCCCCTACTCTCGGTTCGCGACGTGTCCGTCAGCTTCGGTGGCGTAAAGGTTCTCGACGGCATCAACCTCGATGTCAGGCCGGGCGAAATACGCGGGTTGATCGGCCCGAACGGCGCCGGCAAGACAACCATGCTCAATGTCATCTCCGGCATCCACCCGCCGCATCAGGGCGACGTGCGCCTCGACGGCGTGTCGATCGTCGGGCGCAATCCGAGCCAGATCGCACGCATGGGCCTTGGCCGCACCTTCCAGACCACGCAGCTCTTCCGCGGCATGACCGTGCTCGAAAACCTCATGACCGGCCTCCACCATCGCACGAAGGCCAACCTGATTGCCGCGGGCCTCAACCTGCGCAGCTATCGCGAGGAAGAAGAAGCCGCCGAGGAGGAAGCGCGGCAGGCGCTGGAATTCATCGGCATGTCGGCCTTCGCCGACCGTCCAGGGACAGCCCTGTCGTTCGGTCAGCAGCGCGTGATCGAGATTGCCCGCACTCTGATCGGCTCGCCGAAGGTCGTTCTGCTCGACGAACCTGCGGTCGGTCTAAGCCTCAACCGGCTGGCGGAGTTCGACGCCCTGTTGCGACGCATCCGCGACGAGAAGGGAGTGACGCTGATCCTGATCGAGCATGTCATCCGACTCGTGATGGACGTGTGCGATCAGGTCACGGTGCTGAGTTCCGGCCGGCGAATCGCCGACGGTCCGCCCGATGCGGTGCGCAACGATCCTCAGGTCATCGAGGCCTATCTGGGAAAGGACCTCCGTGCTCGCCATTCGGCATCTTAAAGTTTCGTACGGCCTCACCCAGGTCTTGCGCGACGTGACCTTCGAGGTGCCGACCGGGAAGATCGTGGCGCTTCTGGGCGGCAACGGATCGGGCAAAACCACCATGCTGAACACCCTCTCCGGCCTGGTGAAGCCCAGCGACGGCTCCATCAGCTTCGAGAATCGAGAGTGTGCCGGTCTCTCGCCCGACAATGTCGTGCGCCGCGGCATTGCCCAGGTTCCGCAGGGCCGCGAGGTCTGGCCCAGCCTCTCGGTACAGGACAATCTCGAACTGGGAGCCGCGACGCGACGCGATTGGGCCGGAATCCGGTCGGACATGAACGATGTCTACGCGATGTTCCCGAAGCTTGCGGCGGGCCGCAAGCGCCGCGCCGGCAGCCTGAGCGGCGGAGAGCAGCAGATGGTGGCGATCGGCCGGGCGCTGATGGCGCGACCGCGGTGCCTGCTGATGGACGAGCCGTCGGCCGGGCTCGCCCCTTCGATCGTCGGCGACATGGTCGACACGATCCTGGCATTGAACGCGCGCGGTCTCACCATCCTTCTGGTCGAACAGAACATCGGCGTCGCCGCGGCCGTCGCCGAAGAGGCCCACATCCTCCAGGGAGGAGAGATCACCTTCTCCGGGCCAGCCGCCGGCCTGGTCGACAATCCCGACGTGCTTCGGTCCTACCTCGGGCGCTAAGCGGAACCGCTCAGGCGACCCGCAGCCAGACCGCGGTATCGTGAAAGGCCGCGCCGCCGTTGGGCGGCACCGGGTCGGAGCCGATCAGGACATTGACGCCCATCTGGTCGAGATAGGCCGAACTCGGCCAGTTCCCCTCCACGATCACGACGCCCTGGCGGGCGGTGTCGGCCGGCCGGGCGCGCAGCCGTACCTCGCCGCGCGCGTTGCCGAGTTTCACCAGGGTGCCATCGACGATGCCCATCCGGTCGGCATCAGCTTTATGTATCAGAGCCCGCGGCTCGCCCTCGCGGGAAATCGACCCCGGCGTCTCGGTGAAAGTCGTATTGAGGAACGTCCGCGCCGGCGGCACGACCAGGCGAAACGGAAGCGCATCGCTTGCCTGCTCGAAATTCTCGCGATGTACAGGCAACGCCGTCATGCCGGCATGGTAGGGGCCGACCCTCGACCAATCAGGCTTGAAATGGAACTTCCCGTCACTCGAGGGGAAGCCGTCGAGAAAGTGGGAGGCCGCGAAATCCTGGCCGCAATCGATCCAGCCCTGCCGCACCGCTTCCTCCCAGGTTCCGCGGTTGGAGGCGCGCAACGTGGCATCGAGCAACTCGGTGGCGCTCATGTCGAAGCTCGGGTGATCGGAGCCAAGCCGCCGCGCAAGCTGACAGATCAGCTCATGATTGCTGCGACAGTCCTCGTATCGGTCGAGCACCCGCGGGCCAGCAGTGATATGGGTCTGGCCGAAGGCGCAATAGAGGTCGTCATATTCAAGGAACATCGCGGCGGGCAGGACGATATCGGCGTACTTCGCCGTCGCCGTCATGAACTGCTCGTGGACGCAGAGGAACAGATCCTCGCGCGACAGGCCCTTCGCCACTGATGCGCTATCGGGTGCGACGTTGGCCGAATTGGCATTCTGCATCAGCATGGCCGTGACGGGCGGACCATTCTTCAACGCCTCCAGATCACCGCACAGCACGGGACCGATCCTCGACTGATCTAGTATCCGTGTCCTGGCATCCATGAAATCGAGGCCGTGGGCCAGCCGGAGATCCAGCCGCCAGATATCCCAGTTGATGAAGAATGCCCCGCCTCCCTGATGCCCCCAGGCCCCGGTGATGGCCGGCAGGCAGCACACCGCATGCATGGCGGAAGAACCGTTGCGCGAGCGCGTGAAGCCGAACCCCAGCCGCAGAAACGACCGCTTCGTGCCGCCATACAGCCGGGCGAAGTCGACGATTTCCTCGACCGACAACCCCGTAAGCGCCGCGGCCCATTCCGGTGTCTTGTCGGCGAGATGCGCTTCTACGTCAGCGCCAAAGTCCGTGTAGCGTGCAAGATAGGCGCGATCGGCGAAGCCTTCCTTGAGCAGGACATGCATGATCGCCAGCGCCAGCGCGCCATCGGTACCCGGTCGCAGCACGAGGCCGATGTCGGCCGCCTCGATCGAGGGTGTGCGGTAGACGTCGATCACCACGAGCTTGGCGCCGCGTGTCTTACGCGCCTTGGCGATATGGGTCATCGCGTTGACTTGAGTGGAAACCGGATTGCCGCCCCACACCACGATCAGATCCGAGTCGGCCATCTCGCGGGGATCGGGGCCCATCAGTTTGCCCACCGCCGCGCGCCAGCCCGACTCGGCCGGTGTCATGCAAATCGTCGTTTGCTGGCGGGAGTAGCCGAAGGCGTGGCGAAGCCGGTCGATGCCGTAGCGTTGTACGACCCCCATCGTGCCGCCGGAATGGTATGGCCAGACGGATTCGCTCCCATGAGCCCGCACCGACCTGCCGAATGCCTCGGCGATTTCATCCAGGGCGGCGTCCCAGGTGATCGGCCTGAACTCGCCGGCGCCCTTCTCTCCAACTCTCTGCAGAGGCTGCTTCAGCCGATCCGGATGATGGACGCGTTCGGCATACCGGGCGACCTTGGCGCACACGACACCATCGGTATAGCTGTTGCCGGAGGCACCTCGTACACGACCGATTCGCGTCGGCGACAGGCGCTCGACCTCGAGGGCGCAGCCACTCGGGCAATCATGCGGACAGGCCGACTTCCAGAACTCCTTGCCCATTCAGCCTCCCGTGAACCGCCGCTCGCACTGTATCACGGGCTGGCCGGCCGGCATCCAGAAGACATTCATGGTTCGCTCGCCAGGCGCGAGACAGCACTTTACCAATACCCCATTGGTGTATCCCGGCGCCGCACGACCGACGGCGCTTGGGACTCACGGCGATCGACGCGCCTGCCCTTGGACCAGGCGCATCTCCGTAAGCGCCTGACGAGACTCGCCAAAATTGCAAAGATTGGTGCCCCCGGTCGGACTCGAACCAACACTCCCGAAGAAACCTGATTTTGAGGTGGATTTGCCGCCACCTCAAAATGCCATTGATTCCAAACTTTTATCACTATTCGAGTCTAACACTCACGGCCGGCTTTCGGCCTGAAAGCGGCCGCTTGTCTAACAGCGAATCGAATGGACGAAGCGTTTGTTCCTCCTCAACATTCTCCGAACTTGGGGTGCGGAGGCTTTCATGACTAGGGCGACGCGTCTTTCTTCTGAAAGCATGCCAATGTCAAAAATCAATTCGCTCCTAAGGGTCGTAGCAACTCTTGCATGTGGCTTGCTTGCCGTTGTGGGATTGGGTGTCGCTGCAGGCGACGTAGCTGGACTGAACTATTCATCTGCACTCTCGTTTCTGAGCATCCCAAGCCTGGCAAACTGCAACAAGGCCGTCGGCGCCAGGATTCTTTTCTGGTCACTTCTTCTGTTTGAACTCCCGCTCTGGATGCTCGTCGTTCGGTATAGATTTTCGTCCGAGGATGTTGATGCCCTTCACGTCCGCCTCAACTACGTACTGGCATCGACGAGGTGGCGTGGAGATAGATGGTTTCTTTGGAAACTCGCGGCCGTTAATTTTGTTCTCACGATTTTGGCATGGTGGGCGTCTTACGATCTCGCCTATGACAACGGGAGCTTGTGTTCATCCAAGTCGGTAGCGCCGTCGGTGATCGACTACTGGCATTTAATAGGAGTGAATGGCCTGCGCGTCCTGTGTGCGCTTCTCTGGGGCCTCATCCTTTTCATGACGGTCGTATCATCGAGGCAACGTCGGGCCATATTCGTCGAGCCTCAAGCCGCTAGCGAGCAGGAGCCCACCAATGAGTGATCCAGACCGGATCAAGCGCGAATTTGCCTAGCGACTCAAGACGGATCTGCAGACTTTTCAGCCTGGGTCAAAGATCACAAACTACGACAAGGTCTCCTCGACGCGCTAAAGGCGTTTGCGCGCAAGGAATTTCAATAGCCGCAACGGTAGCCGTTAGACTCCAAACCCGCCCAAGTGGCTAAAAGGGCGTAGAATCAGGAGTCTAACAGTGTTGCGCTTTGTTAGACTCCATTGTGCGACCTGAGAGTAGAATCAGGACACGACAAAATTCAGGCCCGCTTGCATTTCACGATGGTGCCCCCGGTCGGACTCGAACCAACACTCCCGAAGAAACCTGATTTTGAGTCAGGCGCGTCTACCAATTCCGCCACGGGGGCACGCTGTCGCGCAGCGGGAATAAAGCCGATGGGCGGAACCGGGTCAACGCTTGCCGGGCCCTTGTTGGTCCGGTTTTATGGCGCTGCCGCCCAAGAAAAGCCGCCCAGGAAACGCCGCCAGGAGGAAGTCGAGAGTGCATCCCTACATCCACGCCCAGAAAACCCCCGACAAGCTGGCCTATGTCATGGCCGGCAGCGGCGAGGCGGTCACCTATCGGCAGCTCGACGAACAATCCAACCGCGTCGCGCAACTGTTCCGCTCGCTGGGACTCAAGGCTGGCGACCACATCGCCCTTTTCCTGGAGAACAATGCCCGCTTCTTCGAGATCTGCTGGGGCGCCCAGCGCTCCGGCCTGGTCTACACCGCGATCAGCTCGCGGCTGACGGCGGCCGAGGTCGACTACATCGTCACTGACTGCGGCGCCAAACTGTTCGTCACCTCCAGGTATCTCGCCGACAGGGCCGCCGAGCTGGCGCCGCTGATGAAGGGGGTTTTCAACCGCTTCATGGTCGACGGCACCATCGAGGGCTACCAGTCGTGGGAGGATACGGTTGCCAGGTTCCCGCCAACGCCGATCGCCGACCAGACGGCGGGCCATGACATGCTCTATTCGTCGGGCACGACCGGCCGGCCCAAGGGCGTGATGCCGGTCGTCGAACCACAGCCGATCGACTACGACAATCCGTTGCTCGCCATCAGCCGCAAGCTCTACGGCATCGACCAGGACACGATCTACCTGTCGCCGGCGCCGCTCTATCATGCGGCTCCGCTGCGCTTCAACATGAGCGTCATGCGGCTGGGCGGCACATCGGTGATCATGGAGCATTTCGACGCCGAGGAATTCCTGAAGCTCGTGCCCAGGTACAAGGCCACCCACACCCAGGTCGTGCCGACCATGTTCGTGCGCTTCCTCAAGCTGCCCGATGAGGTGCGCGCGAAGTACGACGTGTCATCGCTCAGGTGCGCCATCCACGCCGCCGCGCCCTGCCCCATCCCGACCAAGGAAGCCATGATCAAATGGTGGGGTCCGATCATCTGGGAATATTACGGCGGGACCGAAGGCAACGGCCTCACCATGTGCAACGCCGAGGAATGGATGGCGCACAAGGGCACCGTCGGCAAGGCGATGGTCGGCAAACTCAAGATCTGCGACGACGAGGGCAACGAACTGGCGACCGGCGAGTCCGGTACCGTCTACTTCGCCGAGGGTCGGCCGTTCGAATATCACAACGACCCGAAGAAGACGGCCGACTCGCGCCACCCCAAGGGTTGGACCACGCTGGGCGACGTGGGTTACGTCGATGCCGACGGCTTCCTGCATCTGACGGACCGCAAGGCGTTCATGATCATTTCCGGCGGCGTCAACATCTACCCGCAGGAATGCGAGAACCTGCTGATCAACCATCCCAAGGTCATGGACTGCGCCGTGTTCGGCGTGCCCAACGACGATTTCGGCGAGGAAGTGAAGGCGGTGGTGCAGCCCCGCGATATGGCCGACGCCGGCCCCGCCCTGGCCGAGGAGCTGATGGCCTACTGCAAGCAGCATCTCTCGGCCATCAAATGCCCGCGCAGCGTGGATTTCGAGGCCGAGCTGCCGCGCCACCCCACCGGCAAGCTCTACAAGCGCCTGCTGCGCGACCGTTATTGGCAGGGACGGGCCGCCAAGATCTGACTCGACTCCCTGAAATAACCAGTTATATGGTTAGTCTCTCGACGGAGGCTAGCCATGACTGCAGAGCTGCGCGCGCTCAACGCCAGGTTCATCCATAACTTCATCACCAACGACGTGCCCTCGCACGACGCCATGCTGCACAAGGATTTCATCTGCATCACGCCAACGGGTGGCCGCGTCGGCCGGGCGGACTATCTTGAGGACTGGTCGACCGGCTTCGACGCCGACCGCATCCCCTACTTCGATTATCGCGACGAGCTGATCCATGTGTTTGGCGCGACGGCCCTGCTGCGCTCGACCAACAAGAGCATCCGGGTGAAGGACGGTGTCGAGAGCGTGGGTATGACCATGTACACCGACGCCTATGTTCGCGAGAACGGCGCCTGGAAGTGCATCCAGGCGCAGATCACGCCGGTGGCGCCCGCCAACTACCCGCCCGACGAAACGATCGTGAAGAAATACGTCAGGGGCAAGCTCCAGCCCTAGCCGGACATGCTATTGCTGTCTCCTGTTCCAGGGAGATTCGCCATGAAGGCAGCAGTTGTCGGAGAAAACGGCGTCGAAGTTCGCGAGGCGCCCAAGCCCTCGCCCAAGCCCAACGAGATCCTGATCAAGGTGAAGGCCGCGTCGCTCAACCGCGCCGACCTCGCGGTGGCGTCCGGCCATGCCCATGGCCGGGTCGGCGGCCCGGGAACCATCGTCGGCCTGGAATGCGCCGGCGAGGTCGAGGCGGTCGGCGCCGACGTGAAGGGCTTCAAGCCCGGCGACCGGGTCATGAGCTCTGCCGCCGGCGGCTTCGCCGAATATGCCGTCGCGGATTGGGGCCGCGCCCACAAGATTCCCGCCAACAACATGAGCTACGAGCAGGCGGCCTGCATGCCGGTGGCGGTGCAGACCATGCACAACGCCCTGGTCGGTGCCGGCCGACTCAAGAAGGCGGAGTCGGTCCTGATCCAGGGCGCGAGCTCGGGCGTCGGCCTGCTCGGCATGCAGATCGCCAAGTTCCTCGGCGCCTCGATCGTCATGGGGACGTCCACCAACGATGGCCGCCGGGCACGGCTGAAAGAATTCGGCTGCGATCTGGCGCTCGACACGCGCGATCCGAAATGGCCGGACAAGGTCAAGGAAGCGACCGGCGGCAAAGGCGTCGACCTGATCGTCGACCAGGTGTCGGGCGGCGTGATGAACCAGAACATGGAGGCCGCCGCCATCCTCGGCCGCATCGTCAACGTCGGGCGGCTGGGCGGCATGAAGGGCGAGTTCAACTTCGACCTGCATGCGCTGAAGCGCATCGACTATATCGGCGTCACCTTCCGCACCCGCAGCCCCGAGGAAGTGCGCGACATCGTGACGGCAGCCCGGGCCGACCTGTGGCCGGCCATCGAGGCAGGCAAGCTCAGCCTGCCGATCGACAAGACCTTCCCGCTGGCCCAGGCGGTCGAGGCGCTTGCGCACATGAAGGCCAATGCCCATTTTGGCAAGATCGTCCTGGTCGTCTGAAGACGACCGTATCGTCTGACGCCCAAAGGCAGGCCCCGCATGAGCAAATCCATCAACCACCTCGCCACCGCCGACGGCCTCTTTTTCGGCAAAGGTGGGCTCGACCAGCGCAAGACCTCGAAAATGGTCGACGAGGCGCTGGCCGGCACCGACGACGGCGAGCTGTTCCTGGAATATGTCCAAAGCGAGAGCCTGTCGTTCGACGACGGCAAGCTCAAGAGTGCCGCCTTCGACACCACCCAGGGCTTCGGGTTGCGTGCCGTGGCCGGCGACTCGACGGGCTTCGCGCACGCCTCGGCGCTCGACGAGCACGCGCTGAAGCGGGCCGCCGCGACGGTCAAGGCGGTCCGTTCCGGCCGGTCGGTCAAATCCGACGAATCGCCGCGCGGCACCAACCGGCTGCTCTACGCCGACGACAATCCGATCGACGGCGAGCCCTTCGCCCGCAAGGTCGCCCTGCTGGAAGAGATCGACGCCTATGTGCGCGCCAAGGAGCCCAAGGCACGCCAGGTCTCGATCTCGCTGGCGGGATCGTGGCAGGTGGTCGAGATCATCCGCGCCGGCGGCTGGCGCGCTGCCGACGTGCGCCCGCTGGTGCGGCTGAACGTCAGCGTCGTGTGCGGCGACGGCACGCGCATGGAAGCCGGCAGCACCGGGCAAGGCCGCCGCGCCGCCTATGGCGACATCTTCAAGCCGGAGAACTGGAAGCGCGAGGCCGACGAGGCGATCCGCCAGGCACTGGTCAATCTCGAGTCGGTCGATACGCCGGCAGGCGAGATGCCCGTCGTTCTGGGCGCCGGCTGGTCCGGCGTGCTGTGGCACGAAGCCGTCGGCCACGGCCTGGAAGGCGACTTCCATCGCAAGAAGACGTCGGTGTTCAGCCACATGATGGGCGACATGATCGCTTCCCCAGGCGTCACCGTGGTCGACGACGGTACGCTCAACGACCGCCGCGGCTCGCTCACCATCGACGATGAGGGCACACCCACCCAGCGCAACGTGCTGATCGAGAACGGCCGTTTGGTCGGGCTGATGCAGGACCGCCAGAACGCCCGATTGATGGGCGTGAAGCCGACCGGCAACGGCCGCCGCCAGAGCCACGCCCACGCGCCGATGCCGCGCATGACCAACACCTTCATGCTGGGCGGCGACAAGGACCCCAAGGAGATCATCGCCTCGGTGAAGAAGGGCCTCTATGCCGCCAACTTCGGCGGCGGCCAGGTCGACATCGTCTCGGGCAAGTTCGTCTTCAGCTGCACCGAGGCCTACCTGATCGAGAACGGCAAGCTTGGTCGGCCGGTCAAGGGCGCCACGCTGATCGGCGCGGGCTCGGAAGCGCTCACGAAGGTCGGCATGGTGGGCAACGACATGTCGCTCGATCCCGGCATCGGCACCTGCGGCAAGGATGGCCAGGGCGTGCCCGTGGGCGTCGGCCAGCCGACGCTCCGCATCGATGCGCTGACGGTGGGTGGTACGGCGACCTAACCGCGGGTCGTCAGACGGCCTTGGCTGGCGCCTTCGTATAGTCGGCGTCGCTCACCGGCTCGAACCAGCTGGTGGCCCGGCCCTTGTCGTCGGTCTCCGACATAGCGAGATGGCACATCATCGTGCCAGGCGCCGACCCGTGCCAGTGGCGCGCGTTGGGCGGAATGACCACCGTGTCGCCCGCCATGATCTCCTGCACCGGCTCGCCCTCGAGTTGGTAGCGGCCGACGCCCGACAGCACATAGAGAATCTGACCGACCGCATGCTGATGCCAGTTGGTGCGTCCACCCGGCATGAACGTCACGCGCGAGGCGCGCAACCTTGAGGGCCCCTCGGGGGCGTAGACGGGATCGGACAGAACGTCGCCGACGAAATTCGCCGCTTCTGCCTTGGCGGTCGGGCGGGACGCGGCTCGCATGATCCTTGGGCGCATGATGGCTCCTCCCTGTCTTGCGTCGGTGGTCCGAATCTATCGTGTCTCAGCCAACCTGAGCGACTCCAGGAAACGGGTCGCGGCGCTCATCGACTTCATATCGCCCTTGGTCGTGACCAGCATCCGATAGAGCCGGTCCTTGACGATGTAGGTCCGCATCATCACGCGCGAGGCGTTGGTGTCCTCGATGTCGAGGGCGTAGCCGTCCCAGCCCTGCAGCGTCACAGGCTCGTCCAGCACGTACTTGAAGCGGGCACGGGGAAACGCCTTCTCGGCCTCGCCGCGGCCGAGGTCGCGGGCCATCTCCTTGGTGTCGCGGCTGGAGAACCAGCCGGGATCGTAGTCGACATAGTCGAAATCGAACAACTCGTCGTCGCGCTTGGACTGCCAGGCGACGCGCTCGCCGGCGTGGCCCTTCTCCTTCTCGGCCGCCGTCGTCTTGGCGGCCGGGGCCGGCATTTCCAACCGAAACCTGAGATCGCTGCCGACGACGGTCTGCCAATCGGCGGGCTGCGCACTCGCCATCACGGGCACCGTCAGGAGAGAGAAAACGAGCAGACGACGCTTCATAACGTGGGACTTCATGCCGGGGGCACCAGGTCTTTGCGGCCCGACCAGTCCCAGGCGACGCCCGTACGCGAGACACCGAGCAGCAGTCCGTGCAGTTCCTTCGGATGCACCCAGCCGCCATCTGGCTCGGTGACGGGATCGGCGCCACGCGGCGTGTAGCGGGCATTGGCGTCGAGCAGGCGCTGGCGCACCGCCGGCCAGTCGTGGACCTCGACGTAGCACATGTAGAGCGAGTCGCCGTGCTTGTGGGCGAAGCGGCCCATGGCATGGACGTTGTCGGTGACCTGGCTGAGCTCGATACGATCGAGCCGGTTGGGCGGGTCGAACAGGGTGAGCGTGCCGATATAGCCGAAGCGCTCGCTGCCGATCTCGCTGAACCGCGCCGGGTCGAGACCGAACAGGCCGGCATAGACGGCGGCGACGCGACGCCAGTCGCTGATCAGCGTGTTGGTCGTCTCGTAGAGGAACGACACCGGCCCGACGCGCGGCCGGTAAGTGCTTTCGGAAATCACGATCGGCAGCCCGAAGGTAGCGTCGGCACTGAGGTAGAGCTGTTCGCCATCGAGATCGTAGGCGATGCCCAATCCCTCCCAGCGCTTGGCCATGCTGTCGAGATCGGCGGTGCAGTAGCCCGCCGTCATCAGCCCCTCGCCGCGCCTGGCGAGGAAATCCTGGGCAAGGCCCGCACCATCGGGCTCGCAGAGCTCGAATTCGCTCTCTCCGACCGCGAGGATCGTCCGCTTGGCCGCGAGATGCCGGCTATGGTCGCGCCGCGCGACTTCGCAGCCCAGCAGCTGGCCATAGCGCTGCGCCGCCTTGGCGGCGTCGTGCACGGCAATCTGGACGCGATCGCAACGATCGAGCATGACCCGACACTACCTCAGTACGAATACTCGCGGAACAGCGGCGCGAAGGAGCCCTGCCACTCGCCCTGCCACTTGGCGAGCAGCTCGTCGGCTGGCGCCCGGCCACTGTCGACGGCACGGTCGAGCGGAAAGAGATGGATGGTCTCGTCATTGCCCCGCTCGTCGAGACATCGGCGTGCTTTCAGCCCTGCATGGGCGATCGCCACGACCTCGCGCGCCAGCACATTCAACGGCCGGCCACGAAACACCGTGGCGAGCCCGGTCTTGGGTGTCTCGGCACGCAGGAAATCGTGGTCCGCAGCCTTCCAGTCCTTCACCAGATCCCAGGCTGCATCGAGCGCGCCCTGGTCGTAGAGCAGACCGACCCACAGGGCCGGCAAGGCATTCAAGGCCGCCCACGGTCCGGAATCGGCGCCACGCATTTCGAGATAGCGCTTCAGCCGCACCTCGGGGAACGCCGTGGTGACGTGGTCGCCCCAGTCGTTCAGGGTCGGCAGCTCGCCCGGCCGCGCCGGCAGCTTGCCCTTCAGGAAATCGCGGAAGCTCTGGCCGGAGGCATCGATGTACTTGCCGTCGCGATAGACGAAGTACATCGGCACATCGAGCATGTAGTCGACATAGCGTTCGAAGCCGAAGCCATCCTCGAATACGAACGGCAGCACGCCGCAGCGATCGGGGTCGGTATCCGTCCAGATGTGGCTGCGGTAGCTCTTGAAACCGACCGCCTTGCCTTCGACGAAGGGCGAATTGGCGAACAGCGCCGTCGCCACCGGCTGCAGCGCCAGCGACACCCGGAACTTCTTCACCATGTCGGCTTCCGACTCGAAGTCGAGATTGGTCTGCACCGTGCAGGTGCGCAGCATCATGTCCAGACCGAGCTTGCCCTTCTTGGGCATGTAGTCGCGCATGATCTTGTAGCGCCCCTTGGGCATCCAGTGCATGTCCTCGCGCATCCACTGCGGCGCGAAGCCCAGCCCGATGAAGCCCGCGCCGATTTCGCCGGCAACCTCGCCGACCTCGCGCAGGTGCTGGGAATTCTCGGCTGCCGTCTCGTGCACTGTCTCGAGCGGTGCGCCCGAGAGCTCGAACTGGCCGCCCGGCTCCAGGGTGATACTGGCCTTGTCGCGCAGCAGCGCGATCGGGTTGTTGCCTTCGACGACCGGCTTCCAACCGAACCGCGTCAGGCCTTCGAGCAGCGCACGGATACCATCCGGCCCTTCATAGGCGAGCGGCTTCAGCGTTGCCTTGTGGTATCCGAACTTCTCGTGCTCGGTGCCCATGCGCCAGTCGGCGCGCGGCTTGTTGCCGGCGATAAAATACTCGATCAGCTGCCGCCGATTCTCGATCGGCGCGCCGCCGCCCGACGGTGGTGCGGACATGCGTTGTCGACTCCCTGGTCGCCCGCGGCCTTCTGGGGCCGGGAGCGGCGCGGCCGCATGAGCATTTCTCACGCGAGCACGCGGCTGGTTCATGATGTTCAGGTTCCCGTCTCCCATGCCGACGGGGGCCAGCGCAAGCGGTCAGAGGGTAACCTTGGATGTGCGATAATCGGCCTGCAGACGTGGTGTCGGCTCGCGCCAATCCCCCACCAGCGCCTGCCAGCAGGCGAGCGCCGCCAGGGCTGCGGTATCGGCCCGGAGAATGCGCGGACCAAGCCCCACTGCCATGACATCCTTTATGCGAAGAAGGGCCGTGAGTTCTTCGTGGGCAAAGCCGCCCTCGGGGCCAATGATGATCCCCCAAGGCGCCGCACGGGCCACGGCATCGAGGCCGCCCAGCGCCTCGGCGATCGGCGGGCCGCCGCCTGTTTCGTCGCACATCAGCAGACGCCTTCCCTCTGGCCATTGGGCAAGCATCTGCGCGAGGTCGATCGGCGGCCGCACGTCGGGCACGGAGAGCCGCTCGGTCTGCTCCGCCGCTTCGACCGCATTGGCGCGCAGGCGCTCGACATTGACCCGCTCGACAGCGGTATGGCGCGTGAGCACCGGCTGCAGGACGGCGACACCGAGTTCGGTCGCTTTCTCGGCGATATAGTCGATGCGCGCACGCTTGACGGGCGCGAAGCAGAGCCACACGTCGGGCTCGGCTGCCTGTGCGCGCAGGCGGTCGCCGACTTCACCGACGGCCGCCTTCTTGCCGCGGCCGGAAAACGTGGCCTTCCACTCACCGTCGCGGCCGTTGAACAGCAGCAGCGGCGCGCCATCGGGACGCCGCATGACATGGCGCAGATAGTGGACCTGCGCCTCATCCAGCGGCGCCTCGAGCCCGGCGGCGAGATCGGCTTCGACGAAGAGTCGCGATACGCTCATGGAGTTCCCTGCTGCATCGCTGCATGATGCCGCCATGACCGCCGACGGAACAACCGGCTTTACCGACATCAACCGCCAGCACTGGTCGCTCCGCTACCTGCCGCCGTGGGCCCGTCCCTATGGCCGCCTGTCGCGCTGGGACCGGCCGATCGGCACCTGGCTGCTGCTGTTTCCCTGCTGGTGGTCGCTCACGCTCGGCCTGGCGCCGCACTGGGGCCGGCTGGCGGGGTGGATGGCGCTGTTTGCCCTGGGGGCACTCGCCATGCGCGGGGCAGGCTGCACCTGGAACGATATCGTCGACCGCAAGATCGATGCCCAGGTCGAGCGCACGCGCGGCCGTCCGCTGCCGGCGGGCGAGGTCAAGCTGCGCAATGCGCTGATCTGGACGGCGCTTCAGTCGCTGGTAGGCGTCGCCATTCTCTTCAAGCTGAACAAGTTCGCGGGCGGCGTGGCGTTGGCCTCGCTGATCCTGGTCGCGATCTACCCGACCATGAAGCGCCTCACCTCGTGGCCGCAGTTCGTGCTGGGCCTCGCCTTCAACTGGGGCGCCCTGGTGGGATACGCCGCCGTCACCGGTGAGCTGTCGTGGGCCACGGTCGCGCTCTATGTCGGCGGTGTCGCCTGGACGATGGTGTACGACACGATCTACGCCATGCAGGACCAGCGCGACGACGCCGTCGTCGGCGTGCGCTCGACGGCTCGGCGGTTTGCGGCCGCACCCCGACGGTGGCTGACGCTGTTCGCGGTGCTGGCCACGGGCGCCTGGGCGGTGGCCGGCTATCTCGCCATGCTGAACCCGCTCTACTTCGCGATCCTGGCGGCCGTCGCCCTGCACTTCGTCTGGCAGATCGCCTTCCTGCGCCAGAATGATCCCGCCGATTGCCTGTTCAAGTTCAAGGCCAATGCCCTGATCGGCTGGCTGCTGCTGGTGGCGATCGCCGCCGGCCACCTCGCCTTGCGCTGATGGCGCGCCTGCCGGTCGATCCCGAGGGGTTCATCCGCAACAACACCGCGCTCGAATCACCGGCCATGGTGCCGGAATTCAAGCTGTGGCTGGCCACCGAGTATGTGCCGATCTGGCAGGCGACCGAGGCCTGGCTGGAGGCGCAGAACGTCGACCCGCCCTACTGGGCATTCTGTTGGCCGGGCGGCCAGGCGATCGCGCGCTACCTGCTCGACAATCCCGAGCAGGTCCGCGGCAAGCGCGTGATCGACTTCGCCGCGGGCTCCGGTGTCTCCTCCATGGCCGCGGCCCGCGCGGGCGCTGCCTCGGTGATCGCCAACGACATCGATGCGCTGTCGCTGGTCGCGGCGCGCCTCAACGGCCAGGCCAATGGCCTTACCTTCGAGGTCAGCGCGGAAGACTGGCTGGCCGGCCCCGATGGCGCCCCCGAGGCCGACATGGTGATTGCGGGCGACGTCTGTTACGAGCGCGAAATGTCGGTACGGGCGCTCGCCTGGTTGCGCAGCCACGCCAGGCTCGGTCGGCTGGTGCTGCTGGGCGACCCCGGCCGCAACTACTTCAGCGCCCAGGGTCTCGAAGAACGTGCCCGCTACGACATTCCGACCTCGCTGCAGCTCGAGAACCGCGGCATGCGCGAGACGGTTGTCTGGCGCGTGTTGCCTCATCCCTAGGCAGCGTTCAAATTTCCTTCACTGTTCATTCACATAGGATTGGGCTAAACGCCCTCGCGCATGCCCCAGAAAACTCCGAAATCGACCATCAAGCCCGCCGACTTCGCGAGCCTCTACGAGGGGTTCAACGCCCCCGTCTCGCGCTTCGATTGCGGCCGTAAATGCGCGCCGCTGAACGACGGCGAGCCCGTGTGCTGCTCGACCCAGAACGCCGTGCCGGTAGTCCACAAGGTCGAGTTCGACCTGCTCAAGACCCGCACCGACCTGTGGTCGAAGTTCAAGCCCTACGACTATGCCACCAAGCAGATCGTGGCCGAGCTGACCTCGGACTGCATGGCCATCCACTGCAAGGGCGCCCGGCACTGCGAGCGCGACAACCGCACCATCGCCTGCCGCGGTTTCCCCTTCTATCCTTACCTGACGCGCGATAAGCAGTTCGTGGGCGTCGGCACCTACTGGGTGTTCGAGGACCGCTGCTGGATGATGTCGAACCTGGAAATCGTCGATGCCAAGTTCGTCAAGGAATTCATCGCCACCTACGAGGCGCTGTTCGTGAAGGACCACAGCGAATTCACGACCTACGTCGATTTCTCTGCCACGGCGCGGCGCGTCTACTCGCGCTGGAAGCGCGAGATCCCGCTGCTCGGCCGCAACGGCGAGCTGCTGATCGTGACGCCCTCGACCGGCGAGATCAGGCCCGGCCGCAAGAAGGACTTCCCCAAGGCCGCTCCCTTCACCTCCGAGAAGGAATATCGCGAGGCCGTGAAGGAAGCCGGTGGCGAAGTGCCCAAGGAAGGCCTGCGCCCCAGCTGATCCGTCCCAGCTGACCCGCGTCGCCTGAATGAGCCGTCGTCGCCTCGCCTGGATCCTGCTGTTCCTGTCGCCGGCCTTTTTCGCCGTCAATATGCTGATGGCGCGCTATGCCACCTTCGTGCCGCCCAACGCCCTGGCGCTGGGCCGCTGGCTCCTGGTGGCGCTCCTCCTGCTGCCCTTCGTCTGGCCAAGCCTCGTCCGCCACCGCCATGCGCTGGCGCGTGAATGGCCCGACCTGCTGATGCTGGGCGCCATCGGCATGTGGATCTGCGGCGCCTGGGTCTATATCGGCGGTCGCACGACACCCGCCCTCAACATCGGCCTGATCTACGCCGCCTCGCCGATCCTGGTCGTGGCGCTGGGCCGCCTGCTCTACCGCGAACGGCTGACGGCGGGCCGCATCGCCGGCATCGTGCTTTGCCTGGCCGGCGTCGCCGCCGTCTTCGCCAAGGGCCGGTTCGACAACCTGCTGTCGGTGCGCTTCACCGAGGGCGATCTCTGGATCGCTGCCGCCTCGGCCTGCTGGGGCCTCTATTCGGTGCTGCTGAAACAGCGGCCGAGCGCTCTGGATCCGCTGACCCGGCTATGCGCCATTTCCGTCGCCGGTTCGCTGGTACTGCTGCCCTTCGCGATCGGCGAAGCCGCGCTCTGGCACGGGCCGGACTTCGCCGACTGGCGGACCTGGGCGGTCTGGATTGTGCTCGCCATCGTGCCGGGGGTCGGCGCCTATGGCGCCTTCGCCTTCTGCGTGCGCGAACTCGGCCCCTCGGTCACCAGCGTCTCGATGTATCTCGGGCCCCTCTATGTCGGCCTGTTGGCGTGGGCCACCCTTGGCGAAGCGCCGCAAGACTACCATCTCATCGGAACGCTACTGGTGCTGCCCGGCCTCTTCCTGGCCACACGCCCGCCCGCCAAAGGAGCCTGACATGCGCATCCTGCTCGCCGTCCTGTTGCTGCTGCTCGCGCCATCGCTCGCTTCGGCCGAGGAGATCGGCTCCGTCGGCTATCGCTTCAAGTGGGTGGGACCCAACGACAAGATCGTGGTCGAGGCCTTCGACGATCCCGACATCGCCGGCATCACCTGCTACATCTCGCGCGCCCGCACCGGCGGCATCAAGGGCATGTTCGGCGTGGCCGAGGACCCGCCCTACGCCTCGATCTCCTGCCACCAGGTCGGTCCCATCGATGCCGCCAAGGCGGGTACCCTGAAGAGCCCGCACGAGGTCTTCAGCGAGCGCGCCTCGTTGATCTTCAAGACCACCCAGGTCGTGCGCTTCTGGGACCCCCGGCGCCGCGCGCTGGTCTACCTCACCTATACCGACCGCGTGATCGAGGGCAGCCCGCAGAACTCGATCAGCGTCGTGCCGGTGGGCCTGCCTTAGCGATAGAGGAAGGTCCCCAGCAGCACCCAGCGAGACGCCTTCGCTGAACCGACCAATGGCGTGGTGTAGTGCCAGAACGGCAGGCGATAGGCCGTCACCGCCGCGGGCTTCGCCACCGAGACGATCTCGCTGAAATGGCCGGCGCGGCTATAGACCAGCCACTGATGATCGACGCCGGGTGCAGCAAGGCTGAGATGCAGGTCGATGTAGCCGCCCTTGGCATCCTTGTTCTCCGGATGATGGTCGTTGTGCGGCCCGGCATAGTCGCCCGGCCCGTAGCGCAGCACCTGCATTCCCCAGCCTGAAGCGAGCTTGCGCCCGGCCAGGGCCTCGGCGAAGGCGCGGAAACTTTGCGAGCGCATCATGCGCACCAGGCCCAGCCGTTCGGCGGCCTTGTAGCCGGGCTCGCGCCGGCTCTCGAAGTAGATGGTGCGGGCACGGCTGGTCTTGGGCAGGCGCTCGCCGTAGTCCTCCCGCATGCCCCAGATGCTGTCGGGCGGGATCGGCTTCTCGATCGGCTCGAGCGTGTCGGTGAGGTTCTCTTCCAGCGCCCGGCGCAGCCGCGCGGCCTTGGCCCGGTCCAAAAGATCGTCCTGGGCCAGGAAGCGGATGCGCGGATTGGCCAGCGCGCCGCACAGGGGATGCGTGCCCGCCAGCACGCGCCGGCCGGCCCGGCTCAGCAGGTCTTCGAATTCCGTGGGAAAGGCTACGTTCCGCATGCCAAACGCAAGATTGCCATGGCGGGTGACGCCACGCACCTTCCCATGAAAGCATTTCTGTCGACCCAACAAGAAACGACCGAGGAGGAAGCCCCATGGACGTCGGCATGATGATGGTGTTCGCCAGCTACGGCTGGGACGACTGCTCCGATCAGCGCGTGTGGGACGAGGAGATCCGCCTCGCCCGGATCGCCGCCGATTCCGGCTTCGACTGCCTGTGGTCGGCGGAGCACCATTTCAACGACTACTCGTTCGTGCCCGACAACCTCGCGCTCATGACCCATCTGACGGCCTTGTGCCCGAACATCGACGTCGGCACCGCGGCCGTCATCCTGCCCTGGCACGATCCGCTGCGCGTGGCCGAGAATGCCGCCGTGCTCGACATGCTGAGCAAGGGCCGGCTACGCCTCGGCATGGGACGTGGCCTAGCCCGGCGCGAGTTCAATGCTTTCCGCCTCAGCATGGACGAATCGCGTGGTCGCTTCGACGAAGCGGCGCCGATGATCATCGAGGCGCTCAAGACCGGCTTCATGGAAGGCAATGGCCCCTACTACAAGCAGCCGCGCATAGAAATCCGGCCGCGGCCGCAGCATTCCTTCGACGGCCGCATCTACGCCGTGGCCTCGAGCGAGGATTCGATCGACTCCGCCGCCAAGCTCGGCGCCCATATCGTGATGTTCGCCGACCGGCCCTGGGAGATGCGGGCACCGATGATCGAGAAGGGCCGCGAGCTGCACGCCAAATATCACGGCACCACGCCGCCCACCGTCATGCTGACCGAGTTCTGCGTCTGCGGCCCCGACGCCGCCACGATCGAGGACGAGGCGCGCCGCTACCAGGGCAAGTTCGTGGAGAGCAATTTCTACCACTACGAATTCCTGGGCGAGCACTTCAAAACGGTGAAGGGCTACGATTCCTACCAGCAGAAGGCCGAGATCGCGCGCAAGGGCGGCATCGAGGGCGCAGTCACCGGCTTCATGCAGGCGGCAAGCTGGGGCACGCCCGACAAGATCCTGCGCGGCATCGAGGCACGCCGGAAGGTGGTCGGCGACTTCGAGATGAACGTCGCCTTCCGCTTCGGCGGCACGCCCTTCGAGATCTCCGAGCGCGGGCTGAAACTCTTCGCCAAGGAAGTGCTGCCGGTGCTGAAGTCGTGGGGACCGGTAAAGGCGGCACAGGCGGCCTGACGCTTCAGACTCGGGCTCTTCCGGACCGCGAGCGTCCCGCGCGCTTATGAGCGCGCGGGACGCGCGCGGTCCGCATGAGTATGATGGCAGCCATGCCCTTCGCCTCGCTGCGCGACTTCATCGACCGACTGGAAAAGGCCGGACGCCTCGTGCGCGTGAAGGCGCCGGTGTCCCCCGTCCTCGAAATGACCGAGATCCAGACCCGGCTGCTGGCCGAGAAGGGCCCGGCGGTGCTGTTCGAGAATGTGGTGGGCTCCGACATTCCGGTGCTGGTCAATCTCTTCGGCACGGTCGAGCGCGTGGCCTGGGGCATGGACCGCGAGCCCAGCCAGCTCCGCGCCGTGGGCGAGACCTTGGCCTTCCTGCGCCAGCCCGAACCGCCCGGCGGCTGGCGCGAAGCGCTCGAGATGCTGCCCATGGTGCGCACCGTCATGGCAATGAAGCCCAGGACGGTGAGCAGTGCGCCCTGCCAGGAAGTCGTCCTCACGGGCGACGACATCGACCTCGGCAAGCTGCCGATACAGACCTGTTGGCCTGGGGAGCCGGCGCCGCTCATCACCTGGCCGCTGATCGTGACGCAGGGGCCCAACCCGAAGGGCGATAAACAGGACAGCTTCAACCTCGGCATCTACCGCCTGCAAGTGACGGGCAAGAACACGACCCTGATGCGCTGGCTAAAACATCGCGGCGGCGCGCAGCATCATCAGCGCTGGAAGGGCGCCGGCAAGCACGAGCCGCTGCCGGTGGCCGCCGTCATCGGCGCCGATCCCGGCACCATCCTGGCCGCCGTGACACCGGTGCCCGACACGCTTTCGGAATATCAGTTCGCGGGGCTCCTGCGCGGCAAGAAGGTCGAGCTGGTCGACTGCAAGACCGTGCCGCTCAAAGTGCCGGCCGAAGCCGAGATCGTGCTGGAAGGCCATGTCAGCCTCGACGACTACGGCGACGAGGGCCCCTACGGTGACCACACCGGTTATTACAACAGCGTCGAGCAGTTCCCGGTGTTCACTATCAGCGCCATCACCATGCGCCGGAAGCCGATTTACCTCTCGACCTTCACCGGCCGGCCGCCCGACGAACCTTCGGTTCTCGGCGAGGCGCTGAACGAGGTCTTCATCCCCCTCTTCCAGCAGCAGTTCCCCGAGATCGTCGATTTCTGGCTGCCGCCCGAGGGCTGCAGCTACCGCATCGCCGTGGTCTCGATGAAGAAGGCCTACGCCGGCCACGCCAAGCGCGTGATGATGGGCGTGTGGAGCTATCTGCGCCAGTTCATGTACACCAAGTGGGTGATCGTGGTGGATGCCGACATTGATGCACGGGACTGGAAGCAGGTGATGTGGGCGCTCAGCACCCGCATGGACCCAGCGCGCGATATCACCGTGATCGAGAACACGCCGATCGACTACTTGGACTTCGCGAGTCCCGTCTCGGGTCTCGGCTCGAAGATCGGCCTCGATGCCACGGACAAATTCCCCGGCGAGACCAATCGCGAATGGGGCCGGCAGATCAAGATGGACCAGGCCGTTGTCGACAAGGTCGACGCGATGTGGAGCGAGCTGGGACTGCCGGGGAGCGGGAAGAGCATCTGGAGAAAGCCATGAGAGTGATCGTCGTCGCGGTCGCCGCGATTCTCACCGCCTCCTTGTTCCTAGGCGCCTGTGCCCCAAAAGCCTCGCTCGACGATACGCAGGTCGAGATGGTCACGGTCGGCGGGCGTAAATACGAGGTCCGTCTGGGATCGACCGGGACGCCCGGCGAATACCGAATGCTGATCGTGCGCGCCACGCTGGTGATCAATGCCGACAGCGAGAACGAAGCGGAACGCGCGCAGAATGTCTATCCGCGCTTCATCGAACGCACCTGCAAGGGCCGACCGCATGAAATCCTGAGCGAGGGCCTGTCCGGCGAGGTGAACTACTACGTGCTGTTCAGGTGCAAGGCCTGATCGACGATCTGGCTTACGAAAACCGCATCCCCGGCAGCACCTGCTCGGCGACAAGCCGCTTGCTTACTGCGGCATCCTCGGCCGAGGCGCCGCGCATGCCGCCGCTGATCGCCACCTTGTCGAGGCCGAGCGCCTTCAGCGAGCGCAGGCGCTCGATGCAGCGGTCGGGCGTGCCGACGATGGCGAAGCGGTCGACGAAATCGTCGGTCAGCGTGCCGGCCTGGCGCGAATCGCCCTGGGTATGCTTGCGCATGTCGTAATTGCTGCGCAGTTTCTCCAGCACGGCGGCATCTCCCGTAGAAACCGGGCCGTTGGCCTTGCCGTGCATCACCGAGAAACGCGCAAAGGTGGTGAGCCCGCCACGCACCAGGCCGCGCGCTGCCGCGATCTCGCCGTGGCACCCCAGGTTCACATAGGCGCCGAAGGCGATGGCGTCCGGATCGAGGCCGGCGTCCTTGCGGGTCTTCTTTGCGAGTTCAATCCCCCAGGCCAGCCGCTCGGTATCGGCGCCCAGGGTGAACATGATCCGCTCGGAATGGAGCGCGGCCATGGCGATCACCTTGGGACCGCTGGCCGCGACCTCGACCGGCACTTTGCCATTACCCTTGCCGCTGCCCTGGGCGCCGCCCTTCAGGCCCTCGGCGATCCAGCCGATGCGGCTGGCCGGCGGCGCGTCGTGCAGGTGCAGCGCCGACAAGGGCGGCGCGACGTCGATTGGGATGTCGATGTCGTCGAAGCTCACGGAGTCGCCGGCAAGATAGAGCTGGAGCTGGCGCAGGTAGCGTTCGAACTGCGCGAGACGCGCCGGGGCGCGGCCGAGATGGGCGAGCGCCGAATCGCCGCGGCCGATGCCCAGCACGGCCCGACCGTTGGAGATCCGGTTGACGCTCGTGATGGCCGTCGCGGTCGCCGCGGCATGGCGCGTGACCGAATTGGTAACGCCGGTGCCGAGGCCGATGCGCGTGGTGACGGTCGCCGCCAGGGCGAGCGAGACATAGGGGTCGCCGGAGAGGCTCTGCGAATCGACCACCAGCATACCGTCCCAGCCCGCCGCCTCGATTTCCTGCGCACTGCGTTGCGCGCCGCGTGCCGAGGCCACGGTCGTTGTCCAGAGTTCCATTTCGAGTCTCCGCCCGACTTGTCCGGCCGACGTGCGGTCAGTACCGCATCATGACCTTGTTGCCCTCGGTGGTGAGCGGCTTGAAACCCAGGCGCTCATAGAGCCGCTGCGCCGGATTGTTGGTCATCACTTCCAGGACGAGATCCTTGCGCTTGCGGTCGGCCCGCTCCTTCATCCAGACGAGGAAGGCGCTGCCCAGGCCGCGATTGCGCATCGGTGCCGCCAGATAAAGATGGCGAAGCTGCACGGCGCCCCCCGTTTCCTCGACCTGCAGCCAGCCCGCATCGGCATTTTCAGCCTTCAGGATCGACGTTCCGGCGTGCCCGACGGCTTGTTCGACCAGCTTCCGCTGGGCCGCCTCGTTCCATTGCGTCAGCGCCTCGGTCAGCGGTTGCGTCGCCTCTCGATAAATCGGCCAGCAGAAGGCCAGGTCGGAGGAGTTTGAGGGGCGCAGTTCAAAAATGAGAGCCATGACCGCATCCGGCCACAAGGACGGGCGCGATGCAATGCACAGCTGCTCTCTATCGTTGCCCGCTATTGCTGCACGACGCTTTAATGTAAACTCTCTTAACATGAGCTGGAAGAAGCGAGCCGAGCGCGCCTACCACCACGGCAATCTGCGCGAGGCGCTGATCCAGGCCGCGCGCGACCTGATCAAGGAGAAGGGCCCGGCAGGCTTCACCTTCGCGGATGCCGCGCGTTCGGCGGGCGTCAGCCCGGCCGCGCCCTATCGCCATTTCCGCGACCGCGAGGCGCTGCTGGCCGACGTGGCGCGCGAGGGCTTCCAGCGCTTCGAGGCGATGCTCACCACCGGCTGGAACGGGGGCATGCCCGACGCGATGACGGCGTTCAACAATGTCGGCAAGGCCTACCTCGCCTTCGCCCGCGCCGAACCGGCTTACTACGCCGCCATGTTCGAATCGGGCCTGCCGCCCGATCTCAGCCCCGACCTGCGCGCCGCCTCCGACCGCGCCTTCGGCGTGCTGCGGGCGGCGGCCGACGTGCTGGTCACCCTGCTGCCGGCCGGGAAGCGGCCACCGGCCCTGATGATGAGCCTGCACATCTGGTCGATGTCGCACGGCATCGCGTCGCTGTTCGGGCGCGGCGACGCCGGACGACGGCCACTGCCCATGACGGCCGAGGAACTGCTCGAATCGGAGGTCCTCATCTATCTCCAGGGACTGGGTTTCCCACAAAAGGCCTGATTCCCGCCGGGCGCCCCTTGACTCCCGGGATCGGAATACCCAATGTAAATGTCGTTAACATTTACATCGTTAACAGCAGCAAAAGGGGGGCTCCGCATGGGCCTGATCTCGAAAATTGACGACATCGGCAAGCCGGCCTGGATCGCGCTGATGGTTCTCAGCTTCATCCTGTTCTGGCCCATCGGCATCGCTCTTCTGGTTTACCTGAAATGGAGTGGACGCATGTTTTGCTCGAAGCGCTATGGCCACTGGCACACACCCGACGGCAGCTCCGCCCGCGCCGAGTTCCGCGACTGGAAGCGCCGTCATCGCTGGGGCCGCGACGCCTCGAGCGGCAATGTCGCCTTCGACGAATACCGCGAGGAGACGCTGCGCAAGCTCGAGGAAGATCAGCGCGAGTTCCGGGACTATCTCGACAAGCTGCGGGCCGCCAAGGACCGCGCCGAGTTCGATCAGTTCATGAACGACCGCCACGGCCGTCCGCCGGCGCCGCCGGCCACGTCTCCCACGGCCTGATCTCTCCTCCTTGACTGGAGGAACCGACCGCCCGCAGCACACCGGTGTTGCGGGCGGCTTCGTGTCAGTAGTCGAGCTTCATCGGCAGGCGGCGATCGACCGCGTGCTGCGCCGCCTGCACCATCGCCGCGAAGCCGTAGCGGGCGCGTGCTTCCAGCGGCGCCTTGTCAGGCGGCGGCTTGCGGCCCCATCCCGCCACCACACCGTCAACGGCCTTCCAGGTCGCGGCATTGAGATCGGCGAGCTGGCGCCGCAGCGTCGGCGCCGAGCCGATGACCACCCTGTGGCCTCCCACATCCTCGCCGTCGAAGGTGAAAAGAAACGGGCTGGGCAACCACAGTTCGGCATGGCGCACGAGATGGGAATAGCGCGAGCGGAAGCCCTCGGCATTGCAGCGCGCCAGCGCCGGGTCGTTCTCCCATTCGTCGGGCAGGGTATTGGGGCGACCGAGCACCGGATGCTCGGTATAGGCCGCCCACAGCACCAGCGCCGCCCATCCGTCCCATCCCGGCCGGCCGGTGAAATGCGGCGCCGCGGGTGTTTCATCCCAGTCGAGCGGCGCCGGGATGTTCTCGCCCAGCCTCTCACTCAAGGCGGTGCGCCAGGCGACGACGGCCGGATGAACATCCTCGGGACGCTGGGCGAAGGCCGCAATCTGGTTGTCTGCAACGCCATAATACTGCGTGAGCGACCCGACATAGACGTCGAGGGCCATGAAACGATGTCCTCTTCAGGTTCCGCGGGCGTCGAGACGCCACACAACTTTCAGTTGCTCTACACGTTATTTTATCCCGTGCATACAACCGAAAGTAAATACCTGAAGACCCAAACGCGGAACCGCCCGACCGTCCCCACGGACATCAATAGTCGAGCTTTATCGGCATGCCTCGCTCGCAGGCCATTTCAGCCAAGATGAACATGTCGGAGAAGCCGTACTTGGCCGCCTCCTCGAGCGGACCACCGGGCTTTGGCGCGGTGACTCCCCAAGCCTCGATCGTGGGGCGATCGGCTTTCCAGGTCCTGTCGTTCAACTCCTGCAGGTGAAGCAGCAGAGTCATTGCAGAACCGAAGGTAACGACGTCACCGTTGGGACCTTCAGCCTTGAAGGTGAAATCAAAAGGACTTGGAAGCCAGAATTCGACGTCCCTGATGAGGTGAGGGTAGAGCGATTCTGCTTCCTTCGCCGTGGCCCGTTGATAGGCAGGATCGCCCGCCAGTTCGACGAAACGCGCGGGCGGCTGCAGATCCTTGTGATCGTCATAGGCTGCCCACAATATGAGGGACCCAAAGCCATCCCAGTTGGGACGCGCCGTGACGTAGTCCCCGCAGTGTTCATCCCAATCGAGAGGACGGACAATGTTTGAGCCCAGTCCGTCGCTCAACTGGCTGCGCCATGCGACGATAGCCGCGCGGATTCGTTCCGGATCCTCAACCTTGTCCTCGGGATCGTCGAGGCGGATCGTGTGATAGGCCGCGCCCTGCAGTCGCGCTGCCTCCTGAGCAACATTTTCCCACTGGCCAGCGTAGTAGAGCGTGAGCGGTCCGACATAGACATCCAGAGCCATGGTCGTTCACCTCAGATATTCTACCTATAGTAGAAAATCCGAATAAACATTCTCTATGGCAGATATATGGCGCAACGCCGAATTTACTGCGGCTCGAGCTTCAGCCCCTTCACCAGGTCGATCCAGATCGGGCCCTGCTCGGCCACGATCTTCTCGAAGAAGGCCTGGTCCTGGGCCGCGCGGTCGATGCCGAAAGTGTCCAGGATCTTCAGGATGCGCTCGCTCTTGCCGGCCTCGACCATCATGTCGGAGAGCTTCTTGACGATCTCCTTGGGCATTCCGGCCGGGCCGACCAGGCAGATGAAGCCCTGCACCTGGAAGGCGACGTCGGTCACGCCCTGCTCGTAGAAGGTGCCGACGTCCGGCAGCTTCTTCATCCGCTCCTTGGTCGGCACGGCGATGGCACGGCCGTTGCCGCTTTGAAGCACGCTGGAGGCGGCGGCGTAGCTGCCGCTGCCGCCCTGGATCGCGCCCGACATCACGTCGGTCCACATCGGCGCTTCGCCGCGATAGTGAACGGCCTCCATCTTGAGTCCGTAATGGCGGTTCAGCGCCTCGACGGCGACGTGGCTGTACGAGCCCGCGCCGTAGGTGCCGAGGCTGACCTTGTTGTTGCGGGCGTACTCGACGAATTCCTTGAGGTTCTTGGCAGGCACGTTCTTGTTGACGATCAGCGGCAGGTGGCCCGCGTCCATCCACGAGATCAGGGCGAAGTCCTTGTCCGGATCGTAGGGCAGCTTCTTGAACAGCACCTTGTTCATGATCATCGTGGTCGAGATCGTCCACATCAGCGTGTAGCCGTCCGGCGGCGCATTCTTCACCTGCTCGGCGGCGATAGCGCCGCTGGCGCCGGCCTTGTTCTCGACCGAAACCGGCTGGCCGGTCTTCTGCGAGATGAAGTCGCCATAGGCGCGTGCGAAAGTGTCGGTCAGGCCGCCGGCCGGATAGCCAACGATGATGCGGATCGGCTTGCTCGGCCAAGGTGCCTGGGCAAATGCAGGAACCGGCAGAGCCGCGGCAGCGGCAGCAATGGAACCAAGGCGCAGCACATCGCGCCGCGACGAGCGAACGGTCATTCTTTCCTCCCTGCGGCACGGTGGGTTTATGGTGACGGTCTATGCCGTCTTGGTCCGCGCCAGCCTTCAGCATGGCGACGATTTCGGCAGCCGTAAAGGCAGCTTCGCGGCGGAGGCGTGGCAACTGCCCCTGCGGTTCGAAGAGCCCCGATGGTTCAGGCCGTCTTGGTTGCGCCGGACTTGAGCATGGCGTCGATTTCGCCAGCCGTAAAGCCGGCCTCCTTGAGGACTTCGAGACTGTGTTCGCCCAGCCGGGGTTGCAGGCGGGTGATCTCGGGCTTGGTCTTGCTGAAGCTGGGCGCGATGCCCGGCATGCGCAGCTTGCCCTCGGTGGGATGCTCGACTTCTTGCCAGTAGCCGGTGGCCTCGAGCTGCGGGTCGACGAACAGGTCGTCGAGCGTATTGACCGGGCCGTGCGGCACATTGGAATTGCCCAGCAGCGCCACCCATTCGGCATTGGTGCGCTCGGCGCAGAGTCCGGCCAGCGTCGAGTAGTACTGTTCGACGTGCTTGAGGCGATTGGCCATGCCCTGGAAGCGCGGATCCTTGGCGAGGTCCTCGCGGCCGACCAAGGTGCAGAATTCCTTCCAGTGACCGTCGGTGTAGGGCAGCAGCGCGAAGTAGCCGTCCTTGGAAGGATAGGGCCGCCGCTCCTTGTTGAGCACGCGCTTGTAGCCTGCCGTATCCAGCGCCGGGATGAACGTCTCGCCGTAGAGATGCTCGACCATGACAAACGAAACCAGCGTCTCGAACATCGGCACCTCCACCGCCTGGCCGCGGCCGGTCTTCTCGCGCGCGTAGAGCGCGGCAAGCAACGCCGAGACGACGCCGTTGGAACTCGTCTTGTCCGCCACGATGGTCGGCAGGAAGCGCGGCTGTCCCGCCACCACGCTCTGCAACGCGGCAAGGCCCGAGCCCGCCTGGATGATGTCGTCGTAGGCGGCCTTCGGCCCCATGGGACCGGCAGCGCGGTAGCCGTAGGCCGCGACATAGACCAGCCGCGGATTGATCGCCTCGAACTTCTCGTACTCGACCCCAAGGCGCCGGGCGGGGTCGGGCCGGTAGTTGTGCATCAGCACATCGGCAGTCTCGGCCAGCTTGAAAAGCGCCTTGCGACCAGAATCCTGTTTCAGGTCGAGCACGACCGAGCGCTTGGACCTGTTGCAGCCGAGATAGAAGGCGGCCATGCCGGGATTGCGGCCCGGCCCGAGTTGGCGCGTCGTGTCGCCCTCGGGCGGCTCAATCTTGATCACGTCGGCACCGAGGTCGCCCAGCTGCTGTGCGGCCCACGGTCCCAGCACCACCGTTGTGCAATCGAGAATCCTGACGCCGGCCAACGGACCCGCCATCGCTGCTTCCTCCCCTGATTTCCCTTTCGACTACCACAGACTGATCGCGGGCCGCTGCGAAACTTGTCGAGAAACGGGCGCTGCTCTCCTCATACCCGCCATAATCCAGACGCAACGTTCCAACACTTGCTGGCGTTTTCCTGTTGTCGATGGAGGCTGCAATGCGCGACGACCCGAACAAGCTCCCGAGTGGACGGAACGGCCGAGGCATTCTGGCGGCTTTCGCGGCGGGCGCCGCGATCATGGGCGCTGCAGCAAGCGCCGAGGCCGGCGAGGGCAACGGCAAGAAGTATCGCGGCTACTACGCACCTGCCTACGTCATGGTCCCGCCGGGACATGTCTACGCGCCGGCGCCCGTCGTCTATGCACCTAGGCCGGTGGTCGTCTATCCCGCGCCGGTGATGTATGCGCCCGCCTATCCGGTCTACGCCGCGCCCTATCCGCCGGTCGGCAGCCTGAACCTCGGTATCAGCCTGCCGTTGCGCTAGGCAGTATCTCTGGAACGACCCAGTCCTCGCGGTTGACGCGCGCCCCCAAATCGGGGAAGTTCGCGCCAACATGCTGCGACTGACGACGCTTCGACTTATCGGCTGATCCGCCGCCCCACACCGGGGCCCTGCGGGTCGCGTTGTCGTCCGTCTCCCTACCTTCACAAGTCGCCGCCAGCCCAGTTCCATCGCAGTAGATCGCCAGAGCCTTTTTGGCCGGCAGCGGCGCGAGGAGTTTCAAATGTCCGTCCAGAAACCGATGATGCCGTCCGCGGCCGAGAAATACACTCCGTTCAAGCCGATCGACATCAAGGACCGCAAGTGGCCCGGCGTCGTCATCACCAAGCCGCCGATCTGGTGCGCGGTCGACCTGCGCGACGGCAACCAGGCGCTGATCGAACCCATGGACTCCGACCGCAAGACGCGGATGTTCAAGCTCCTCGTCCAGATGGGCTACAAGGAAATCGAGGTCGGCTTCCCGGCGGCGTCGGAGACCGATTTCGAGTTCGTGCGCGAGCTGATCGAGAAGAAGATGATCCCGGACGACGTCACCATCCAGGTGCTGACGCAGAGCCGGCCCGAACTGATCGAGCGCACCTTCGAGGCCTGCCGCGGCGCCAAGCGCGCCATCGTCCATCTCTACAACTCGACCTCGACGCTGCAGCGACGAGTCGTGTTCGGACAGGACACCGCCGGCATCATCGAGATCGCCGTGTCGGGCGCCAAACTGGTGAAGCAGCTCGCCGACGCCGATCCGAAGACCGAATGGGTGTTCGAGTATTCGCCGGAGAGCTTCACCGGCACCGAGCTCGAGTTCGCGCGCGACATCTGCGCCGCGGTGGGCGACATCTACAGGCCCACTCCGCAGAAGAAGATGATCATCAACCTGCCCGCCACCGTCGAGATGTCCTCGGCCAACGTCTATGCCGACCAGATCGAATGGTGCCATCGCAACTTCAAGTACCGCGACTCGATCATCCTCAGCCTGCATCCCCACAACGACCGCGGAACGGGAGTCGCGGCGGCCGAATTGGGCTTCATGGCCGGCGCCGACCGCATTGAAGGCTGCCTGTTCGGCAACGGCGAGCGCACCGGCAACGTGGATCTGGTGACGCTGGGCCTCAACATGTTCACCCAGGGCGTCGATCCCGAGATCGATTTCTCCAACATCAACGAGATCCGCCAGACGGTGGAATACTGCAACCAGCTCCCCGTCCATCCGCGCCATCCCTACGGCGGCGACCTGGTGTTCACCGCCTTCTCGGGCTCGCACCAGGACGCCATCAACAAGGGCTTCAAGGCGCTCGAGGCGTCGAACAGCAAGGTCTGGGAAGTGCCGTACCTGCCGATCGATCCGGCCGATCTCGGCCGCAGCTACGAGGCCATCATCCGCATTAACAGCCAGTCCGGCAAAGGCGGCATCGCCTACATCCTGAAGAGCGACTACGGCATCGACATGCCGCGGCTCCTCCAGGTCGAGTTCTCCAAGGTGATCCAGCAGATTGCCGACGAGACCGGCAAGGAGATCCAGCCGGCACTGATCTGGGACACCTTCCGCAAGGAGTATCTCGAGAACAAGACGCCGGTCGCCTTCACGAGCCACACGACTGTGCCCGAGCCCGGCCATCCCGACGTGCGTCTTCTCGACGCCAAGGTGACGTTCAACGGCAAGGAGCAGACGATCAGCGGGCGCGGCAACGGCCCGATCGCGGGCTACGTCGATGCGCTTGCCAAGAACTGCGGCGTCACGATCAAGGTGCGTGACTACCATCAGCATGCCGCCGGCGCCGGCTCGGACGCCACGGCGGTGAGCTACATCGAGGCCGAGACCGGCGACGGCCGTGTGCTGTGGGGCGTCGGCATGGACGCCAACATCGTGACAGCCTCGCTGAAGGCCGTGAGTTGCGCTGCCAACCGCGCCCTTCGCGCCCAGCGATAGGCCTTGGCCAAGCCACTCCCGGCGATCCCGCCCGACCCCAGCTCGCCGCTCCGGCGGCGGGAGGGGCCGGTCATGCGCGCAGCGCGGTTCACCTGGAACGTGGCGATCTCGGCGATGCTGGGCACGATGATCGGCCTGATCGGCCACCAGTTCGCGGCTGACGCCATCGCCCGGCTGTGGCCGGAGACCGAATTCGTGGCCGATACCGCGCGAGCCTTCTTCTGGCTCCTCGGGCTCGGCGCGTCGGGCGTATTGTTCTTCTCGTACTATCTAGATAGTTCTAATTCTCCTTGAATATCATACTGTTAGTTATGAATATTTTATTTGTCCCCTATTTGTCCTCATCCTCCTAAGTCTACTTCGAAGCTTCACCCAGAGAGCTATTCGTACAGTCGTTGATTGTTTTGCGCGCGATTAATCGCGTCGTAGTCAGTCTGAGCGATCTCAGCAGCTTCATGAAGATCGGGTGTCTTAGTGCTACGGAAAATGAATCCCGATCTGTTCCGAATTTTCAGGCGGTAGTGCCAAGTACCCTTCAAGGCTCCATCCCGCTTGAAGACCTTCACCCGTCCGTCCCGATAAGTGTGCGCGTCGACCAACTTCATGTAGTCTTGTTCCCGGAATTGTCTTTCTAGCGAACACAACTCTTAGCGTTTCCAACAGTTTGTCCTCTTTTTGTCCCTTCCACAAATGGGGTTTCGGAACGCTAAGTGACTGAAAGGATTAAATGATGTGTCAATCTCGTACTATCTCGACGACACCGCCCGTTAGCGCGTAGAAACGGCGTCATGGCCAAAGCAAAGAAATCCGCTCCTGACGCTGATCTCCTTTCCGACCTCCTGAAATGGGCAAAAGCCGCCGGCGCCGATTCGGCCGATGCGCTTTACGTTCACGGCGAGTCCATCTCGGTCGCCCAGCGGCTCGGCCGCCGCGAGAAGCTCGAGAGCAGCGAGGGCCGCGATCTCGGCCTTCGCGTGTTCGTGGGCAAGCGCCAGGCCTTCGTCTCCTCAACCGACTTCGCGCCCAAGGCGCTGCGGACGGTGGCCCAGCGCGCCGTCGACATGGCACGCGCGGTCCCTGAGGACCCGGTCTGCGGCATCGCGCCCGAGGAGCTGCTGGCGCGCGAGTGGCCCGACCTCGATCTCGACGACAGGGGCCGTCCCTCGGCCAAAAAGCTGCTGTCGCTGGTCGCGGAGGCCGAGGACGCTGCCCGCGCGGTCAAGGGCGTCACCAATTCTGAAGGCGCCGAGGCCGGCTGGGGCCGCTCCTCCGTCATGCTGGCTGCCAGCAACGGCTTTTCCGGCGGATATAGCCGCGGCGGCTGGTCGCTCTCCTGCTCGGTGGTGGGCGGCGAAGGCACCGGCATGGAGCGCGACTACGAATGGACCAGCGCGGTCCACTTCGAGGACCTGATGTCGCCGGCCAAGGTCGGCCGCAACGCCGGGAAGTTCGCGGTCCGCCGCCTCAATCCGCGCAAGGCCTCGAGTGCGCGCGTGCCGGTGGTCTACGACCGTCGCGTCTCGGGCGGACTGATCGGCCATCTTGCGAGCGCCATCAACGGCCGCGCCGTGGCGCGCGGCACGTCCTTCCTCAAGGATTCGATGGGCAAGAAAGTTTTCGCCGACGGCATCCGCATCCTCGACAACCCCCTGCGCAAGCGCGGGCTGGGCAGCCGGCCGTTCGATGCCGAGGGTCTCGCAACCAGGCGCCTCGCCGTGATCGACGACGGCCGCCTCACCACCTGGCTGCTCGATCTCGCGGCCGCCCGGCAGCTCAACCTCAAGCCGACCGGCCATGCCTCGCGCGGCGTCTCCGGCCCGCCCTCGCCCAGCACGTCCAACTTCTATCTCGAGAAGGGCAAGCTGTCGGTCGAGGAATTGATCGGCGACATCAAGAGTGGTCTTTTCATCACCGACCTGATCGGCTTCGGCATCAACGGCGTCACCGGCGACTATAGCCGCGGCGCCTCGGGCTTCTGGATCGAGAAGGGCAAGCTCGCCTGGCCGGTGAGCGGAATCACCGTTGCCGGCAACCTCAAGGACATGTTCCTGCACATGACTCCGGCCAGCGACCTGCAATTCAAGAGCTCGACCAACGCCCCGACCGTGAGAATTGAAGGGTTGACCGTCGCCGGGTCGTGATATTCTCGCGGCCATGACCCCCTTCACAAAACTGACTTTCCTCGCCGCAACGACGGCGCTCCTTTCCACACCGGCCTGGGCGCAAAGCGGCGACTTCCGCGACTGCCTGCAGGGCATCAAGACCGAGGCGACGCGCCAGGGCGTGCCGGCTTCCGTCGCCGACAAGGCCTTCCAGGGCCTGACGCCCGACCAGAAGGTGGTGGACCTCGACGGGCGCCAACCGGAATTCTCGCTGACCTACGCCAAATATGTCGGCGGGACGGTGTCGGCCGACCGTATCGCCAAGGGCCAGCAGCGCATGGCGCAGCATCGCACGCTGCTCGACGCCCTGCAGGCCGAGTACGGTGTGCCGCCGCAATACCTCATGGCCTTCTGGGGCATCGAGACCAACTACGGCGGCTACATGGGCGACTTCCGTGTCGTCCGCTCCGTGTCGACGCTCGCCTGCATGACCAAGCGCACGGCCTTCTTTTCGAACGAGACCGTGCAGGCGCTGCGCATCCTCAACATGAACCACATGACCAGCGACCAGATGCGCGGCTCCTGGGCCGGTGCCATGGGCAACATGCAGTTCATGCCGTCGACCTTCACCAAGTGGGCGGTCGACCGCGACGGCAACGGCCGCAT
>CAMAYC010000030.1 GCA_945862125.1 Reyranella massiliensis 521
GTCGTCTTCGGCCACGGACACCGCCGCACGCAGGTCGACGGAACCATCGCGCCGCCGGGACTATGGTGCCTCCAGCGCGCCTGCGCCGTCGATACCGAAGCGCTGGCACCGGCCGGCGTCACCATCGAGCCGGCCGCCGGGCCGCAGGAGATCACGCTTTTGGCCAGCGTCCCCGTGACCGACGAGCAATGGCGGCCGCTCGCCGAGGGCGAGATCGTCGTGGTTGCCGACGGTCAGGTCGTGCCGGCTTCCTTGCCATCGTCACGCAGCCAGACGTAGATCGCCGGGATCACCAGCACGGTGAGCGCCGTCGAGGATGCGAGCCCAAACACCATCGAAATCGCCAGCCCCTGAAAGATCGGGTCGGTAAGGATGAAGGCCGCGCCGATCATGGCCGCCGCCGCGGTCAGGAAGATTGGCTTGAAGCGGATGGCGCCGGCCTCGAGCAGCGCATCGCGCAGCGCGGCGCCCTCGGCACGGCGATGCTGGACGAAGTCGACCAGCAGGATCGAGTTGCGCACGATGATGCCGGCGAGCGCAATGAACCCGATCATCGATGTGGCGGTGAAGGGCGCGCCGAACATCCAGTGTCCGAGCACGATGCCGATCAGGGTGAGCGGCACCGGCGTCAGGATGACCAGCGGCAGTCGGTAGGAGCCGAACTGGGCCACGACCAGCAGGTAGATGCCGAGAAGTGCCACGCCGAAGGCCGCACCCATGTCGCGGAAGGTGACGTAGGTTACCTCCCATTCGCCGTCCCACAGCAAAGCGGACTTCGATTCGTCGGCCGGTTGGCCGTGATAGAGGATTATGGGCGGTCCGGCCTTGCCCCAGTCGAGCTTGGCGATCTCGCCCTCGACGGCCAGCATGCCGTAGATCGGCGCCTCGAAGCGGCCGGCGACTTCGGCCTGCACCATCTCGGCAAAGCGGCCGTCGCGCCGGAAGAGCGTGTAGGAGGCGGGCTCGCGCTTGACCGTGACGACGTCGCCCAGCTCGACGTTGGCGCCCTGGCGCCGCGTGCCGCCGGCCGGCAGCGGTGTCGACAGGATGCGCTCGCCCAGCCACTCGGCGCTGCGTGGCAGCTTGACCACGATCTCGATCGGCTTGGCGTTGTGGCTGCGCTGGGAGTAGCCGACCTTCACCCCGCCGATGATGGCGGCGATGGTGTCGTACACCGCCTGCTCCTCGACGCCGTAGAACTCGAGGTTCTCCTGGTTGATCGAGAACCGCAGGCGCTCGCCCGGCGGGCGGAAGGTGTCGTCGAGGTCGACCACGAAGGGCACCTTTTCGAAGGCCTCGCGCACCTTCATCGCCGTCTCGCGCCGTGTCTTCTCGTCGGGACCGTAGATCTCGGCCAGCAGCGTGGCGAGAACCGGTGGGCCAGGCGGTACTTCAACTACCTTCACCACGCTGCCCGCGGGGCGCTCCAGCCCCTCCAGGCGCTTGCGCACATCGAGGGCGATGGCGTGGCTGGCGCGGCTGCGCTCGCCCTTGGGACGGAGATTGATCTGGAGATCGCCCTGCTGCGGCGAGACCCTGAGATAGGAGTGGCGGACAAGGCCGTTGAAGTTGAACGGCGCTGCCGTGCCGGCGTGGACCTGGATCGCGGTCATCTCGGGCAGGTCCTTGAGCCGGCCGGCCGCCGCCATCAGGAAGCGGTCGGTCTCCTCGAGCGTCGTGCCCTGCGGCAGGTCGACGACGACCTGGAGCTCGGACTTGTTGTCGAACGGCAGCAGCTTCACCGTGACGTCCCGCGTGAAGAACAGCACGCAGACCGCGAGGGTGGCGATGCCGACGGCCAGCAGGAAGCGGCCGGCACGGCGGCGGCCGGTGAGCAGCGGGCGAGCGATCCTGAGATAGAGTCGGCCGAGGCGTCCGCCATCGCCGTGGCCGGCCCCTGCCGCGGCCGGCGGCGCCTTGGCGAAATGGCGGCCGGCGACGCGGTACAGGAGCCAGGGCGTGATGACGACGGCGACGAAGAACGAGAAGATCATCGCCATCGAAGCGTTGGCCGGGATCGGGCTCATGTAGGGCCCCATCAGGCCGCTCACGAACATCATGGGCAGCAGCGCCACGACGATGGTGAGCGTGGCCACGATGGTGGGGTTGCCGACCTCGGCAACGGCCTCGATGGCGGTGGTCTTGAGATCGGCGCCGCCGCGTGCCTGCCAGTGGCGCACGATGTTTTCGACCACGACGATGGCGTCGTCGACCAGGATGCCGATCGAGAAGATCAGGGCGAACAGGCTGACGCGGTTGATGGTGTAGCCCATCAGCCACGAGGCGAAGAGGGTGAGCAGGATTGTGGTCGGGATCACCACCAGGACGACGACGCCCTCGCGCCAGCCGACGGTGAGCGCGATCAGCAGCACGATCGACACGGTGGCGAGGGCGAGGTGAAACAGCAGCTCGTCGGCCTTTTCAGTGGCCGTCTCGCCGTAGTTCCGGCTGACGGTCACGGCGACGTCGTCGGGTACCAGGGCGCCCTGCACGGTCTTCAGCCGTGCCAGGATCTCGTCGGCGACGACCACGGCGTTGGCGCCGCTGCGCTTGGCGAAGGCCAGCGTCACCATCGGCCGGGGCTCGAGCTCGCCGGACGCGCTGCGGGCCAGCGTCCAGGTGCGGTGGCCGGGCTCGGCCGCGCCGACAACGATGGTGGCCACATCCTTGACGTAGACCGGACGACCATCGCGCGAGGTGAGGAGCAGGAGCCCGATGTCGGGCACGCCCTGCAGGGTCTGGCCGACGACAACCGGGACGCTGCGATTGAGCTGCCGGAAGGCGCCCGCCACGAACGACCGGTTGGCATTGGCCAGCTTGTCGACGAACTGGTTGAGGGTGATGCCGTAGAGGGCCAGCCGCTCCGGGTCGGGCTCGACGCGGATCTGGTTGGCGCTGCCGCCGACGAGGTAGCTCAGCCCGACATTGTCGACCTTGACCAGTTCGTGCCGCAGTTCGTCGGCGATCTGGTAGAGGCCGTTGTCGGTCCAGCGCGCCGCCGCGCCGGTCTTGGGCTCGAGCGTCAGGGCCACGATCGCCACGTCATTGATGCCGCGGCCGACGATCAAGGGCTCGGGGATGCCCTTGGGCAGGTCGACGATGTTGGCGCGGATCTTCTCGTGGATGCGCAGCAGCGCGGCATCCTCCGAGGTGCCCACGAAGAATCGCGCGGTCACCAGCACCGCGTCGTCCTGGGTGAAGGAATAGACGTGCTCGACGCCATTGATCGCCTTGACGATGTCCTCCAGCGGCTTGGTGATCAGCTCGATGGCGTCACTGGCCTTGTAGCCGTTGGCGGTCACCAGGATGTCGACCATCGGCACGCTGATCTGCGGCTCCTCCTCGCGCGGCAGGGAAAGCAATGCCAGCGCCCCCACAAGCACTGCGGCCACCAGGAAGAGCGGCGTCAGCGGCGAGGAGATCGAGGCGCGAGTGAGCGCGCCGGAAATGCCGAGCTTCATGGCTTGACCGCCAGGTCGCCTTCGTTGAGCCCCGACAGCACCTCGACGCCGCCATCGACCGGCAGGCCGAGCTGGACCACGACCTCGGTGCCGTCCTTCAGCTTCACGTAGCTGACGCCGTAGCGCCGGTAGACGACGTCAGCCGGGACGACCAGCGCGTCGCGCTTGCCGGTCGCGACATAGACACGTGTGCGCTCGCCGACGAAGAAGTCGCCCAGCCCGTCGACCTCGGCGTCGGCGATCACCCGGCCCTGATCGATCTGCGGGTAGACGAGCCGCACGCGGCCGCGACGCAGCGTTTCCTGCTCCTGCTGCTGCAGCCCGCGTGCCCCTACCAGGATCGTATCGCCCGCCTTCATGAAGCGGGCGTGCCGCTCGGGAAGCTGCAGGCGCAGGATGTAGTTGTCGGTGGCCAGGGTGGCGATCGTCTCGCCCGCCAGCACGACGCTGCCGACGGACACGGGGACCTTGAGGACGCGGCCCGCCGCTGGTGCCAGCACGGCGCCCTCGGTCGATTGCTGCTCGACGACCTCGCGGTCGGAACGCAGGGCCTCGAAGGTTCGTATGGCGACGTCGAGGCGGGTGCGCACCTGATCGAGCTGTGCCTGGGAAACGGTGCCCGACCCTCGGAGCTGCTGCATGCGGTTGAAGTCGATCTGGGCCTGCTCGCGCGCGGCATTCTGCGCCTGGATTCGCGATTCGAGTGCCTGGATCTGCAGCGCGAGCTTGGGGTCGACCACCAGGGCGATGCGGTCGCCGGCGGCAACCTGATCGCCCTCGCGCACACTAAGCGCCACGATGGTGCCACCGATCCGGGCGCGGGCCGGCAGCTCGCGCACCGGTTCGACCGTGGCGATGACGGCCTTGCGGTCGTCGACCTGCTGGCGGGTCACGGCCTGCTGGGCGGCGGCGGGCTGGAGGACGCCGGCCATCAGCAGCAGGGCGGCGGCGGTCTTGCGGATCATTCTGCATTTCCTCGGGTGAGCGGGCCCTCGTGCATTGGGCTTGACAGATATATTAGCAAAAACTAAATTAGCAAGTATGAATATAGATGAACTCCGATCCCGCGCTGGCGAAGCGGCTTCCTTCCTGAAGTCGATCGCCAACGACCGTCGTCTGATCATCCTGTGCGAGCTCGTGAAGGGCGAACGCAGCGTCGGCGAACTCGAGGCCATCACGGAGCTCAGCCAGTCGGCGCTGTCGCAGCACCTCGCCAAGCTGCGCGAAGCAAAACTGGTGAAGACACGCCGGGAATCGCAGTCGATCCACTACTCGCTGGCCAACACCGGCGTCAGCAAGGTGATCGGCGTTCTGCACGATGTCTATTGTCGACCGGCGCGTCGCCGGTGATTTGAAGAGGAGAGAACCATGTCGATCGACCGCGCCGTGATGGCTTTCGCAGGCGTCATGATCCTGGCCAGCCTTGTGCTGGGCCACTTCCACAGCTCCTACTGGCTGCTGTTCACCGCCTTTGTCGGCCTCAATCTCGTACAGGCTTCGTTCACCGGATTCTGTCCGGCGGCGATGATCTTCAAGCGCCTCGGCTGCAAGGCGGGCAACGCCTTCTCCTGACGCCGGGCGCCACATGACCCTGCTGCGCTCGATGGGGCGGCTCTGCTTCATCGATGCAGCATGGCCGTTCGCCGCAGGAGTTCCTTGATTCATCGCAAGGCCCGCAACTACCGGGTGTGAAATCCTTTTGCTTTGAAGATCGGAGGATGCCATGCCGAAGATCGTCGTCCTGGGTGCTGGAATTGGCGGAATTTCGATGGCGTACGAACTGCGATCGGCGGTCGGCCGGGCAGCAGACGTCACGGTCGTTTCCGACTCCGAGTGGTTCCATTTCGTGCCATCCAATCCATGGGTCGCGCTGCGCTGGCGCAAGCCCGATGACATCAAGGTTCACCTGCCCGAAGTGCTGGCGAATCTGGGTATTGGCTTCGACGCCACTGGCGCGAAGCGCGTGCTTCCGGCCGAGAACGCCCTCGAGCTCAACGACGGCCGCCGGCTCTCCTACGACTACCTGGTGATTGCGACCGGGCCGGCGCTCGCCTTCGACGAGATCCCCGGCCTTGGCCCCGATGCCCACAGCCTGTCGATCTGCCACGTCGATCATGCCGGCAAGGCGGCGGACCGATGGGAGCGCTTCTGCCAGGATCCGGGCCCGATCGTGGTCGGCGCCGTGCAGGGCGCGTCCTGCTTCGGCCCGGCCTACGAGTTCGCCCTGATGATGAGCACCGACCTGCGCCGCCGCAAAATCCGCGACCGCGTGCCGATCACGTTCGTAACGTCCGAGCCCTATATCGGCCATCTCGGGCTGGGCGGCGTTGGCGACACCAAGGGCCTGCTCGAGTCGGTGCTGCGCGATCACGATATCAAGTGGGTGACCAGCGCCCGGGTCGATCGGGTCGAGCCGGACGCGGTGGAGTGCACGGAGATCGTGTCCGACGGCAAGCCCGGCCCGCAGCATCGCTTTCCGGCCAGGCTCGCCATGCTGATCCCGGCCTTCCGCGGCGTCCCGTGCCTGCTGGGTGACGACGGCAAGGGCCTGCCGGGACTCGCCAATCCCCGCGGCTTCGTGGTCGTCGACAAGCACCAGCGCAACCCGGCGTATGGAAACATTTTCGCCGTCGGTGTCTGCATCGCCATCCCGCCCTACGAACAGACGGCTGTGCCGGTCGGCGTTCCCAAGACCGGCTACATGATCGAATCGATGGTGGCGGCCGTCGCGGAGAACATCGCCGCCCTGATTGCCGGCCGGCCGCCGGCGCGCGAGCCCACCTGGAACGCCGTCTGCCTTGCCGACTTCGGCAACGACGGCGTGGCCTTCGTGGCGCTGCCGCAGATCCCGCCGCGCAACGTCAACTGGTCGAGTCGCGGCTACTGGGTGCACGCGGCCAAGGTCGGCTTCGAGAAGTACTTCCTGCGCAAGGTTCGCACCGGCGCCAGCGAACCGGGCTACGAGCGCCTCGCCATGAAGCTGCTGGGTATCAACCGGCTTCGCCCTGAGAAGCCCGAAATACCGCCCGAGCGGGCGGCCTGAAAGGAAACACGGCATGTCCTATTACATCAGCAAGACCCTCGCGCCGGGCTTCGACGAGGCGGTCCGGCGCACGACGGAGGCCCTCAAGGAGGAGGGCTTCGGCGTGCTGACCGAGATCGACGTCAAGGACACGCTCAAGAAGAAGATCGGTGTCGATTTCCGCCGCTACCGGATTCTGGGAGCGTGCAATCCCAAGCTCGCCCACGAGGCGCTGCAGCTCGAGGGCAACATCGGCACCATGCTCCCGTGCAACGTCGTGGTGCAGGAGAAGGCGGACGGCGGCATCGAGGTCGCGGCGATCGATCCCGTGGCCTCGATGATGGCGGTCGACAATCCCCGCCTCAAGCAGGCCGCCGAACAGGTCCGCGACAAGCTGCAGCGGGTCGTCTCGCGGCTCTGAGGGGATGAATCTTCACCGGGCTGGACCTTCGTCCGGTCAGGGGCGTTCCCTCAGGACCGGCCTGTTGCCGGCGGCACCGTCTTGAACGGGCCGTTCAGGCGGTCGCGGTAGACGGTGACGCCTTCCATGATGCGCTGGACGTAGTCGCGCGTCTCGCGGAACGGGATCATCTCGATCCAGTCGACCATGTCGATCTTGCCGGCGCGCGGGTCGCCGATCGTTTCAAGCCAGCGGGCGACGCGGTTGGGGCCGGCATTGTAGCCGGCCGCCGCCAGCTCGTAGGAGCCGCCGAACTTCTGCAGCATCTCGGCCAGGTACTTGGTGCCGAGCTGGACGTTGTAGGCGGGATCGCGCGTGAGCTTTTCCTGGATGAACGGCACGCCGACACGGCCGGCGACATCGCGCGCGGTGCCGGGCAGCAACTGCATCAGCCCAAGCGCGCCCGAGCTGGAGACGGCGGCGGCGTTGAACGAGCTCTCCTGGCGGGTGAGCGCCAGCGCCAGTGCGCGCTCGATCGAGCCGGTGGAGCCGAGGTCGACGACCGGGAAGGACGCATCGAACAAGGTGACGCCGTTCACGGCGCCACGTCTTGCGATGGTGAGCGCCACGTCGGGGCGCTTCAGGTCGACGGCGAGCTGGGCCAGCAGCGCCGTCTCGCCCGGCGCCGTCACCATGCGGGCCAGTCGGAGCAGGAATGGACCGGCACGCTCATAGGCGCCGGCCTGGCCGAGGTAGCGCGCGACCGTCACCAGTTCGCGGCCGCCCAGTGCCTGGCGGTCGCCGGCGCTGGCCACGGGATCGCTCGGCAGTTGCGCGGCGGTGCCGGGCAGTTTGCGCGCTGCGAGCTGGCCGTAGAACGTTTGCCCGAAGCCGGCGGCCCTGGCGTACCACTCGTTGGCGTCCTTGGCGCGTCCCGCGGTTTCGTGGCTCCGGCCCAGCCAATAGGCGGCGCGGCTCTTCGAGATCGCGGTCGAGACGCCGTCGTAGAGCGTCTGGAAATGCTTCTGTCCGTCCGCCGGCTTCTTGAGGTGGCGGAGCGCGATCCAGCCGGCGAGGAACTCGGCTTCGGCGAAGGGCACGCCCTTGGTGAGGCCATGGCCCACGACGACGGCATAGGCATCGGCGGGGCGGCCAGCGGCCAGGAGGTCGCGCGCGAGCTGGTTGCGCTCGTTCCACCAGGCGTCGGTCTGGTTGGTACCCTGATTGCCCGACATGACCGTCTTGGCCTCGTCGAGATTGCCGGTGCGGCGCAGCCACTGCGCACGCTCGAGCCGGACGGCGGGCTCGTTGAGGCGGGCGGCGGCCACGCCGCGCAGCACAGTGGGCGCGTCGGCGGCACGCGTGGCCATAGCCAGGCGCGCATTGGCCACGGGCTGATAGTCGGGCGGCAGCTTGGGCAGCAGCTCGCGTGCGATCTGCGGACGACCTTCGCGCAGGATGCGGTTGAAGCGGGCGATCTGGTCGGGCCCGGTCAGGAGATGGCCGTAGCGGTTGAGGAAATCGTTCTCGTCGGCATTGCGGAAGGTCGCGTTCTGCCAGCTGTCGCGCGCGAACTTCGCCACATCGTTCGGGCTCACGGTGTTGGCCGCTTCGAGGCGGCGCATGTGGCCAGAGCTGGTGAGCGGCGGAAAGGCCGTGAAGTAGCGGAACACGTCGCTGGCCGGCGTCTCGGTGCCGAGGCGCTCCTCGGCCTGGCGCCGCAGCACCTCCGGCTCCGGCCAGCCCGGGTTCTCGCGCAAGAATCGCCACGTTGTCGCGAAGTCGGCCTCGGTCCGGGGCGCGGTGCGCAGGATGCTCCAATCGACGATGCGGGTGAGCGCCGGATTGCGGAAGTTCGCCACCATCGCGCGGGCATCGGCCCAGCGGCTTTCGTCCACGGCCTTGAGGGCTGATGCAAGCGCGGCGGCCTCGGCGGCGTCGAGCGGCTTCGAGGAGACGATCGCCTGGGCCACTTCGCTGGGCGGGGCGACCGGCACCATGCCATTCGGCGAGACGGCAATCGGGGCGGTGGGGACGGGCGCCTGCGCGGGGCGCGGGGCCGCGTTGCGGTCGGTCGGCACGCGCCGGACGCCGGTATCGGGTGTGGTGGGGGCCGGCTGGTCCGCGCCTTGACCGCGCAAAATCGTGACGCCGCCCTGTTGGGCAACGGCGGGCAGGCCCGAGAGCAGGGCGACGAGCAGGAGAGGGGCAAAGAATGTCTTCACACCAGGAATCGTAGGCAGGGACTTGCGGCATCACAATGGCTGCTTGGGGGCAAGTTGCCCGCCTTGCAGGGGCAGGGGGCGGGGCCTAGACTGGATTTCGAAGAAAAATCGGAGGAAATTCCATGTTCACCGGATCGCTCGTGGCGCTGATCACCCCGTTCAAGAACGGCGCGGTGGACGAAAAGGGATTCGAGAAGTTCGTGGCCTGGCAGATCAAGGAAGGCACCGACGGGCTGGTGCCCTGCGGCACCACGGGCGAGTCGCCGACGCTCTCCATGGAAGAGCACAAGCGCGTCATCGACATCTGCATCGCCGCTGCCAAGGGCTCGGGCGTGCCGGTGATCGCCGGCACCGGCTCGAACTCGACCGCCGAGGCGATCGAACTGACCCAGCACGCCAAGAAGGCCGGCGCCGATGCCGCCATGCTGGTCGTGCCCTACTACAACAAGCCGACCCAGGAAGGCCTGTTCCAGCATTTCAAGGCGGTGGCCGAGGCCGTCGACATCCCGATCCTGCTCTACAACGTGCCGCCCCGTACCGGCGGCGATATGCAGGTCGAGACCGTGATCCGCCTCAGCCAGGTCAAGAACATCGTCGGCATCAAGGACGCCTCCTACGACATGGCGCGCCCGACGCTGACGCGGCTGAAGGCCAAGAAGGGTTTCATCCAGCTCTCGGGCGAGGATGCGAGCGCGCTGGGCTTCCTGGCCCAGGGCGGCGACGGTTGCATTTCGGTGACGGCCAACGTGGCGCCGCGCCTGTGCGGCGACATGCACGATGCCTGGAAGAAGCGCGACCTCGACAAGGCCTTCGAACTGCAGGACCGGCTGATGCCGCTGCACAAGGCGATGTTCTGCGAGACCAGCCCCGGCCCGGTGAAGTTCGGCGCCGAGCTGATCGGCCAGGCGAGTGCGGAGATGCGCCTGCCGATGGTGCCGATCGCCGAGAGCAGCAAGAAGGCGGTGCGCGAGGCCATGATCCACGCCGGCCTGATCAACTAGTGGCTGAAATCAGCCAGTCCGCTCAAGCGTATGAGGCGCGCAGGATGCGCGCGGTCCAGAAGATTCATGAGTCTCCCGGACCGCGCGCCTCCGGCGCGCTCATCAATCTACTGGCCGAGTAAGAATTGGCGAAGAAACCCGAGCCTGGTCAGACAGTCGTCGCCCAGAACCGCAAGGCGCGGCACAACTACTTCATCGAAGAGACTTTCGAGGCCGGCCTGTCGCTGACGGGAACCGAGGTGAAGTCGTTGCGCGGCGGCCGCAGCACGATCGCGGAATCCTATGTGACGGCGATCGAGGGCGAAGCGTGGCTGGTTAACGCCACCATCCCAGAATATTCCAGCGGCAACCGCAACAACCACGAGCCGCGCCGGCCGCGCAAACTTCTGCTGCACCGCAGCCAGGTCAACAAGCTGATCGGCGCCATCCAGCGCCAGGGCCGCACCGTCGTGCCGCTACAAGTCTATTTCAACGAGAAGGGCCGGGCGAAGCTCGAGATCGCGCTGGCGCTCGGCAAGAAGGCACACGACAAGCGCGCCACGATCAAGGCGCGCGACTGGCAGCGCCAGCGCAGCCGTCTGCTCAATCGGACCTGAGCCGCACGGAGGCGCCGCCATGAGTACCGTTCTGATCACCGGTGCCGCGCGCGGCCTCGGCCTCGACTTCGTGAAGCAATATGCCGCCAAGGGCTGGCGGGTGCATGCCTGTGCCCGCGCCCCCGACGCCCTGAAGGGTATCGAGGGCGACATCCAGACCCACAGGCTCGAAGTGACCGACTATGAGGCCGTGAAGGCGCTCGCCCGGGAACTGTCGGGCGAGGCGATCGACGTGCTGATCTGCAATGCCGGCATCTCGGGTAAGGAAGCGACCGTCTTGGGCTCGATCGATCCCGCGACCTGGCGGGAGACCTTCGAAGTGAACACACTGGCGCCGCTGATGATGGCCGAGGCCTTCGTCGATCATGTCGCGCGGTCGAAGGATCGCAAGCTGATCGCGATCTCGAGCCGGCTCGGCAGCATCACGCACTGCAACAGCGGCCGCTACGCCTACCGCGCCAGCAAGACCGCGCTCAACATGGAATGGAAGGGCCTGTCGAGCGACACGGCAGACAAAAAGCTGATCTGCGTCGTCCTGCATCCCGGCTGGGTGCAGACCGACATGGGCGGCGGGCAGGCCACGCTGACCATCGAGCAGAGCGTGCCCTCTGTGGTGAAGGTGATCGACGGGCTGAGGCCCGCCGACAACGGCCGGTTCTTCAACTACGACGGCAGCGAGATCCCCTGGTAGGCCATGCTGCTCAACGAAGAACAGATCCTGATCCGCGACACCGCCCGCGCCTTTGCGCAGGAGCAGGTGCTGCCCCATGTCCGCGCCTGGGAGGCGGCGGGCGAGATCCCGCGGCCGCTGCTGGCCGAGATGGGGCGCATGGGTTTCATGGGCATGACCGTGCCGGCCGACTGGGGCGGCGCCGGTGCCGACATGATCTCCTACGTGCTGGCGCTGGAGGAGATCGCCGCGGCCGACGGTGGGCTCTCCACCGTGATGAGCGTCAACAACTCGCCCGATTGCGCGGCGCTGCTGGCCTATGGCTCGCCGGAGCAGAAGGAGAGGTGGCTAAAACCGCTGGCGCGCGGCGAGGTGCTGGGCGCCTTCTGTCTCACCGAGCCGCACGCCGGCTCCGATGCCTCGAACCTCAAGACCCGGGCCGAGCGGCGCGGCAACGGCTGGGTGTTGAACGGGGTGAAGCAGTTCATCACCTCGGGCCGCACCGCCGACATGGCGCTGGTCTTCGCCGTGACCGATCCGGCCTCGCCCAAGCGCGGGATCTCGTGCTTCATCGTGCCGACGAAGACGCCGGGCTATCGCGTGGCGTCGATCGAGAAGAAGCTGGGGCAGAAATCGTCCGACACCTGCCAGATCGCCTTCGAGGATTGCGCCGTCGGCGCCGATGCGATGCTGGGCGGGGAGGGCGAGGGCTACCGGGTGGCGCTGGCCAACCTGTCGGTCGGCCGCATCGGGATCGCGGCCCAGTCGGTCGGCATGGCGCGGGCGGCGTTCGAGGCGGCGCGGGACTATGCCGGCGAGCGCGAGGCCTTCGGAACGAAGATCATCAACCACCAGGCCGTACAGTTTCGCCTGGCCGACATGGCGACCAAGATCGCGGTCGCCCGGCAGATGGTATGGCATGCAGCCACCCTGCGCGATGCCGGCCGGCAATGCCTCACGGAGGCCGCAATGGCCAAGCTATATGCCTCCGAGATGGCCGAGGAAGTGTGCTCGGCAGCGATTCAAATTCACGGCGGCTACGGATACGTTTCCGACTACCTGGTGGAGAAGATCTGGCGCGATGTTCGCGTCTGCCAGATCTACGAAGGCACCAGCGACGTCCAGCGCATCCTGATCGGCCGCGGATTGGCAGCCCTATAGGGCCCGCCTTTCGCTTGTCCCCTGCCCATCCGCATGCAAAACTCAGCGGGTGTGAAGAAGGCCGCACAAGCGGCCGGGGGAACAGGGGGAGCCGGGCGACGGATGGTCGGTCGTGCGCCGTAAGGTCTCGGAAATTCTCGCCATCGCCGCTGCGATTCTCGCGGCGTCGAACCTCGCCTTCGCGCAGGACAAATCCCCGGACAAATCCCCGGACAAGTCCCAGGACAAGTCCAAGGCTGTCGACATCGGGCCGCCGCCCGCCCGCCTCCTGAAGATGCAGACGGCCTTCAATCCGGCCCTCCCGGGCTCCGGCGAAGGGGTTCGACTTTTCACCAAGACGGTCAAGCAGATGTCGGGCGGCACGCTCGCCATCAAGATCGTCGAGCCGGGCCGGATCGTCCCGACGGCCGATATGCTGGATGCGATCGTCGCCGGCGACCTCGAGGCTGCCTTCACCTGGTCGGGTTACGCCGCCGCCAAGGCCCCGGTATTCGGCGTGTTCGCCACGATCCCGTTCGGCCCCGGCCCCGAGGACATGACCTCGTGGATCCTCGAAGGCGACGGCGGTCGCATCCATCGCGCCGCCTACGACAAACTCGGCGTCACCGGCATTCCGTGCGGCATGCAGGGCGGCAAGGGTGGCGGCTGGTTTCGCGGCGACCTCGACACCGTCGCCGATTTCAAGGGACAGAGGCTGCGCTTCGGAAAGTTCGCGGCCGAGGTCGTGGCGCGGCTCGGCGCCACGGTGGTGCCGCTGCCGCCCGGCGAATTCTTCTATCAATTGCAGCAGGGCAAGGTCGACGGCGGCGAGATGTCGACGCCGGCGATCGACGCCTCGCTCGGCTTCGACAAGCTCGGCTTGCCCTATTACATGCCGGGCTGGCAGCAGCCGTCGGCGGTGCTCGACTTCCTGATGCGCAAGGACAAGTGGGAGCAACTGTCTCCGGCGCAGCGTGCGCAGATCGAGACCGCTTGCCGGGCCAATATCGTGTGGATGCTGAGCAGGTCGCCCAATGTGCAGGGGCTGGCGCTCGATAAGCTGCGCGCGTCGGGTGTCGTCATCAAGCAGTGGTCGCCGGAGGTGCTCGCGGCCTTTCGCATGCACGCCAGTGCGGTGCTGAGGGATCAGGCCGAGCGAGATCCGGATTTTGCCGCGGCGCTCGCCAACCAGCGCAGCTTCGTGGCGCAAGGCGCCGGCTGGCGCAGGCTCTCGCAGCTCCCCTGATCGTTCCTTTAGCGGCCTTGCACGCGGGGCCGGGTACGGGCAGTTTTGCCCGGCCATGACAATCCTCACCTCCGAAGTCGATACCCGCTCCGACGCCTTCAAGCGCAACGCTGAGTCGATGCGTGCCCAGGTCGAGGATCTGCGCCGCCGCACCGAACAGGTTCGCCTCGGCGGCGGCGAGGCCTCGCGCCAGCGCCATGTCTCGCGCGGCAAGCTGCTGCCGCGCGAACGTGTGCGGGCCCTGCTCGACCCCGGCTCGCCGTTCCTGGAACTGTCGCCCCTGGCCGCCATGGACATGTACGACAACGAGGCGCCGGGCTCGGGCGTGATCACCGGCATCGGCCGCGTCAGCGGCGTCGAATGCGTGATCGTTTGCAACGACGCCACGGTGAAGGGCGGCACCTATTATCCGATGACGGTGAAGAAGCATCTCCGCGCCCAGGAAGTGGCGATGGAGAACCGGCTTCCCTGCATCTACATGGTCGATTCCGGTGGCGCCAACCTGCCGCAATGGCCCGAGGTGTTTCCCGACAAGACCCATTTCGGCCGCATCTTCTACAACCAGGCCAACATGTCGGCGCAAGGCATCCCGCAGATCGCCGTCGTCATGGGCTCGTGCACGGCGGGCGGCGCCTATGTGCCCGCGATGAGCGACGAGACGGTCATCGTGCGCAAGCAGGGCACGATCTTCCTGGCCGGCCCGCCATTGGTGAAGGCCGCGATCGGCGAGATCGTGAGCGCCGAGGAGCTGGGCGGCGCCGACGTCCACGCCCGGACCTCCGGCGTTGCGGACCACTATGCGCAGAACGACGGCCACGCCATCGGCCTCACGCGCCGTATCGTGGCCAATCTCAACTGGAAGAAATCGCCTTCGGTGTCGCTGCTGCCGCCGCGCGAGCCGAAATATGCCGCCGACGAGCTCTACGGCGTCGTTCCGATGGACACGCGCACGCCCTACGACATCCGCGAGATCATCGCGCGCCTGGTCGACGGCAGCGAACTCGACGAGTTCAAGCACCTCTACGGCACCACGATCGTGACCGGCTTCGCCCGCATCTGGGGCTATCCCATCGGCATCGTTGGCAACAACGGCATCCTGTTCAACGAATCGGCGCTCAAGGCCGCGCACTTCATCGAACTGTGCGGCCAGCGCGGCATTCCGCTGCTGTTCCTGCAGAACATCACCGGTTTCATGGTCGGCAAGAAGTACGAGGCCGGCGGCATCGCCCGCGACGGCGCCAAGATGGTGACGGCGGTCTCCACCGTGAATGTGCCCAAGTTCACGGTGATCGTCGGCGGCAGTTACGGCGCCGGCAACTACGGCATGTGCGGCCGCGCCTACAGCCCGCGCTTTCTCTGGATGTGGCCGTCGGCGCGCATCTCGGTGATGGGCGGCGAGCAGGCGGCCAGCGTGCTGGCCACGGTCCGGCGCGACAATATCGAGGCCAAAGGCGGCGCCTGGTCCAAGGACGAGGAAGAAGCTTTTAAGCAGCCGATCCGCGATCAGTACGAGCGCGAGGGCCATCCCTATTATGCCACGGCGCGGATCTGGGACGACGGCATCCTCGATCCCATCGACACGCGCATGGCGCTGGGGCTCGCCCTTTCGGCGTCGATGAACCAGCCGATAGGCCCGACCAAATTCGGCGTCTTCCGGATGTAATCGGCGAATGACTTCCTCCCTCACGACGAAGACCGTGAAGACCGGGATCGAGGCGGGCGTGGCGACGCTCACCCTCAACCGGCCGAAGGAGATGAACTCCCTCGATGCCGACACCGCGCGCCTGATCATCGATGCGGTCGAGAGCTTTGCCGCCGACACGGACGTGCGGGTGCTGGTGGTGGCGGGCGAGGGACCGGTCTTCTCGGCCGGCGGCGATTTCAACTGGGTGCTGACCTGGCCCGGCATGGACGCCATCACCCGCCGCGTCGGCTCCGACGCGCTGATGGGCGCGGTGCAGGCGATCTATGATTTTCCCAAACCCTCGATTGCCCGCGTCCATGGCGCCGCGGTCGGTGGCGGTATCGGCCTGATGCTGGCCTGCGACTTCGCCATCGCTGCCTCCAGCGTCCGCTTCGGCCTCACCTCGGCCCGCAACGGCCTGCTGGCGGGCATCGCCATTCCCGTGCTGATCCAGGCGGTGGGGCCCCGGGTGGCGCGCCAGCTGCTGATGCATGGCGGCCTGTTCGATTCGGCGACGGCGCTGCGTGTCGGCCTGGTCGACCAGGTGGTCGAGGCCGAGGCGCTCGACGAGACAGTGGCGACCTTGGCCTCGGAGCTGAAGCGCGGCGCGCCCTCGGTGCAGGCCCTGGTCAAGAAACTGATCACCGAAGTCGACGCGCTCGCGCACGATTCGCAGGCGGCCGATCTCCTCGGCGAGCACGTCGCCCATCAATGCGTCACCGAGGAAGCACTGGAAGGCATGAGCGCGTTCCTTGAAAAGCGCCGGCCGAAGTGGGCGCTGTGATGCGGTTCCTGGTCGCCGTGTCGCTTCTCTTCGCCACGCCGTGCTGGGCGCAGCCGGAGGAGAAGTTGTTCACCGCCGGCAAGGTGCTGGAGATGGTGGGGCCGGCGATGGCCCAGGCCACGATCGCCGTCGAGCTCTGCGGCGCCGGCGACGTGGCGACCTGGAAGAAGGTCGCGGCGGCGATCGATCGCCGCCATGCCCGCTGCATTGCCGAGGAGGCGGGCTGGATGAATCTCACGGAGAAGCCCGACGCGCTGGCCGGCACCTTTGCCTATGACGCCTTCCTTGGTTCCCGCGTCGACGAGGCGCGCGCCCAAGGCGCCGCGTCCTACTGCGTCCGGGTGCCGTGGAAGATGGTGCTGGTTCCGGGGGCGGCGACGGCAGAAGCAAAGGCGGCGTTCCTGCGCGAACGGCCGGATGTCCCGCCCGAGGCGCTGGACGATTTCATTTTCTGGATGGGCTGGGTGCGGGCACTGGGCGACGACGCGCGCTGGATCGAGGCGCCATGCACGGACTTCTGGCCGGCGATGAAGAAATAGGGTGCCGATGTTTTCCAAGATCCTGATCGCCAATCGCGGCGAGATCGCCTGCCGCGTCATCAAGACGGCGCGGCGGCTCGGCATCAAGACCGTGGCCGTCTACTCCGACGCCGACCGCGGCGCGCGCCATGTCGCGATGGCCGACGAGGCGGTGCACATAGGCCCCTCGGCGGCGCGCGAGAGCTATCTCGTGGCCGAGAAGATCATCGAGGCCGCCAGGCGCACGGGCGCGCAGGCGGTGCATCCGGGCTATGGGTTCCTGTCCGAGAATGCCGGCTTCGCCGAGGCTTGCGCCAAGGCGGGGCTCGTCTTCATCGGCCCGCCGCCGGCCGCCATCCGCGCCATGGGTTCCAAGAGCGAAGCCAAGAAGATCATGGAAAAGGCCAAGGTGCCGCTGGTGCCGGGCTATCACGGTGACGACCAGTCGCCGGACCTGCTGGCCAAGGAAGCCGGTCGCATCGGTTTTCCGGTGCTGATCAAGGCCTCGGCCGGCGGCGGCGGCAAGGGCATGCGCGTGGTCGAGGAGCAGGCCAAATTCGCCGACGCCCTGGCCGGCGCCAAGCGCGAGGCCAAGGCCGCCTTCGCCGACGATCACGTGCTGATCGAGAAGTATCTCACGCGGCCGCGGCACATCGAAATCCAGGTCTTCGCCGACGGCCATGGCGGCTGCCTCTATCTGTTCGAGCGCGACTGCTCGATCCAGCGCCGCCACCAGAAGGTGATCGAGGAAGCGCCCGCGCCCAACATGGACCCGCTCCGGCGCAAGGCGATGGGCGAGGCCGCGGTCGCGGCGGCCCGGGCGATCGGCTACCAGGGCGCCGGCACGGTCGAGTTCATCGCCGACCAGGACGGTACCTTCTTCTTCATGGAGATGAACACCCGCCTGCAGGTCGAACATCCGGTGACCGAGGCCATCACCGGGCAGGACCTGGTCGAATGGCAGCTCGTCGTCGCGGCGGGCGGACGGATGCCGCTCACGCAGGACGAGCTGCGCATCGACGGCCACGCCGTCGAAGTCCGGCTCTATGCCGAGGACCCGGCGCGCAACTTCCTGCCTTCGACCGGTACGCTGGTGCATCTGAAACTGCCGGAGGAGGGCGCGCACGTCCGCGTCGACACGGGCGTCCGCCAGGGCGACACCGTCACGCCCTTCTACGATCCGATGATCGCCAAGGTGATCGTGCACGACCGCGACCGGACCTCGGCGCTGCGGCGCATGGCGGCCCTGATGGGCGAGACGGAAGTGGTGGGTGTCACCACCAACGCGGCGCTGCTCAAGGCCCTGTGCGGCCATCCGGCCTTCGTCGGCGGCGAGGTCGACACCGGCTTCATCGAGCGCCATCGCGCGACGCTGTTCGCGACCCTTGCGCCGGCCGACGACCGCGCCTTCGCCATAGCCACGCTGGCGCGGCTGGTCGAATGGCAGGACCGGGCGCCGACGCCGGGTGATCCCCATTCGCCGTGGAACGAGCAGAACGGCTTTAGGCTGCTGGACGAAGGCCACGACGAGGTACGCTGGAAGGATGGCGAGCGCGACGTTACCGTGATCGCCCGCCGCCTGCGCGGCGGCGGCCTGCGCCTTGAGTTGCCCGGCGGCGCCCAGGAGGCACGCGTGCGGCGCACCGACGACGACAAGCTCGCGATCGGACTGGGCGACGACACCTTCGTGGCGACGGTCGTGCGGCGCGTCGCCATCGACGGCGGCGCCGACTACACGCTGTTCGCCGACGGCCGCAGCCGTCGCCTGCGTCTCGTCGATCCGCTCGATCTCTCGATGTACGAAGCCGCCGGCGCGGCGGAAGCGACGGTGCGGGCCCCGCTGCCGGGCAAGATCATCGACCTCCGGGTCAAGGCCGGCGACACGGTGAGCAAGGGCCAGCCCCTGCTGGTGCTCGAGGCGATGAAGATGGAACACACACTGGCGGCACCTGCCGACGGCACGATCAAGAGCGTGCGCTACGCCGTCGGCGAGCAGGTCAACGAAGGCGCCGAGCTGGTGGAGTTCGAGGCGGCCTGAACTAGCGCCGTCCCATTCTCAGCACCGCGTTCAGGATGATGGCGCCGAAGGTCGCGGTGCCGATGCCGCCCATGGCGAAGCCGCCGAAATTCAGCGTGAAGTCGCCGGTGCCCAGGACCAGGGCAATGGCGGCGACCATCATGTTGCGGCCATCGAGGAAGTCGACCTTGTTGTCGATCCAGATGCGGGCGCCGGCGATGGCGATCAGGCCGAAGATGACGATGCTGACGCCGCCCATCACCGGCAGTGGTATGGTGTGGATCAGGGCGCCGAACTTGGGCGAAAGGCCCAGCAGGATCGCGAACAGTGCCGCCACCACGAACATGGCGGTCGAATAGATGCGGGTTGCCGCCATGACGCCGATATTCTCGGCATAGGTGGTGACGCCGGTGCCGCCGACGCCGCCCGCCACCATGGTCGCCACGCCGTCCCCCAGGAAGGCGCGGCCGATATAGGGATCCATGCTGCGGCCGGTCATGGCGCCGACCGCCTTCAGATGCCCGAGATTTTCGGCCACCAGGATCAGTGCCACCGGCACGATCAGGACGATCGCGCGCGGATCGAAGACGGGCGCGGTGAAATCCGGCAGGCCGATCCAGGCAGCCTTGACCAGCAGGCTGTCGTCGATCGGCTTGCCCCAGCCGAGGCCGTTGGTGAGCGCGGCGTAGGCCGCGCTGGCCACCAGCAGGCCGACCACGATCAGCAGCCGGCGCGTCATGCCCGAGGTGAAGACGGCCACCAGTGCGATGGTCACGAACGTGATGGCCTGCACCCAGGCATCGAAGGGCGTCGGCGCCATGTTCTTGACCGGGATGTGGGCGAGGTTGAGGCCGATCACGGCCACGACCGCGCCGGTGACGACCGGCGGCATCAGCCTCTCGACCCAGCCCGAGCCAGTCGACATCACGACAAGCCCGATCAGCGCGTAGACCGCCCCGCACACGACGATGCCGCCCAGCGCCACGGCGATGTTGGTGTTGAGGCCCTGGCCGGCGTAGGCGGTTGCCGCGATGACCACCGAGATGAAGGAGAAAGAGGAGCCGACATAGCTGGGCACCTTGCCGCCGACCGCAATGAAGAAGATCAAGGTGCCGACGCCGCTCATCAGGATGGCGATGTTGGGGTCGAAGCCCATCAACAGGGGGCCGAGCGCGGTGGAACCGAACATCGCCACCACGTGCTGGATGCCCAGAGCCGTCGTCTGCGGCCACGGCAGCCGCTCGTCCGGCGCGACGACGAGGCCGTCGGCCGGCTGCTTTACGGTCCAGCGGAACATTCTCTCCCCTACAGGCTGTCATCCCGAAGCGAGAGGTCCCTTCGCTTCAGCGCGGGGGTTACCCCGCGCTGTTCGGGATGACAACGCCTGTCAGTCCACAACCTTGCGATAGAGGTGCCAGGTCGCGTGACCGAGCACGGGCAGGACGACGGCGAGGCCGACCAGCAGCGGGATCGCGCCCAGGAGCAGCGCGCTTGCGATGATCAGTCCCCACATCGCCATCGGGCCGGGATTGGTGCGCACTGCCTGGACCGACGTGGCAATCGCGGTACCGACGCCGACGTTGCGGTCGAGCAGCAGCGGGAACGAGACAACGCTGATGATCAGCACCACGAGCGCGAACAGGAATCCCACGGCCATGCCGGCGCCGATCATCGTCCAGCCCTCCGGCGTGGTGAGGGCGTCGCGGGCGAAGGCGGCGGCCGAGACCGGCGCGTCGGGGCCCAGGGTGACCGTGTAGAGGAAGTAGGCGGCGAACAGCCACAGGCAGAAGAGGACCAGCAGCAAGAGCCCCAGCACGAGGATCGCGCCGATCGCAGGGGCGCGCACGACGCCGAAGGCGTCCGTCCAGCCCGTCTCGAGGCCGCATTCACGCCGCCGGCTCATCTCGTAAAGGCCGACGCCGAACAACGGCGCGATGAGCGCAAAGCCCGCCACCAGCGGGAAGATCAGCGCCACCATGCCGTGGTCGAAGGCCATGCGAGAGATGACCAGGCCGGCGACGGGATAGATCAGGCAGAGGAAGACGACGTCGGTCCGGCAGGCGGCAAAATCCTTGAGGCCTTGCGCCAGCGCATCGCCGATGTCGGCGGCGCCGATCCGGCGCACCCTGGGCGGTGCGACGTCGTGGTCCTCCCAGGTGCCTTCCATGGTGTGGGCCGTCGCCTCGACGGCGTGGCCGGTCTGCTTGAGGTGATCCCAAGCCCATTCCAAGGGATTACGAACGTGGTTCTGCACGGCCATGACTGCCTCCTCCTGAACGAATCGTCCGAAGGTCGCGAGCCGGTCGAAAGCGCGACGTCGCCGCGATCTACCACACGGCTGAGTCTACGCCTGTTGCAGGAGGGGCGCTACTGGATGAACTTGAGGTACTGGGCCACGAAATCGCAGCCGACGTCCTTGGAATAGGCGTCGATCAGCCGCTTGGTGATCGGGCCGGGCGTCTTGCCGTCGCCGACCTGCGCACCGTTGAAGTTCTTCACCGGCAGGATGCAGAGGCTGGTCGAGGTCAGGAACATCTCCTCGGCGTTGGCGGCGTCGAACATGTCGATGTCGCCCTGCGTGCAGGGAACGCCGATGCGCTTGGCCATGTCCATTGTCATCTGCCGGCTGACGCCCGGCAGCACGTAGCGCTCGGACGGCGTGAACAGCTGGCCCTCGCGCACGATGAAGATGTTGCTGCCCATGCCTTCGGCCAGGTTGCCGTTCTCGTCGAGCAGCAATGCCCAGGCGTCGGGGTTGAGCGCCTTCACCGGCTTCTCGGCCATGATCATGTTGAGATAATTGTGCGTCTTGGCGCGCGGCGACAGCATCGAGGGAGCAATGCGGCGCGCCGTCGTTGTCATCACCTCGGCGCCATCACGGTACTGCTTGGCGCGCTTGGCGAACGGCAGCGGCGTCATCTCGATCACGACGTTGGGTCCGGTGTGCTCCCAGCCTTCGTCGCCCACGGCATCGACGCCGCGGCTGACGCGCTGGCCCAGCCACCAGTCGCCGACTGCGGCGCGCAGGTGCTCGTTGCGGGCCACGACTTCCTCGCTATGGGCGATCATTTCCTTGGGCGAGAGGCCGGGATCGATCTCGAGGTAGCGCAGCGAGCGGTAGAAGCGGTCGATGTGCTCCTTCAGGCGGAACGGCTGGCCGTTGAAGGTGCGCGTCATGTCGAAGGCACCGTCGCCATACTTCCAGCTCCGATCGCGAAAGGGAATCACGACGTCGCCTTCGGGGACGAACTTGCCGTTGAACCAGGCGATGCGTTGATTGCTGAGCTGCTGCGCCATGACATATCTCCATTACAAACTGGCGCCGATTGTAGCCTATCGGGCGGCGGGGGAAATCCCGCCGAGATGCCCGACCAGCCGCTGGGCATGGGCGGGCAGGGAGCCCAGGTCGCGGACGCAGATCCGGAGGTGGCGGCGCGCCCAGGGATCGCTGAGCGAGACGAGACGGATCGCCATCGACCGCCGGCACCGCTCGGCGGCGGCCTTGGAGACCACGGCGACCCCGATACCGCCCTCGACGATGCGGCAGACCGCGTCAAAGCCGGGCAACCGGACACGGAGGTTCAGCCGGCTGCCGGCGCGGGCGGCGTGGCCGTCGAGATGGTCCTGGAGAGCGCTGCCGGTGGGCAGGCCGACGAAGTCGCAGGCCATGGCCTCGCGAAAGGCAATCTGCCGGCGCTTGGCGAGCGGATGGCGATGCGGCACGACAAGGACCAGCCGGTCCTCGACATAGGGGAACGTCTGCAATTCGGCTGCGGCATCGACGGCGTCGGCCACGATGCCGATGTCGGCACGGCCGCTCGCCACCGCGCGCACAATCTCGGTGCTCGGGTGCTCCTCGAGATCGACGTCGATATTGGGATGCGCCGCCAGGAAAGTGCCGAGCGTGCGCGGCAGGAATTCGAGCGTCGCGGCGGTATTGGAATAGACGCGGATGCGGCCGCGCAGGCCCTTGGCGTACTGGTCGAGGTCGCCGCGCATCAGCTCCAACTGGCGGGTGACGGCGCGGGCATGATGGACAAGGGCAGTGCCCGCTGCGGTGAGTCTGACGCCCCGCCGTTGGCGCTCGAACAGCGGCGCTCCCAGCGTTTCTTCCATGGCGCGGACGCGCTCACTGGCCGAAGCCAGCGCCATGCCTGCCCGCGCCGCGCCGTGGGTAATGCTGGCGGCGTCGGCGACATGCAGGACCAGGCGAAGGTCGATGAGATCGAAGCGCATGGTCCTCCATAGAGCGCCGACAGCCTTCGGCCAAGCCTGAGGCTGACGCTGCGCCTTCCGCATTGTCGCCCCCATGCGCTGCACGCAGGTTCGGACCCATGGAACCCGCGACATCAGTCTGGATCTTTGCAGCCCTCGTCTTCGTGGTCGCGGGCCTGGCGAAGGGCGTGATCGGGATGGGCCTGCCGACCATTGCGATGGGGCTGCTCTCGCTCGTGCTCGCACCGGCGCAGGCCGCGGCGGTGCTGGTCGTCCCCTCGTTGGTGACCAATGTCTGGCAGCTCGTCGCAGGAGCCAATCCGCTCGGTCTCTTCCGGCGGCTTTGGAGCATGATGGCTGGTGTCGTCGCGGGCACGCTCGCCGGTGCCGGTGTCCTGGCCGGCAACAACACCGGCTTCGCCGTCCTCGCCCTGGGCGTCGCTCTGGTGTTCTACGCGCTCGTCGGGCTGGCCGGCGTGAAGCTTGCGGTCGCACGCCGGCACGAGGTCTGGCTGGCACCTCTGGTGGGCGCGGTGACCGGCCTGGTCACGGGCGCCACCGGCGTGTTCGTGCTGCCGGCGGTGCCTTATCTGCAGGCGATCGGTCTCGCCAGGGACGCGCTGGTGCAGGCGCTGGGCCTCTCCTTCACCGTCTCGACCCTGGCGCTGGCGGTGGGCCTGTTGCGGTTGGACGCGTACTCATCCGTTTCGGCGGGCCTCTCGCTGCTGGCGCTTGCGCCGGCGCTGATCGGCATGTGGTTGGGGCAGTGGCTGCGCCGGCGGCTCGATGCGGCGACATTCCGCAGGGTGTTCTTTGCCGGCCTGTTTCTGCTCGGACTGTATCTCGTGCTCCGGGGAATCGCGTAGGATCGCGCCAGGTTCGGGAGGCGACGATGAATTATCCCAAGCGTGTACGGCTGGTCGAAGTGGGGCCCCGCGACGGCCTGCAGAACGAGGCCAAGCCGGTGCCGGTCGAGGCCAAGGTCGCGCTGATCGATGCGCTGACGGCCGCGGGCCACAGTGCCGTCGAGTCCGGCAGCTTCGTGTCGCCCAAATGGGTGCCGCAGATGGCCAGCACCGACGAGGTGATGGCCAGGATCAGGCGCAAGCCGGGGGTGAGTTATCCCGTGCTGGTGCCCAACAAGCAGGGCATGAACGGCGCCATCGAGTCGAAGTGCGAAGAGATCGCGATCTTCACGGCGGCCTCGGAGGCTTTCTGCCGCAAGAACACCAACTGCTCGATCGACGAAAGCTTCGAGCGCTTCGCACCTGTGATGGAAGCGGCGCAGAAGCACGGCATGAAGGTGCGCGGCTACGTCTCGACCGTGATCGCCTGTCCTTACGACGGCAAGGTGGCGCCCGCGAAGGTGGCCGACGTGGCGGAGCGGCTGTTCAGGATGGGCTGCTACGAGGTCTCGCTGGGCGACACGATCGGAGTCGGTACGCCCGGCGAGTGCATCGCCATGATCGACGCCGTGGCCGAAAAGATGCCGCGTGAAAAGATCGCGGCGCATTTCCACGACACCTACGGCCAGTCGCTGGCCAACATCATGGCCGTCATGGAGCGCGGCATCACCGTTTTCGACACGGCGGTGGCCGGCCTCGGTGGCTGCCCCTACGCCAAGGGCGCCTCGGGCAATGTCGGCACTGAGGACGTGCTCTACCTGATGAACGGGCTGGGCATCGCGCACGGCGTCGACCTCGACGCCATCGCCAAGGCTGGCCGCGACATCTGCCTGGCCCTCGGTCGCGAACCGGCGTCGAAAGTGGCGCAGGCGTTGAAGGCCAAAGCGGCCTAGGTCTGCCCTACTTCGTGGCCTTGTCGAAGGCGAGGCCAAAGCCCAGAAGCGGTACCTCGATCGTGATCGCCCGTTTGGTCGCGTCATAGACGGTGATCCTGAGCGTCTTGCCGGTGCGCATGGTCGCCAGCAGCGGATCCTTCAACGGCAAGGTAACGAAGCATCCGGCGGCGGTGCATGTCTGCACCGGAACCTTCTCGGCCGTTCCATCGTCGACCTTGATCTGGATCGGCTCGGCGAGATTGATCCCGAGCGGCAGTTGCAGGGCGAGCGCCGGCGCCTTTGTGTCCGGGGCGATGCGGGCACTGAGTTGCACGACGAGCTGCTTGTTTTCCTGGGAAATCAGCTGCTGGACGGCACGGCACTCGAGCGTCTTGCCGTCGCCGGTGCATTCGACCCGCCAAGCGGCCGGCGCAGTCTCCTGCGCCTGTGCCGGCAGGCCGAGCGTGATTGCCACCGCAATAACAAGAACGAGGCTCTTTAACGCCATTCGTGAAAAGGCTCCTGACCCGGCCGGTCGGCGGCCTTGCCCATAAATCAGGAGTTCGGCCTGCCTGACAAGGGGCTCTGCGCCCGTAAACCGCCCCGCAATCAGCGCCGCTCGACGATGCGCACCGTCACCGAGGTCGAGCGGCCGGCCTCGTCGACGACAGCCAGGCGTGCCTGGCCGGGGCCGTCGGGTACCCATTTGGCACTGTCGAGTGGGCGGCCATCGACCAGCCAGCGCAGGCGGCCTTCGCCGCCCATGGCGCTCAGCGGCACGGCCTCGCGGGCGCCCAGTTCGATACGGGCATCGGCCGGCGGATAGGCGATGCGCGGCCCGCCGTGGTTCTCGACGGCCGGTGCCAGCGTGCGCATGCGCGGCGGTAGCTCGCGATGGGAGGCCACGCGCAGCACGTCGGGCGGTGGTGGTGCAGCGCGATTGTCCTCGGCAGGCAGGCGGCCAAAGGCCTTGAGGGCGACCGGCAGTGCCGCGACGCGGCCGAGCTGGCCGGGACGCGGCGTGCCGTCGGCGTGGCCGACCCAAACGACGACCGTCCAGTTCGTGCTGTAGGTCGCGGCCCAGGCGTCGCGGAAGCCGGCCGACGTGCCGGTCTTGTAGGCGATGCGGCGATCGCGCAATGCCACGGGGAGCGAAGCGAAGCCTTCGGGCAGCGGCGCATCGGCCAGTGCCTCGGCGACATACCAGGCAGCAGTCGGGCCGATCAGCTGGACCGGTGCGGGCGCCGGACGATCACGGCGCACGATGGGCGGGGCGAAGCTGCCGCCATTGGCGAGGCCGGCGTAGAGGCCCGCCATTTCCAGGGGCGAGACCGTGGCGCTGCCGAGCGCGATGCCCAGCGAGTTGCCCGAATCGCCCGGCGGCAGGCCGGGTGCGACGCCGGCCGTGCGCAAGGTCGAGAGGAAGCGTTGCGGTCCGACTTTTTCCATGGCCAGCACGGCCGGCACGTTCAGCGATTGCTGTAGTGCGTGGCGCACGGTGACGGCGCCCTGGTGGTCGCGGTCGAAGTTGCGAGGCAGCCAGTCGCGGAAGCGCACTGGCACATCCTCGACCAGCGTATCGGGATGCAGCGTGCGATCGTCGAAGGCCATGGCGTAAATCAACGGTTTCAGCGCCGAGCCCGGTGAGCGGTGAGCGCGCACCAGATCGACCTGGCCGGTGCGGCCGAAGAAGTCGGAGCCCCCCAGCCAGGCCACGACACCGCCGGTGCGATTGTCGAGCACGACCATGGCGATCTCGGCCTTGTCCGTGAACTGGCCGCGCTCCTCGGCCGCAAGCTGGGCCAGCATCGCCTGAAGCTCGAAGCGCAGCGTCGTCGGCACCACCGTGCCCGGCGACTGGCCGGCCAGCCACGCCGACAGATGCGGCGCCTGCATCGGCAGCGCCAGCCGGCGCGCGGGCGCCGCGCGGCTGATCGCCCTGTCGTAGGCTGCCTGGTCGACGACGCCGTGTTCCAGGCCGCGCACCAGCACGCGATCCCGTGCGGCCTGGGCCCTGCCGGCGGCGCGATCAGGCCTTCGGCGTTCCGGCGATTGCGGAATGGCGACCAGCAGCGCGGCCTCGGCGGCGCTGAGCTGCTTCGGCTCCTTGCCGAAATAGGCGAACGAAGCCGCGCGCACGCCTTCGAGATTGCCGCCCATCGGCGCCAGCGTGAGATAGATCGCCAGTACCTCGGGCTTTGAGTAGCGCCACTCGAGCTGCAGCGCGCGGGTCGACTGGATCAGCTTGGTGGCAATGCTGCGTGGCCTCGGCTCGAGCAGGCGGGCGGCCTGCATCGAAAGGGTCGAGGCGCCCGAGACGATGCGACCGCGACCGATCCATTGGCCAGCCGCGCGGGCCGCCGCCAGCGGATCGACGCCCCAGTGCGCATCGAAGCGGCGATCCTCGTAGGCTTTCAGCAAGGCCAGGTAGACCGGATCGACATCGTCAGCCGTTGTCTTGAGCCGCCACTTGCCGTCGGGCGTGGTGAAGGCGCGCAACAGACGGCCGTTGGCGTCGACGATCTCGGTCGAGCGTTCCTGGTAGCGCGCGAGGTCGGGCGGGAACAGTCGGTCGAGCGTCAGCAGCCCCGCCGCCAGGCCCGCGGCGGCAAGAGCAAGTCCGACGAGGAGGCGCCGCGCGCTCATGGGATCAGCGCGGCGCCACCGTGACACTGCCCATGGCGCTGCGGGCATAGACGCGCGGAGCGTACATGTCGGAGACGTTCACCACCGGCAGCGCGAAGGTGCCCGGGGTGACGGCGCGGACGATGTAGGCAACATGGTAGGAGTTGCCGAAGCGGTTCTCGTTGTCCCACCAGGTCCGGTAGAGCCGATCGCCCAGATTGAAGGACGCGAAGAAGCGATCGTCACGGCCTTCGGCGATCCGGGGCACGGTGAGCTTGGACAGGAACGGGAAGGACTTCGCCGTCTCCTCGTTCAGCACCGATTCGATCTCGAAGCCGGCCGGCAGCAGGTCGAGCAGAGCCACCTCGTGATAGCCGCCCTCGAGGTTGCGTCCGCTCACCGACACGATCAGGCGGTCGTTCTGTCGGATCTGGGAGAGGTTCGCCGGTTCGCCTGTCAAGGTGAGGTGGCGCCGCGTGACGCTGAGGCCGTTGGCGCCGGCCGGCTGCGGATCGCGCGGCACGCCGCGGGCCGTCACCTGCATCCAGACCGCGCGATCGCCGTCGTTCCTGACGCGCAGGCCGCGCTCGATCCTGGCCTGGTCGGGATTGATCACGACCGGGTCGCTGGCCGACTTGGCGCCGACGCCGTCGACCGAGTAGGCGAAGTCGCCGCCGCCGGCGAGCGCGCGTGCGGCCAGCACCAGCCACGCTTGCTCCTGCGTGGTCGTATCGTCGATCCGGGCGGTGAGGCGTTCGCGCACCGAGGCCACGACCTGGGTCACGCCCTCGCGGCCACCGGCTTCCGAAGCGAGCGCGAGCAGGGCGGCGCGGTTGCGCAGAGGCGAGCCGTAATAGTCGTTGGGATCGCGCTCGTCGATATGCTGGCGGGCGAGGCTGAAGGCCAGTCGGGCGCGTCCGGGTTCGCCGACCTGGTTCAGCGCTGCGGCGAGTTGGGCCCAGGCGAGACCGCCCTTGATCTCGGATCCCTTCGTGTCCTGGAAATAGCGGACCCGGCCGGGATCGGCGAGGCCGGCCTTGGCCAGCACGTACCATGCATAGGCCTGGGCATTGGGCGACAGGCGATCTGCCGTACGGTTGAGCCAGGTGAGGCCACGCTGCAGCGATGCCGCCGGCACCGCCATCTGCTGGTCGCGGGCGCGCAGCAGGAAGTCGAGGGCATAGCTCTGAAGCCATTCGGCGGCGGCGTTGCCGAACGGGCCCCACATGCCGAACGAGCCGTCGTAGAGCTGCATGTCGACGATGCGGTAGACCGCATCCTGGACGCGATCGCCGATGCGGGGATCGGCCGGCCCATAACCGAGCAACGCGACGTCGTTGTAGTAGAGCAACGGCAGGGCCCGGCTGGTGGTCTGTTCGATGCAGCCGTAGGGATACTTGTCGAGCGCGCGCAGCAAGGCTGGCACGTCGATGCCCGGCGTGCGCGACAGCGCCACGCTCACCACCGCCGTGCCGGCTGCGAAAGGTGCCGTCGCATTGCGGTCGAGCGTCAGTTCGCGCGTGGGTTCGAGCTGGGAAACCGTGTCGATGGCGGTCGGCGTCTGGGCCGCCCGCACCTGAATATCCCATTCACGCTTGACCGCGAAGTTGCCCGGTCCCGCCACCGAAACCGTGACCTTGCCGAAGCCGGGATCGCCGGCCTTGAGGCTCCACGACAGTAGGTCGCGCTGGTTGGCCGCGAGTCGCCGCGTCTCGGCCACCGGCCGTTCGAGCGCCACGGCGCCGGTGGTTTCCATCGTCACGCGATAGTCGCCGGCCTGGCCTTCGACATTGTGCAGCGACAGCGCCACGCGGCCTGTGTCGCCCGGTGCCAGGAAGCGCGGCAGCACGACGTCGGCGGTGACGGCATCGCGCACGAACAGGCGATGCTCTGAGGAGCCGACGCGGCTCTTGCCATACGCGACCGCCATCAGCCGGAGCTGGCCGATGAAGTCGGGGATATCGAGCGCGATCTTGGCCTCGCCCTTGTCGTCGAGCTTCACCGGCCCGCTGAACAGGGCAACGGTGCGGGTCGGCACGATGTCGAGGCCGCCGATGTCGCCCGAATCGCCGCCGGTCCGGATGCGGCCGAGATCGTCGGCGCGGCCGTCGAGCAGGCGGCCATAGTCGTCACGCATGGCGACGCCGAGCTGGCGCTTGCCGAAGTAGAAATCGGCGGGATTGGGCGTGCGGAACCGCGTGAGCTGCAGGATGCCTTCGTCGACCGCCGCCAGGGTGATGAAGGCTTCCTCGCCCTTGAGGTTGGTGACGCGTACCGGCACCTCGATGCGTTGGCGCGGCGTCACTTTCTCCGGTGCGCCGATCTGGACACCGAGTGTACGCAGCGCCGGATCGAGCGCGAGCCAGACGGCGCCGATGGCGCGCGTCGGTATACGGTCGGCGGGCGCCGACAACGGCCGCCACGCCGTCACCAGCGCATAGGCGCCGGCGCCCCATTCGGCCTTCATCGGCACGTCGATGGTGGTGCCGCCGGCGGGAACCTGGGCGGTGTAGGTCGTCACGATACGGTCGGTGGCGATGGCGATCAGCGCCTCGCCGGCGAACGGCGCTTCGATGCGCAACCGCGCGGTATCGCCGGGCGCATAGTTCTGCTTGTCGCTCGCCACGCGGAGCGTGTCGGGGGTCTCTTCGGCAGCGCCGCCTCCATACCAGCCGACATAGAATGTCGTGCTGCTCGATGTGTCCTTTTCCTTGTCGACGACCGTGAGACGATGAGCACCCCAGGTCAGGCGGCGTGCGAGGCGCACCGGCGCGTCGGCCTTGAGGGCGATCGTGTCGGCAATCAGCAAGCGCTCGTTGGGAATCGCCTGCCAGCGCCAGCGGCCATCGACCTGATACCACTGATAGGCATATTCAATCCGGTCGATGCGGTACTCGACATTCGGCCGGGCGATCTGCGTGCCCGCGGCGTCGACGGCCACGATATCGAATTCGGTGTCGATGCCCTCGCGGGAGTAGCGACCTTCGAACACCGGCCGGATCCCGAGATAGGCGTCGCGGCTGCGGATCGGCACGACCTTGTCGGTCTTGGTGGCGCGGCCGCCACCGGGTTCGAACACGCGCGCCGTAAGCTGTGCCTTGAGCGGCAGGACGGTGTCCTTCACCTGGTCGCCACCCCAGTCGAGGCGCGACTTGCCGGCGTCGTCGGTTTCCGGCGCCGTCAGCGTGATGAATGGCGGCTCGAACTTCTCGCGCTCGGCCTCCGGCCCGAACCGGTACTTGGCGAAGGCCGGGAAGGGCTGCTCGTCGACGGTGACGCGCATGTCGGCCTCGACCGAGAGGCCCGACGCCGGCGCGCCATAGAGGAAGTCGGCCGAAACGGCAAAGCCGTTGGCCTGGCCGAGGCGCAGGATCGGCTGGTCGGAGGTGAGTTCGACCTTGAGCTTCTCAGGGACGAAATCCTCGACCGAGAAATCGACGCGCCCCACCGGCGCGGCTCGTGGATCGATGTGGGCAGCGACCGACCAGCGTCCGCGGCGCGACGATTTCGGCAGCGCGATCGCCTGCTGCACGGCGCCTGCCGCCTGCAGCGCATGAGTGAAGCGGGTGAATTCGGTGCCGTCGGGGCGCTTCACGATCAGGGTCACGGGCATGTCGGCGAGCGCCGTGGCCCCTTGGTCGCGCAGCAGCGCCATGAGCTGGACGGTCTCGCCGGGCCGGTAGATGCCGCGCTCGGTATAGAGAAATGCATCGACCGGGCCTGGCTGCGCACGGCCGTCGATGCCGCGGTCCGAGAGATCGAACGCGGCCTTGCTGAGTTCGATCCGCGAGAATTCCTGCTTGGCGGCGTCCGAGGCCATGACGGCGGCGGGCTCCGCCGCACCGCGGCCCTTCATCAGGCCTGCCGCAAAGCTCGCGCGTCCGTCGGCCGCCGTGACGGCCTTGGCGATGGGCTCGTTGCCGCGCGACAGCAGCACGACTTCGAGGCCGGCCAGCGGCTGGGCGCTCTGCAGCGAGCGGGCGAAGACGTTGAGGCCGTCGTCGCCGCTGAAGGTGGTGAGCGCGATGTCGGTGTCGATCACCCAGAGGCCCGAAGCGCTGGAACTGGACTGATCCTCGTCATCGTCGTCGTTCTGTGACGGCGGGCGCGCAGAATTCCAGGCCACGACGAAATAGGCGCCGGGTTTCCAGTCCTTGATCGTCTCGCGGATCGGGAAGGCGGTGACCACCGGCTGGTTGGGCACGTTGCGCACTTCCATGGTGCCGCGCCACAGCCGGACGCCGTTGGATCCGTTCAGCCACGAGCGCAGCGACCACGACTCGGTGATCGGCTCGGAGCCGGGGAAGGTGGCGTCGTAGCGGTCACCGGCGAAGCGCTCGATGGCACGTTCGTTGACGCGATAGACGGCGAAGCCGACCTTCGAAACGTTGATGGTGGTGACAGGGAGGCCGGCGGCGGAGCCGCGCGGCAGGATGAAGCCCTTGCCGGGCAGCGTGACGACGGCCGGGCGTGCGCCCATCGCGACTTCCACCGTTCGCTCGGCATCGAGCTTGGCGCCGTCGCGGCCGGGGAAACCCTGCAGCAGCTTGACCTTGTAGTCCTGGCCGTAGGTGAGGCCGCCGATGCACAGGCGGTCGTCGACCACGCGCAGTGCCGACTTCACCTCCGGCTCGATGCGGACGTAGTCGGCGTATTTCACGTCGCCGGTGGCCAGCGGCTTGTTGAAGGCGAGGCAAGCCTCGCCGTCGGCGCGCGAGCTGTCGATGCCGAGGCGGCGGTAGGCGAAGGGCTCGTTGGGGGCAGCGGCCGGCTGGACGATCGGTGTCGGTGCCGTGGAACCCGAAGCTGGGGCGGCGGGAGCAGCGGGCGTCGTCGCCGGCGCAGGCGTGACCGACGCGGTGCGGGGCGGCGAGGGGCGGTCGAGCTGTTCGCCCGGCGTTCCGATGAGATAGCCCGCGATGCCCGATCCCAGCATCAGAGCCACGACCAAGGCAGTCAGCGTCGACTTGTTCATCACAACCCCCACAGCAAGCGGACGCAGTCTATGGCGCCGATTGTGAAGACACTGTGGAGACTGGCGTGGGTGTTGTGAATGTTTCCGAGCTGTGGCGCGACCGACACGCTGTGGATAGGCCCGGCTTGAGCGGCTCCGCATTGCCCTCTAAGCGCAAGCGATGGTGTTGCATCTCATCAAGCTCGCGGTCGGCGTGGACGACCTGGCCCATATGAAAGTGGTCCAGGCGGCGCGGCGCAAGCAGCGTCGGCAAAGCCCGCGCTCTCCCCACTGGGTCTACACCCGCAATACACCCAAGCGTTCCGAGGAACTGCTCGCGGGCGGTTCGCTCTATTGGGTGGTCCGCGGCGTCATCCGCTGCCGTCAGGAGCTGGTCGGCTTCGAGCAGGATTTCGACAAGGAGGAGGCCCGGAAATACTGCCGAATCAAGGTCCGGCGGACCCTGGTGCCGACCGCGCCCCAGGCCTGCAAGGCTTTCCAGGGCTGGCGCTATCTCGATCCGGGCAGCGCACCGCCTGACCTGTCGCATGGCGATACCGCCGACATGCCGGCGGAAATGGCAGCCGAACTGAAGCGACTTGGTCTGCTTTAGCGACCCCCGGCTCTAACGGCTGGTGAGTTTCAGCTCGATGCGCCGGTTGCGCGCGGAGTCGATGGTCGACAGCGGCTGGTATTGGCCGTAACCGGCGGCCACCAGGCGATCGTTCGGGATACCTTCCTTGTGCAGGAATTTCACGACCGCGATGGCCCGGGCGGCCGACAGTTCCCAGTTTGAGGGAAAAATCGCGTTGCTGATCGGGGTGCTGTCGGTGTGCCCGTCGACCTGCAGCACCCAGTTGATGTTCTTCGGGATACGCGAAGAGATTTCGACCAGCCGCTGAGCGACGCTGGCGAGCTGCTTCTCGCCGCCGGGCTGGAGGACCGCCGATCCCGAGGGGAACAGCACTTCCGACTGGAAGACGAAGCGGTCGCCCACGATCTGGACGTCGCGCTGGCCGGCCAGCGCCTCGCGCAGCTTGCCGAAGAATTCGGAACGATACCGCGCCAGTTCCTCGACCCTGGAGGCAAGCGCCCGGTTGAGCTTCTGGCCAAGATCGACGATCTGGACCTGCTGCTCCTTGGCCTTGGTGTCGGCAGCGTCGAGAGCGACATTCAGGCGGGCGAGTTCGTCCTTGAGCCCGGCAAGCTCGGCGGTGAGCCGGACGACGGCGGCCTTCTGCTCGGCCGAGAGTTTCTGCTCCTCGGTGAGATCGGCAAAGAACTTGCCCTTCTCGTCGTTGGCTGCGGCAAGCGAGGCCCCCAGCCGCGTGAGCTCCAGTCGCTGGCGCTCGATCTCCTTCTCCAGGTCGGCGCTCTTGGCTTCGGCGTCGCTCGCGGTTTGCTTCAAGGCGCCGGCGAGCCGCTCGTGTTCGGCGAGCATGGACGTCAGGCGTTCGGTGAGCTGGTCGCGCTCGACCTTGAGCCCGTCGGTTGTCCGGCGTTCGGTGGCGAGGTCGGCACTCAGGCGATCGCGCTCGGCGGTCGACTGGCGAAGTTGCAGGGTGAGCTTCTCGATATCCTGCTGAAGGCCCTGGCTGGCCGTCTTCTCGATCGACAACTGGCTGGCGAGGTCGCCGATCTGCTTGTTGAGGGAGGTGATGGAGCTGTCGCGGTTGTTCAGGGCATCCGACAGCGTGAACTGCGCGACGCTGAACAGCGTCAGCAGGAAGATGAGCACCATCAGCAGTGTCGTGAGCGCGTCGACGTAGCCCGGCCACGTATAGTCGGCGGCCCCGGCGCGGCGGCGAGACGAGGCGCCCGCCATAACCGGCTAGCCTTCGCTCGGAGGAAGGCTGTGACCGCGGGTCGAGGCGATGGTGCGGGCAAGCAGACGGAACTCACCGCGCAGTTCGTCGGCCAGGGCGGTGCGGCTGCGCACGCTTTCCTCGACGAGGCGGGCAAGGTTCGCCTCGATGTTGCGCTGATGGGCCTGCAGCGCTTCGCGGTCGCCCTCGGGCTGCCGCTCGGACAGCCGATTGACCGTGCCGCGCAGTTCGATGGAATGCTCGGCCAGGCGGGCGAGCAGGGTCTGCTGGGCGCGCATGGTCTCGGCCAGGGCGGCCAGACGCTCGACCAGCGTGGCACTGGCGTTGGCCGTCGCCTCGCGGCTCTCCTCGCTGCGCCGAAGCGTGCGGGTGAGGTCATCAAGGCCGTCCGCCGTGCGTTCGAGAAGGGCCTCGACGTAGGCCGACACGCCTTGCTCGCCCTCGATATTGCCGCTGGAAAGATGAGTGGCGCCAGCCAGCCATTCCTCTAGCTCGATATGGAAGCGGCCCTGCGCCTGGCTCGCCTGCAGTTCGAGGAATCCCAGGACCAGCGAGCCGGAGAGGCCGAACAGGGAGGCGCCGAAGGCCGTCGCCATGCCTTTGAGGGGGCCGTCGATGCTGGCCTTGAGTTTGGCGAACATCTGCACGGCGTCGCCGCCGGTCACCTGCAGGCCGTTGATGGCGTCGGCAACCGCGCCGATTGTTTCCAGCAGGCCCCAGAAGGTGCCCAGCAGGCCGAGAAAGATCAGCAATCCGATCAGGTAGCGGGTGAGTTCGCGCCGCTCGTCGAGGCGGGTGGCGATGCCGTCCAGCAGGGCACGCGTCGCGGTCGGCGAGAGCCGGAAATTGTCCTGCCGTTCGCCCAGCATGGCGGCCATCGGCGCCAGAAGATTGATCGAATGCGTCTCGAGCAGCGGCGCGCCGTGTTCGCGGTGCTGGAAGCGCCGCAGCCAGCGAACCTCGGGCCAAAGCGAGATGACCTGCCGCATGACGAAGAAGATGCCGATGACGAGCACAGCTACGATGACGCCGTTCAGGATCGGCGTGTTCAGGAAAACGCGCAGCAGGTCCTCGTGCAGGAGGTAGGCGAGCCCCGCCACGGCTGCCAGGAACAGCAGCATGCGGATCAGGTAGGGGAGGGGATTGCTCATGTGCTCAGCTGTGGCCGCGGTGCGGCTGAAGGTCGATCACGAGTTGGGCACCAGTATGTCGACCCGGTCGCTGCTGCCGCCCCTGCTGTCGCCGCCGAAGGCTCCAACCTCGATGCGCGCCTTCACGCCCTTGTCGATCAGATAGCTGCGGACGACCAGCGCTCGGGCGAGCGAGATCTTGCGGCTGTCCGGATCGGCACCGCCGGCGTAGGCGCGGATCTCGATCTGGCGCAGGCTGCGATCGCCGAGGTTCTTGGCCAGGCGATCGAGATCGGTCTTTGCTGAGTCGTTGAGTTCGGCCGACTGGCCGGCAAAGGCGATGGTCGCGGCCACCGGGCCCCTGGGAGGCTGAACCACCGGCTCGGGTGGCAGAGGGGGGGCGACGGCTGCAGTGGCGCGTGCCGGCGGCGCTGGTGCAGGCGCTGCGGCCGGCGGCGGGGGCGTTGCCGCCACGGGGGCCGCAACAGGTGCCGGGGTGGCCGCCGGTGGCGGTGGCGTGCGCACCGGCATGGGGGTCGGCGCGGGTGTCGGTGTTGGCGTCGGCTCGGGGCGGGCTGCCACGGGCGGCGCGACAGGCGGAGAGGGCGGGACGTACGTCGGGACCGGCGTGTAGCTCTCGCGCCGTGACGGTGAGTTGCCCAGTTCCGGAATGGCCACTACCCGGCTCTCGATCGGACCGGGCGGCGGGGCCGGCAGATAGGCGCCGGGGTTGTAGGCGTAATTGGGTGCCGGCACGCCGGCCGCGACCGAGCCGGCGGCGACGACGCCGGCGGAAACCGGATAGCTCGCGCCGACGTTGCCGCCGGGCTGCCAGGGATTGAAAGCCGGCCCGCCGGCCGTTGGGCCCACCGTGTCGACGATCGGATAGGCCGCCTGCGAGCCATATTGCGGCACCGGCCCACCGGGCAGGCCAATGCCGGAGTAGGGGTTGAAGGCGGTCACGTTCGGTGCCTGGGCGGAGGCGACCGATGCAGCGCCGAGGCTCAAAACCGCAAGAGCGAGACTGCGCACGGCGACCGAAGACGTTGGCATAACCGATTGCCCTTCAAAGGTTTTGGCGAGTCGAGACTGTCGCGGAGGATAGCCAATGGAGGCGTCTTGCTCAACCTGCACTCCGGGGGACACAACGCCGCCGGTTGATGGAATCCGCTTAAAGGGACTCGGCCGGCCGGCTGCCCGTGAGGATCTCGATCATTGGATCGCGCAGGCCGGCATTGCTGGCCAGGATCGAGGCGCCGCCCAGGACGTAGGGGTTGCCCGAGATGTCGCCCACGAAGCCGCCGGCTTCGCGCACCAGCAGAAGGCCGGCGGCAACGTCCCAGGGCGCCAAGCCGAACTCGAAGAACGCGTCGTAGCGTCCGGCGGCCACGAAGGCGAGGTCGAGCGCAGCAGCGCCCCAGCGGCGGACGCCCGCGGTACGCTCGGTCACGGCAGCGAGCTTGGCGTGATAGTCGGCGTGACCGCCCTTGCCGATGTGGGGGATGCCGGTGCCGACAAGGGCGCGCGCGGGGTCCTTGCGGCCGGAGACGCGGAGCCGGCGCGAACGGGCGGCCGGCGTGTCGATGAAGGCGCCGCTGCCCTTCTCGGCCCAGAACAACTCGTCGGAGATCGGCTGGTAGATGACCGCCGCGAACATCTCGCCGTCGCGCTCCAGGCCGATTGAAATAGCGAAATGCGGCACGCCGTGGAGGAAGTTGGTGGTGCCGTCGAGTGGGTCAACGATCCAGCGGTTGCGACCGTCGCCCTTGGTCTCGCGGCTCTCCTCGCCGAGAAAGCCGTACTCCGGCCGCGTCTTCAACAGCTCGGCGCGCAGCACGCGCTCGGCCTTGATGTCGGCATGGCTGACGAAATCGCCCGGTCCCTTTTCCGAGACCTGCAGGTTCTCGACCTCGCCGAAATCGCGCTTCAGGTTCTTGGCGGCGGCAAAGGCGGCGCGGATCATCACGGTGACGGTGGCCGAGCGCGGTGCCAGCGACCGGCGCTCGGGCGGGCCCGAACGCTCGCGGCCTGGCGCCATCGGGGCGCGGCCGATGCGCGCAACGGGACGATCGCCTAGCGGGCGGTCTCTGGGGGGGCGATCGGTGGGAAGGGCCACGGTCTGATCAGTCCTTGGCGCGTTCCATGTAGCTGCCATCCTCGGTGTTGATCACAAGGCGCGTGCCGACGCCGATGTGCGGCGGCACCATCACGCGGATGCCGCCCTCGACGACCGCGGGCTTGTACGACGAAGAGGCCGACTGGCCCTTGACCACGGCATCGGCCTCGATGACGGCGAGCGTCACGGACTTGGGCAACTCGATGCCCACCGGTGTGCCTTCGTAGAGCGAGACCGCCACTTCCATGCCGTCCTGGAGAAAGCGCGCGAGATCGGCGTCGAGCACGTCGGCGCCAACCACCAGCTGCTCGAAGTTTTCCTTGTCCATGAAGGTGTAGCCGTTCTCGTCCTTGAACAGGAAGGTGCACTCGCGATCGTCGATATGGACATGCTCGATCGTTTCGCCGGAGCGGAAGCGTTCCTGCAGCTTGTTGCCCTCGCGCAGTGCCTTGGCTTCGATGGCCACGAACGCGCCGCCCTTGCCGGGGCTGATGTGCTCGACCTTGGACGCAATCCAGAGCTTGCCGTTGTATTCGATGACGTTGCCGGCACGAATGGAATTGACGGGAACTTTCATGGGCTTACCGGGGTCTCGTCGAGGTTCGGATGAATGGAATTCGGCCTCGTCCGCGGGGCGCGGGCCGAGGCCGACGGGCGGCCTTCTATCAAAGGCGGCCGCTGGCCGCAACCGGGCCTCCGAGGCGGACGGGGCCTTCAGAGGCCGAGTTCGACCTGCTTCTTCTTGGGCAGCGCCGCGGCGATCACGGCATGGGCGCGCTTGAGATAGGCCCTGGTCTCGGCCGGCGTCAGGATCCTGGGGTCGTCGAGTGCCACCCACTTGGCGCGCGCCAGGTAGGGTGCGGGGCGGAAGCCTTCGGAGCGGCTGAGCGCGTCGTAGTGCTCGGGCGGGCACTTGAAGCAGACCCGGCCGACCGAATGGTCGGGCGGCGCGATCAGGCAGAACATCTTGCCGCCGACCTTGAAGACGATGACTCCCTCCCATTGCACGGTGCGGGTCGCGGCGGGCAACTTGCTGCAAAAGGCGTCGATCTGTTTGGGGGTCATCGCGGCCCTACCCTACACGTCGTCCACGCCGCATGCGATGGTCGGGCATGACCGAATGGCGACCCGACAAGCTCAGCCGACGCCTGCCTCATCTCGATGCGCGCGCGCGCCTCCAGGCGGCGCTTCGGCAGTGGTTCGCGTCCGAGAGCTTCGTCGAGGTCGAGACGCCGATCCTGCAGGTGGCGCCCGGCGCCGAAGTCCATCTCACAGGCTTCGCCACGGAATGGGAACTGCCCGATGGCGAGGAGCGCGAACGCTGGCTGCACAGCTCGCCCGAGTTCGCGATGAAGAAGCTTCTGGCGGGCGGCATCCCCAGACTGTTCCAGTTCGCGCGCGTGTTCCGCAACGCCGAGGGCTCCGCACTCCATCATCCCGAGTTCACCATGCTGGAATGGTATCGCGCCGGGGTGGGCTACGAGACGATCATGGCCGACTGCGCGGCGCTGCTGGCGCTCACCGGCGTCGACGAGCTGCGCTGGCAGGATCATCGCTGCGATCCCCGGGCCGAGCCCGAGCGTCTGACCGTGGCCGATGCATTTAAGCGCCATGCCGGCGTCGACTTGTTCTCGACGGTCGGCAGTGCTGAAAAACTCTCCCATGCTTCGGGCGTGGCGATGCATGCCGGCGACAGCTGGGATGACGTCTTCTTCCGCGTCATGTTCGAGAAGATCGAGAAACGGCTCGGCATGGGGCGGCCGACCATCCTCTGCGAATACCCGATCGCGATGGCGGCGCTGGCCCGCGCCAAGCCCGGCGATCCGCGGGTGGCCGAGCGCTTCGAGCTCTATGCCTGCGGCGTCGAACTCGCCAATGCCTTCGGCGAGCTGACCGATCCGGCGATCCAGAGGACGCGGCTGCAGGCGGACATGGACGAGAAGGAACGGCTCTATGGCCTGCGCTGGCCGGTCGACGGCGATTTCCTGGCGGCGCTCGATCACGGATTGCCGGATTGTGCCGGGATTGCGCTCGGCTTCGACCGGCTGGTCATGCTGGCCACCGGCGCATCGCACATAGAAGACGTGCTGTGGCTACCGGTCCGCTGAAAAGATCTCGTTGAAGGCGCGGACGGCCGCTTCCGGACCGTCCTTGTGGTTCCAGACGCCGCCGGCGACGGCCAGGAAGTCGGCGCCGGCCGCGATCACCTGTTGGCAGTTCTCGACCGTGATGCCGCCGATCGCCACGCAGGGGATCTCGAACAGCTGGCTCCACCATTCGATGATTTCCAGAGAAGCCGGTGTGGTGACGGTCTTCGTACTGGAAGGAAAGAAGGCGCCGAAAGCCACGTAATCGGCACCGGCTTCGCCCGCCGTCATGGCGAGGTCCCGCGAGGCCTGGCAGGTAACGCCGATCTGCCGCTGGGGGCCCACGATGCGCCGCGCCTCGGCATAGGACATGTCGCCCTGGCCGATGTGCACGCCATCGCAGTCGAGCTTGGCCGCCAGATCGGGCCGGTCGTTCAGGATGAAGGCCACGTCGCGTTGCTGGCAGATCGGCCGCAGCGTGTCGGCGGCGCGGGCGATCGCGTCGTCGGCCACGTCCTTCAGGCGAAGCTGGAAGGCGGCGACGTCACCGCCGTCGAGCGCCGCGCGCAGATTGTCGGCGAAAATCGACGGATGCTCGAGGCGCTCGGGCGAGATGAGGTAGAGGCGAGTTGCGGTCATCTGATGCGGCCATGGTTTATGCGGTCCTTGGGATGACGTCGAGTCGGCCCGGCGCGGCGATTCCGCCGGAAACTTGTCGTTGTCCGGCCTCTTGGGATGGTTTAATTGCGCCCAACTGCCGAGCGGGTAATCGTGAAAAAAGCCAAACCGATGAAGACTGCCTTGCTGGTGTTGGCATCAACGATCGCAAGCCTGCTTCTGGGACTCTGGATCGCGGCTTATTTGACCGTCCCGGGCATCGCGATGTCGGTCGAGGGCGATCCGCTGGTGATCTACGATCCCGAAATCGGCGCGATTCCCAATCCCAGCTCCCACAACAGGCGCATCTATCCGGCGATCAAGGACCGCAAGGCCTTCGCCTTCGACGTCTACACCAACGATCGCGGCGCCCGCGTCGACGGGCCTGGCCAGCGAAGCCCGGCCCGCGTCGATATCCTCACGCTGGGCGATTCGTTCACCTGGGGCTATGCGCTGGAAAATCCCCAGACCTACGCCGCCACGGTGGGAGGGGAACTCGGGGCGAGCGTGTCGAACCTCGCCATGGCCAGCTACGGCACCACGCAGGGGCTGCAGATCCTGCGGCGCAACCGCGACCTCGCCCCCAAGCTGGTTGTCTACGGCATGATCGCCCACCATTTCGAGCGCAACGTCATGCCGTGCGCGCCTTCTTACTATCCGTTCTGCCTCGACGTTTCCCATGTCGTGGAGGACGGCCAAGGCAGCGGGCAGGACAAGCAGCGGATCGCGCGGCCGTGGAGCAACGGCGTCAAGCGCTTGCAGCAGCAGCTCACCGGCAACAGTTACAATCCGGTCCGCTGGCTGACCCACGGCATCGACGTCATCGAAGGCCGGATCGAATATGCGCGGGCCACGTTCGACGAGGCCGACGAGGCCCGTAAGGACCGCGCCATGGGGTTCCTGTTGCGCGAGATGGAGCGCACCGCGGCCGAGATGAATACCCGGCTGCTGGTCGTCTACCTGCCCACGAATTATTGGGGACCGCCAAACGGCCTGGCCAAGGTCATTGGCAACATCAAGTTGCTCGACCTGACCGAAGCCTTCCATCGCAACCGGGAAGCGGGCGGGCCCAATCCCTACATCGTCGGCGACGGCCATCCGAGCGCCGCCGGCAACGCGCTGATCGCCAGCGAGATTTCCAAGTACATTCGCCGCGAGGGACTGCTCAAGTAGCTGCGGGCACGCGCCCGCAGCTTCTGGAGTCCGTTCGCTACATCTTGCCCTGGTAGATGCCGACGATCTTGTCGAGCATGTCGAGCGCGTCGGCGCGCGGGCGCTGGAAGGTGTTGCGGCCGATGATCGAGCCGTTGGCGCCGCCGTCGCGCAGGCCGCGGATCTCGGTGAAGAGACCTTCCAGGTCCTTCGCCTCGCCGCCGGAGAAGACGACAATGCGGCGACCGTTGAAGCAGGCCTGCACGACATGCTTGATGCGCGCGGCCAGCGTCGAGGTGTCGACCTTGGCCTTCTCGTAGGCGGCCTTGGCTTCGGGCTGCCACAGCACGTTGGTCGGCGGCTTCACCTTGATGATGTGGGCGCCTAGCAGGGCCGCCATGTGGGCGGCGTAGGCGCAGACGTCGAGCGCGGTTTCGCCCGCCTTGTCGAGCTTGCCGCCGCGCGGGTACGACCACATGACGACGGCGAGTCCGACCGATTTGGCCTCCTCCGCCATCTCGCGGATCTCTTCCATCAGGTCGTACTGCGATTCGGAACCCGGATAGATCGTGAAGCCGATCGCCGAGCAGCCGAGCTTCAGCGCATCCATCACAGAGCCGGTGACGGCCTGGTCCTTGTTGGTCGACAGCGAGTTGGCCGAATTGACCTTGAGGATGGTCGGGATCGCGCCGGCGAAGGTATCGGCGCCGGCCTCGAGCGGACCCAGCGGGGCGGCATAGGCATTCAGCCCCGCATCGACGGCGAGCTGGTAATGATAGTGCGGATCGTAGGCATCGGGATTGGGCGCGAAGGAGCGGGCGGGGCCGTGCTCGAAGCCCTGGTCGACAGGGAGGATCACCATCTTGCCCGAGCCGCCCAGGCGGCCGTGCATCAGGATGCGTGCGAGATTGCCCTTGGTGCCGGGATTGTCGCTCTCGTAGTTGTCGAGGATCTTCTTGACGGTACGGGTGATCTTCACGTCCGGGCTCCCATTTGGTCGACTTTGCCTGACTGCGCCGGTGATAGCGGTGCCGGAGTGCCGGTTCAAGCCCCGCAGGGTCCTGCTAGCTGCCCCACTACCTGCCCCGACTATCTGCCACGTCGTTGACCCCGGGACGGAGCTGTGGACAGGTTGAGACCGCCCCTCCGGGCCACAACGCGGCTGGCGAAACGGATAAAGGAAGTATCGGTGTCCCCACAATCGTCGCCAGTACCGTTTGCGGCGCGCCTGCCGTTCTTCTTCGGCTGGGTGATCATCGTGGTCGCCTTCCTGACGGTGGCGGTGAGCGTCACCACCCGCACGGCCTTCTCGCTGATGTTCCCGCCCATCGTCGACGAGTTCGGCTGGGACCGCGGCCTCGCGGCCGGCGCCTTTTCCTTCGGCTTCCTGGTGTCCGCGGTGATCAGCCCGGTGGTCGGCCGTCTTATGGACCGGCGCGGACCGCGATTCGTGATCGAGATCGGCGTCGTGCTGACGGCGGCGGGGCTGCTGGGGGCCACGGTGATGCAGGCGCCGTGGCAGCTCTATGCGACGCTCGGCGTGCTGGTGGGCGCGGGCGCGAACTGCATGAGCTTTTCGGTGCAGTCGCAGTATCTGCCCAACTGGTTCGTGCGCCGCCGCGCACTTGCGACCGGGATCGCCTTTTCCGGCGTCGGCGTGGGCGCGATCCTGATCCTGCCGTGGCTGCAGACGATCATTCTGAAGGATGGCTGGCGGAGTGCCTGTTGGGCGCTCGGGCTGATGACCTTGTTGGTGTTGCTGCCGATCAATCTGATCGTGACCAAGCGGCCGCAGGATCTCGGCCTGCTGCCCGACGGCGCGAAGGAAGAAGGCGCCGCTGCGGCGCGCCGGGCAGCGGCCATCGTCGATCCGCACTGGACCGCAATCGAATGGACGGTCACCAGGGCGATCCGCACGCACCGTTTCTGGTGGCTCTGCATCGGCTTCTTCTGCGGGGGCTATGCCTGGTACGCGGTGCAGGTGCACCAGACGAAGTACCTCGTCGAGGTCGGCTTCAGCCCGATGCAGGCGGCCTGGTCGCTCGGCCTCGTGGCGATGGTCGGCATTCCGGGCCAGATCCTGCTTGGCGCGCTGTCGGACCGCATCGGCCGCGAGATCGTCTGGAGCATCGCCGCACTGGGCTTCGCGATCTGCTACGCAGCGCTCCTGGCGCTCGCGGCCGGACCGTCAGAGCCGCTGCTCTATCTCATGGTCCTGTCGCAGGGCGTGCTGGGCTATTCCTTCACCAGCTTGATGGGCGCGGTGGTGTCAGAGATCTTCGAAGGCCCGCACTTCGGCTCGATCTTCAGCCTGCTCATGGTCTCTTTGCTGGCCGGCGGCGCGGCCGGGCCCTGGGTCACCGGCGTGCTCTACGATCGCGACGGCAGCTACACGACGGCCTTCGCCGTGGCGCTGGGATTCAGCGTGCTGGGCGCCGCCTCGATCTGGTTCGCATCGCCCGGCAAGGTGCGGATGGTTGCCGGGCGCGCGAAATCCTAGACGCTACTCATTCAATCCCTTGCCCTTGTAGGGATGCGTCTTCGTCCAGTGGTTGGCGATATCCAGCCGCCGCGTCACCCACACGCCCTGCTTCTGCTGGATGTAGTCGAGCAGCCGCCAGAGGCCGGCCATGCGGCCCGGGTGGCCGATGATGCGCTGGTGCAGGCCGACCGACATCATCTTGGGCGCCGTTGCGCCCTCGGCGTAGAGCACGTCGAAGGCATCGCGGCAGAGCGTGAACCACTGCTCGGACGTCGTCATGCCGGCGGCATACTTGCCGTCATTGTTGGTGAGCGAGTAGGGGACGACCAGGTGGGGTTTGCCCTGCACGGTCTGCCAGAACGGAAGCTCGTCGCCGTAATAGTCGCTGTCGTAGGTGAAGCCTCCATGTTCGATCAGCAGGCGGCGGGTATTCACCGACGGTCCATAGCGGCAGTACCAGCCGGCCGGCGCCGCGCCGACGGTTTCCTTGAGCGACTTCACGGCCTTGGCGATGTGCTCGCGCTCCTCTTCTTCGCTGAGTTGGAAGTGCCGCACCCAGCGCCAGCCGTGGCAGCAGACGTCGAAGCCCGATGCGTTGATCGCGTCGGCCGCGTCGTGATTGCGCTCGAGTGCCAGCGCGCAGCCGAACACGGTCAGCGGCAGGCTGCGTTCCTGGAAGGCGCGCATGATGCGCCAGAAGCCAACCCTGGAGCCGAACTCGAACATGCCTTCGCCGGCAAGATCGCGGCCCTTCAGGCCGATCGACGAGGTAGAGGATTCCGTGAGGCCGGTTTCGGTATAGCCTTCGCCGTCCTGGACCGACGGCTCCGAGCCTTCCTCGTAGTTGACGACGAAGTTGATGGCGATGCGTGCGCCGTTCGGCCATTTCGGATCGGGCGGGTTGGCGCCGTATCCCGTGAAATCGCGCGTTGGCTGCCAACTCATGTCGGTCTCCTTACCAGTTCAGCGCCCATCTGCCGGGCAATGTCGGCGATCTTCTCGTTGTGCGGCGACATCGAG
>CAMAYC010000031.1 GCA_945862125.1 Reyranella massiliensis 521
CACTGTTTCGAGGTCAAACTCCGCGAGCTCTTCTTCCGACAGTGCGCCGCCTACCGGGCTTGGCTCGAGGTCGACATGGGCCCGTTGCTCCTCGAAGTCCCGGAGGCGGTCCTCTTCCTTTGCGCGGTCAGTTTGAGATGCCAAGGCGACGGCGACGCCCTGCCACCCCTGCGCCCGCTGATAGTCACCGGCACGGGCATAGGCCGCAGCCAGCGTCCCGAGGAACCAGCCGCAACCCCAACCGGATATACTGCAGGCGCGCTCGGCAGCGGCTACGGCCAAGCCGGCATTGTGCGCTTGGCGATCGGGCGAGGTGGCGGCCATCCAGGCGAGGTTGTTGAGCGACCATATAAACTTGGGATCAAGCGCCGCCGCGGTACCATATGTCACCGCAGCAAATTGCCGATGCACAGCGGCTTTCGCGCGAATGGAGACCTAAACCAGAGCAGCGGCCCTAATCCGGATCAGCAATGCCGGGGTCGGTCCAAGGGCGACCACCGGGTCTGCCCGAAGTCAATTTTTGAACGGCATCGACCCCCCGGACGAAGTTGATCGTCGGGAGCGACGTCGCCGAGGTGGAACTAACGACGAAGTGCCTTTGAACCTGGCTGGTCAGCCCTATCATCGCTCTCTATCGTCGCATCGTCTTTCCAGTCGGGATCACGCCCATCGCTTCATCATCACGACGGAAGATGGTATAAATACACGATGTACCCCTTAACGATGAGAGCGATGAAACCCAAGCACGCTGGCGGCCGGCCCACTCTTTATCGCCGTGAGTGTTGCGACCAGATCGTCGTGGCGATGGCGACAGGCCTCTCGGCCGAGGCTGCGGCGGCCAGGATCGGCATATCGGCACGTTCGCTGTTCTATTGGCAGCGGCAGCATCCGGAGTTTCTGCAGGCCATCCAGGAGGGTCGGCAGAAGAGCCTCTTGTTCTGGGAGGAGCTCGCCCTTGAGATGGCGGGCGGCGCCCCAGGCAACAGCCAGATCGTCATTCTGGCGCTCAAGAACAGATCACGTGCTGCCTATGGCTGGCACCACGATGCACAACGACTGGAACATTCAGGGCCGGATGGTGCGCCGGTTGCCATCGAGGCCTCTACGCGGAACACGATTGAGGTAAGAAGTATGTCCGTCGAGGACCGTGACGCGCTGAGAGGCATCCTGCTGCGAGCGGGGGCGCGGGATGAGGACCAGGCTCGGATTGGCCACAGCGAACACTGATGGAGTTGGGTGAGGACACGCATCCTCGCCGCGGATCGCGGCCACGGGGCTGCAACGCCGAGCTACCCGCCCATCAAACTGTGCGAGCTCAGTGACGCGCGAAATCCACCCGCCCGCTTCCCCAGTGCTTCCCCGCTATATTAAGCGCAGAGGAAGCTGGTCACTAAAACGTTGATTTAAGTGGTGCCCCGAGACGGAATCGAACCGCCGACCCCATCATTACGAATGACGTGCTCTACCAGCTGAGCTATCGGGGCACGGCGGCGGGTTTAAGGGAAAGGCGGCGGCGGCGCAAGACGGCGTTTCGCCATACTTTGCAGGCTTCGGTTCGGCCAAAACCGAAGCATGCGGCGGCCCGGAAGGTTATAGAACGGCCGCCATGACGACACTCCTCTCGCTCCTGCCCCTCCTCCTGGTCATCGCCCTGCTCGCCTCGGGCCGCGTGAGCGCCCTCGTCGCGGGTCTGGCCGGGCTGGCGGCAACGCTCGCCGCCTCCGCCACCCTGGTCATGGGCAGCGCCCCGGATGCCGGCGGGACCGATGCCGTGGCTACGCTGTTCCGGCGCGAGGTGCCGGCCGGCCTGTGGCTGAGCTGGCACGTCATCGCCATCGTGGTCACCGGCGTCTTCTTCCATCGCGCCAACCAGGCCCGCGCCGTCGCCGGCAGCGCGGACACGACCCCGGCGACGCCGCGCCGGCTGTTCTCGGTCTGCTTCCTGCTGGCGCCCTTCGCCGAATCGGTCACGGGCTTCGGCGTCGGCTACATCATCGCGCTCGCGGCCCTCAGGCGACTGGGCATCGGCGGCCTGCCGGCGCTGCTGCTCGGCCTCTACAGCCAGTCGCTGGTGCCGTGGGGGGCGCTCGCCATCGGCACCACCGTCGGCGCCACCCTGGCCGGCCTCACGCCCAATGAGCTCGGCCTCCTGTGCGCGCTGCTGCAGATCCCGATCCACCTGCTCTATCTGGCGCTCTACTGGCGCTTCGCACGCGAGGCCGGGCTGCCGGTGCCGGCGGCGCAGAAGCTCGACGACCTCGTCTGGACGGCGCTGCTGCTCGGCCTTGTCTGGCTCGTCAATCTCGCGAGCGACGTCGAGATCGCCGCGGCTGCGCCCACCGCCTTCCTGCTGGCGCTGCGCTACTGGCGCGGTGACTTGGAGGATGGAGGGCGCCCGGGCCTTGCCCAGGCGCAGGCCACGCTCCGCGCCACGGCACCCTACGTGGCGTTGACGCTGGCGCTTTGCGCCACGCGGCTGGTGACGCCGCTGCGCGATCTCCTGAAGCCCTTGTGGGCGCTGAAACCGTTCGACAATCAGCCGGCCTTCGCGCCGTTCTACGCGCCGGGCTTCTGGCTGCTGTCGATCGGCGTCGCGGTGGTGCTGATCGCGCGTGCGCCGCTCGGCCGTGTCGTGGCCGAGGCCGCGCGCGGCGCCTGGCGCGCCTCGGCCGTCACGCTCGCCTTCGTGCTGATGGCGGAATTCTATGTGGGCTCGGGGATGGCCACGGCGATCGCCGAGGCGCTGCGCGGCGCGGCGGGCCGAGGCGCAGCACTTGGCGTGCCGCTGTTCGCCGCCACGGGCGGCTTCCTGACCGGCAGCGGTGCCGCTGCCAACGCCATGCTGATGCCGATGGAGACGGCGCTCGCCCGTGCCCTGGCACTCGATCCGGCCTGGATCGCCGCCGTCCAGAACAGCGTGACCGCCAACCTCACCATGCTGTCGCCGATCCGGGTCTCCATGGGCGCGGCCATCCTGGCGCTGTCGGCCTCGGACGCCGTGCTGTACCGCCGCGCCTGGCCACTCGCCCTGCCGCCGCTGCTCACCGGTTTCGCCGCCATTCTGGTCCTGCTGGCGCGCGCCTGATTTGGCCGTATGATCCCGCCCGCAACGACAAATCCGCGGGAGAGAACGATGGCCAAGGTGGCATTTCTGGGTCTGGGCGTGATGGGCTTTCCGATGGCGGGGCACCTCGCCGCCAAGGGCCACGACGTGACCGTCTACAACCGGACCTTCGCCAAGGCCGAGGCCTGGACCAAGAAGCACAAGGGCAAGGCCGCCAAGACTCCGAAGGAAGCGGCGGCCGGCCAGGAGATCGTGTTCTGCTGTGTCGGCAACGATGAGGACCTGCGCTCGGTCGTGCTGGGCGCCGACGGCGCCTTCGCCGGGATCGGCAAAGGCGCGATCTTCTACGACAACACGACGGCTTCGGCCGACGTGGCGCGCGAGCTTTACGCTCAGGCCAAGAAGATCGGCGTCGACTTCATCGATGCGCCGGTCTCGGGCGGCCAGGCGGGTGCCGAGAACGGCCAACTCACCGTGATGTGCGGCGGCGACCAGGCCCCGTTCGACAAGGCCCATCCGGTCGCCATGTCGTTCTCCAAGGCGATCACCCTGATCGGCCCGTCGGGCTCGGGCCAGATCACCAAGATGATGAACCAGATGTGCATCGCGGGAATCGTGCAGGGCCTCGCCGAGGCGCTTAACCTCGGCCAGCGCGCCGGCCTCGACATGGAGAAGGTGATGGCCGCCATCTCCAAGGGCGCGGCGCAGAGCTGGCAAATGGAGAACCGCTGGCAGAACATGGTCAACGGCAAGTTCGACTACGGCTTTGCCGTCGACTGGATGCGCAAGGACCTCGGCATCGCAATGGCCGAGGGCAAGCGCTGGAAGGCGCAGATGCCGCTCGTCGCCCTGGTCGACCAGTTCTACCAGCGCGTCCAGGAGCGCGGCGGCGGGCGCTGGGACACGTCGAGCCTGATCCAGCCACTGCAGAAGCCCTGACTTGGTGGAACGATGAGCTACAAGCTCTACGGCCGCCTCGGCTGGGGTTCGGCCATCGTCGAGGCACAGCTCGTCTGGTACGGGCTGCCTTACACCTACGAGGCGGTCGACGATCTCTTCAAGTCGCCCGATGCCCGTCTCAAGCTCGAGAAGGTCAACCCGCTGGCCCAGGTGCCGACCCTGGTGATGCCGGACGGCAGCGTCATGAGCGAGAGCGCGGCCATCACGCTCCTGCTGGCCGACATCACCGGCAAGGATCAGCTGGTGCCGGCGCCGGGTGCGCCGGAGCGCGCAAAGTTCCTGCGCTGGCTGATCTTTATCGTCGCCAACATCTATCCCACCTTCACCTACGCCGACGATCCCGCGCGCTTCGTCGCCGTCAATGCCGCGCGCGATCCGTTCCGCGCCGCCACCGACGCCTACGCGCAGAAGCTGTGGCGCCAGGTCGAGGGCGAGGCAGGCCGGCCGTGGTTCCTGGGCGAGCGCTTCTCGGCCCTCGACATCTATATCGACGTCATGACCCGCTGGCGTCCCAAGCGGGGCTGGTTCGAGGGCGAGACGCCGAAGCTGTTCGCCATCGCGCGCAAGGCCGACGCGCTGCCCGAGCTGAAAGAAGTCTGGAAGAGGAATTACCCATGAAACGCCGCAACTTCGTCGCCCTCGCCTCCGCCACGACCGCGCTCGCCGGGACCGCGCATGCGCAGGGAACCTACCCCGACAAGCCGATCACCATGGTGGTGCCGGCACCGCCGGGCGGCGGCACCGATCTCGTGGCACGTCTCTATTCCGACCTGCTGGGCCAGGAACTCGGCCAGCAAGTGCTGGTCGACAACAAGGGCGGCGGCAACGGCAATATCGGCACCGCCCTGGTCGCCCGCGCCAAGCCCGACGGCTACACGCTGCTGATGCAGTACTCGGCCTACCACTCGGCCAATCCGGCGCTGATCAAGGACCTGAACTGGAAGCCCGACGATTTCGTCGGCGTCGCCATGGGCGCGGTCGCGCCGCACGTCATCGTCATCGCCAAGAAAGTGCCGGCCGACGATCTCAAGAGCTTCATCGCCTACGCCAAAGCCAACAAGGGCAAGCTGAACTACGCCTCGGTGGGCGCGGGTTCGGTGCCGCATCTGGGCGGCGTGCTGCTCAACAAGGCGGCCGGCATCGACCTCGTGCACATCCCCTACAAGGGTGCGGGACCGGCGACGGCGGATCTCGTGGCCGGTCAGGTCGAGCTGATGGTGGTGACGCCGCCGTCGGTGTCGGGCCACATCCGCAACGGCAACGTGAAGGCGTTGGCGCTGGCCAGCGACAAGCGCCACCCCGCCTTCCCCGAGATCCCGACCACGGCCGAGGCCGGCCTGCCGGGCTTCACGCTCGACGGCTGGTTCGCGCTGTTCGCGCCCGCCGGCACGCCGCAGCCGATCGTCGACAAGTTGAACGCCGCGATGCGCAAGATCGGCAAGATGGAAGCCGTCGTGGCGCGCGCCAACCAGCTCGGCACGGTGCTGAAAGACTGGACGCCGGGCGAGATGAACAGCTTCGCCAAGGGCGAGGTCGAGACCTGGGGCAAGGTGATCCGCGACAACAACATCACCTTCACCGAGTAGTCGGTCCTCCTCCCCATTCAGATGGGGAGGTGCCCGCGTCTGCGCGGGCGGAGGGGTCATGGATCTCTGTCGCCGCGCATGACCCCTCCGTCGCCGTATGACGACGACACCTCCCCATGTGAATGGGGAGGCGAGTATTGATCAGAAGGTCTGCCGTACACCCACGATCTGGCCGAGGCTGAGGCCGATGTGTTCGGCGGTGTCGGGGCTCAACCCCTCGACCTCGATCTCGACGGAAAGCAGATCGTCGGCGGACTGGGCGAACACGCGCGCCGGCACGAGGCCGCGCTTGGCCAGAAGCTCGAGCGCACGCGGCAACACGCCGGGCTCGGCATCGGCTTCGAAACAGTATCGGACGGTGGAATTGCTACGCTTGAGGGCGAGGACGCCAAGTGACGTGGCGGACATGGAACGACTCCTGGAATGACGGACGAAGAGCGGCGCAACGGCTTGCAGAGCAAGCCGAGGTGCTAATTCGCGTCACGAGGAGGTCCATGCGGGCCATGTCGCCACTATAGCGCCGGAGCCTGCCGACGCGCTACGCTCGGTTCGATTACCCGCCGGGAAGGAAACAAAAATGCGTTCGACGCCCATCTACGAGGTCCATGCTGTCAAATACGCGCACCTGCCGCGCAAGGCATGGGAAGTGCAGATCTCGCCGGACCCGCACGATGCCGACTTCCCGATGGACTATTTCGTCTGGGTGGCGATCCCGCTGGACGAGAGCGGCCATCGCACCATCGGCGGCAAGCCGATCGTGATCGACACCGGCTTCAACGCCGAGGTCGGCAAGGGCCGCGGCCGCGAGGTGAAGAAGAATCCCGCCGATCTTCTGTCCGAGATCGGCGTCGATGCGAAGACGGTCGAGGACGTGATCGTCACCCACCTGCACTACGACCATATCGGCAACTGGGACCGCTTCCCGAAGGCGCGCTTCCATCTCCAGGACAAGGAGATGAACTTCGCCACCGGCCGTCACATGTGCAAGGACCCGTTCCGCCATGCCTACGAGGTCGAGGACATCGTCGGCATGGTGCGTGCCGTCTACGGCAAGCGCGTGGTGTTCCACGACGGCGACGAGGAGTTGCAGCCGGGCATCTCGCTGCACCTGATCGGCGGCCACACCGCCGGCATCCAGTCCGTGCGCATCAACACGCGCAACGGCTGGCTCGTGCTGGCCTCCGACGCCAGCCACTATTTCTGGGGCGTCAACAACGACAAGCTGTTCGCCATCGTCTACTCGGTGGCCGACATGCTGGCGGGCTACGACAAGCTGAAGAAGCTGGCCGACGGCCGCGTCGACATGGTGATCCCCGGCCATGATGCCGAGGTCATGACGCGCTACCCGGCCTCGCGAAAGGGTCTTGAAGGCGTGAGCGTCAGGCTGGACTGACGCTCTCCGCCGTCACTTCTTCTCGACGTTCCACAGCGCCAGCGACGGCGTCTGCAGCAGGCCGTCGATGTTGGCGCGGATCGCCGTCGGCGTCGTGAACTGGCCGAGGGGCACGTGCGTCGGATATTCCAACACGCGGAGCTGCACGGCCTCGGCGATCTGCTTCTGCTTGGCCGGATCGGGTTCCTTGGAATAGGCGTCGCGCAGCTTTTCCAGTTCCGCGTCACATGGCCAGCCGAACGTCGCCTTGTCACACGAGGCGTTGAGGAAGGCGGCCGACACCGGGTTCAGCACGTCGGTGGCGCCCCATGACGTGAAGAAGGCGCTCCAGCCGCCCTTGTCCGGCGCGTCCTTCTTGGCTCGACGCGTCACCAGGGTCTGCCAGTCCATCGGCTGCAGGTCGACCTTGAAGCCGGCCTTCTCGAGCTGGGCCTTGGCGACGGTGGCGAGGTTGTTGTGGCCCGGCGTGTCGGTCTGATGCAGCAGCACGATGGGCGTGCCGTCGTAGCCCGCCTCGGCCAGCAGCGCCTTGGCCTTGGCGATGTTGCCCGAGATCTTGTCGTCCCAGCCCTTGGTCGATTCCAGCGGCGAACCGCAGGGGAACAGCGACTTGCATTCCTTGTAGTAGGTCGGGTTGCCGACATTGGCCTCGAGGAACTCCTTCTGCGTCAGCGCGTAGATCACGGCCTGGCGCACCTTGGCGTTGTCGAACGGCTTGAACATCACGTTGAAGCGCATGGCGTACTGGCGGCCTGCCGCATTGACGACGCTGACCTTGATGTTCTTTTCCTTGGCCAGCAGCGGCAGCAGGTCGGGCGGCACGATCTCGACCAGGTCGACCTCACCGTTGATCAGCGCATTCACCTGGGTCTGCGTGTCGGGCAGCGTCAGCCATTCGACGCGGTCGACCTTGGCCACCTTGCCGCCGGCCAGGCCCGAGGCCGGCTCGTTGCGCGGCTTGTACTTGGTGTTCTTGACGTAGACCGCCTTCTCGCCGGCCCGCCACTCGTCCTTCTTGAAGATGAACGGCCCGGAGCCCGTCGTATCGGTGATCTGCGTGTTGGGATCGGTGCTGGCCACCGACTTGGGCATCATGTAGGGCGCGTTCGAGCTCGACTTGCCGAGCGACTCGAGCACCAGCCCATAGGGCTCCTTCAGCACCATCTTGATGGTCTTGGCGTCGGGGGCGCTGAGATCGGCCACGACGCCCATCAGCTTCTGGCCCATCGAATCCTTGGCGCCCCACCGCTTGATCGAGGCGACGCAGTCCTCGGCCGTCACCGGCTTGCCATCGTGCCATTCCAGGCCATCGCGCAGCGTGAAGGTCCAGGTGAGCTTGTCGGGCGAGACCGTCCAGGTGTCGACCATCTGCGGCTTGACCTCGAGCTTGCCGTCGAGCGCAAACAGCGTGTCGTAGATCATGTTGCCGTGGTGGGTGGAGATCAGCGCCGTCGTCCACACCGGATCGATGATCTTGAGGTCGGAATGCAGCGCCACCTTGAGCGTGGTCTGCGCCGCGGCGGGCGCCGCCAGCGCACCAAGGACGGCAAGCGCGCAAACGATATGACGTCCGGTCTTCAACAACATGGCAATCCTCCTGGCTCCCCGCCAAGAGGCAAGAATAGGGCCGTCAGTCGCCTTGTGCGACGTCCAACAGCGCCTTCCAGTCGGTCAACTTGACGCGAGGCCGGCCCTGGGCCGCGCCGGCCGCCGTCTCGGCCTTGTCGATACGGTGCCAGCCGTCGGCATCGACGCATATCGGCAACGGATCGGGGCCGCTCTTGGGATCGCGCTCCTTCAGCCAGGCCGCGACCTGCTGCGCGACGGCGTGGCTGTCGGCGCGGTTGGTCGGGATCGTGCCGCTGGGGCCGCGCCTGGCCCAGCCGACGGCGAACACGCCATCGCCTTTGGGAAAATCCTCGCCGCCGTAGCCGATGCAGGTGATCGCGAGATCGACCGGCAGCTTGCCGGTCGTGAGCTCCAGCTCGCCAGGACGAAAGGCGACCGGCGCGGCATTGAAGAGGAAATGCACGGTGAGGGGCTTGCTGCCGGCCTTATTGCCCGCGAAGCCCTTCAATATCTCGATGTTCTTGGCCTTGCGCAGCCGCTCGGGCGTCGGGTCCGACGCCGGCGGATGGACGCCGAGCGCCGTGGCGTCGGTTACCGGCACGGCCCGCGCAAGGCGGCCCATCTCGGCCAGTTCGTTGCCGGTGAAGGACGCCTCCTCAGGTCCGCGCCGGCCGATCACGTAGATATCGGTGAGCGGTGCCGCCGCGATCGCCTCGGCCGCCGACGGCACGATGTCGCTCTTGGCCATCTCCTCGGCGTTCTTGGCCAGCAGGCGGGCGACGTCGAGCGCCACGTTGCCGTTGCCGATCACCGCCACGCGCTTCACCTTCGACAGATCGGGCCCCTGGCGAAAGTCGGGATGGCCGTTCAGCCAGGCCACGAACCGCCACGAGCCCCAGACCAGCGGCTCGGCCTCGCCTGGAATGCCGAGCTTGCGGTCGATCACCATCCCTGTGGCCACGATCACCGCGTCGTAGCCTGCCCGTACCTCGTCCCAGGAGAGGTCGCGGCCGACCTCGAGGTTGCCGGCAAAACGCACGTCGGGCTGGGCCAGCAGCCGGTCGAACTGGCGCGCGACGGCCTTGGTGCCCTGATGGTCAGGTGCCACGCCCGCCCGCACCAGCCCATGCGGCGTCGGCAGGCGTTCGATCAGGTCGATGTGGAGGTCAGGACTGGCGCGCAACAGCCCGTCGGCGGCATAGAAGCCGGAAGGACCGGCACCCACGATGGCAACCCTATGAGTCATGACGGCCCGCTTAGCATATGATGGCGGTGGAGTTGAAGGTGAGGCTGATGGCAAAGAAGTACGGACATCTGACGCAACTGGGCCGTCCGGCGGCGCTGCCGGCCTCGCCCGACAAGGCGGTGCTGGAGACGGTGCCCAATCCCAATCCGCGCGACCTCTATCTCGTGCGCTTTACGGCACCGGAGTTCACGACGCTCTGCCCGATGACCGGCCAACCCGACTTCGCCCATCTGGTGATCGACTACGCGCCCAAGGCGAAGCTGATCGAGAGCAAGTCGCTGAAACTTTTCCTCGGCAGCTTCCGCAACCACGCCGACTTCCACGAGGCCTGTACGCTGATGATCGGCCAGCGCCTGGCCAAGGTGCTGGCGCCACGCTGGCTTCGGATCGGCGGCTACTGGTATCCGCGCGGCGGCATGCCGATCGACGTGTTCTGGCAGACCGGTGCGCCGCCCAAGGGATTGTGGCTGCCCGATACCGGCGTCGCCAGCTACCGCGGCCGGGGATAGCAGGCGGGGCAATGGCCCGGCTCCCGCCCACCCCGAAGCGGCCGCCGAAGCAGGCGACGCCGCTGGAGCTGCGCGACGCCATCCGCGACGAGGCGTTGCGGTTGGGCTTCGATGCCGTGGGCTTTGCCGCAGCGACATTGAAGCCCGAGGCGCGGGCCGAGCGACTGGCGCAGCTGACGCAATTCGTCGAACTGGGCTTCCAGGGCGACATGGGCTGGCTGGGCGAACGGACGCCGGAGCGGGCCGATCCGGCGACGCTGTGGCCCGATGCCCGCACCGTCGTGTCGCTGGCGCTCAACTATGGGCCGGCGGTCGATCCGCGCACAGCACAGGAGCAGCGCGCGCACGGCGCGATCTCGGTCTATGCGCAGGGCCGCGACTATCACGAGGTGATGAAGACCAAGCTGAAGGCGCTCGGCCGCTTCATCTGGGACAATTACCGCCACTCCATAAAGGTCTTCGTCGACACCGCGCCGCTGATGGAAAAGCCTTCGGCCCAGGCGGCGGGCCATGGCTGGCAGGGCAAGCACACCAACCTGGTGTCGCGCCGCTTCGGCTCCTGGCTGTTCCTGGGCGAGTTGCTGCTCTCGGCCGAGCTGCCGGTCGATGCCGGCGAGAGCGACCATTGCGGCCAGTGCCGCGCCTGCCTCGATTCCTGTCCGACCGCGGCTTTCCCCGCGCCCTACAGACTAGATGCCCGGCGCTGCATCTCCTACCTCACGATCGAGCACGAGGGCGCCATCGACCGCGAGTTCCGCCAAGCCCTCGGCAACCGCATCTATGGCTGCGACGATTGCCTGGCCGCCTGCCCGTGGAACAAATTCGCCCAGACGGCTCAGGGGGCAGCGTTCCTGCCGCGCCCTGAACTCACCGCGCCGGCACTGGCGGATCTGGCATCGCTCGACGATGCAGGCTTCCGCCGGCGGTTTGCCGGCACGGCAATAAAGCGCATCGGGCGCGACCGCTTTGTGCGCAATGTCGCCTATGCACTGGGCAACAGCGGCGCGGCCGACGCCGCCCTTCCCTCCGTCGAACGGTTATTGGAGGATCCTTCGCCTCTGGTCCGCGGCGCCGCGGTGTGGGCATTCTCGCAGCTGGCGCCGACGGAGTTCGAACGCCGGCGCGGGTCGACAAAAGAAATCGACAGCGGCGTACGCGCCGAATGGGAGGCCATGACATGACACGATTGAGTCTGGTGGTCGTGATATTGATCGGCTGGACGCTGCCGGCGCTGGCCGACGGCTGCTACATCTGCACGTCGGGGAGCGGTTGCGGCCAATACTGCCGCTACACCGGCGCAGACAATGCCGACAACCGCAAGAAATGCAGCGCCGCCAACTGCAAGATCGGCGGCACCGCGTCCTGCCCGACCGGCGTCAATATCAAGACCTGTTCGGCCGCGCGACCGCTGGATCGGCTGCACCAGCTAGCGACGTTCGCGGAAGAACGCCCGCAGTAGCCCGGCTGCCTCGACCTCGCCCACGCCAGGGTAGAGGTCGGGCCGGTGGTGGCAGGTCGGCTGGTCGAAGATGCGCGGCCCGTGCTCGACGCCGCCGCCCTTGGGATCCGACGCGCCCCAGTAGACGCGCCTGAGCCGCGCGAAGGAAATCGCCTGGGCGCACATCGGGCAGGGTTCGAGCGTGACGTAAAGATCGCAGTCGACCAGTCGCGGCGAGCCGAGCTTTTGTGCCGCTGCGCGGATCGCAAGCAATTCAGCATGCGCCGTCGGGTCGCGGTCGGCCTCGGTGCGGTTGCCCGCCTGGGCCAACACCGTGCCGTCGGGCGCCAGGATCACGCAGCCGATCGGCACCTCGCCCCGCTCTGCGGCTGCCCGCGCCTCGACGAGCGCGCGATCCATGGGGGAGGTTCTTGCCGGGCCGCTCATAAGGGGGAAAATAGCGACAAGAACCCGGGAGGAGTACCATGCGTTTCAGCTTTTCGGCCGAGCAGGACGAATTTCGCACCAGCCTGCGGCGCGCGCTGGAGGCGCGGTCCACGACCAAGGACGTGCGACGCCTGATGGCGACCGAACAGGGCTTCGATCCCGAGGGCTGGAAGAAGCTCAACCAGGAAATGGGCCTCACCGCCGTGCTTATTCCCGAGGCCTATGGCGGCGCAGGCTTCGGATATGGCGAGTTGGGTATCGTGCTCGAGGAAATGGGCCGCAATCTCCTGTGCGCGCCCTTCTTCTCGACCGCGGCGCTGGCCACCGCCGCGATCCTGAACGCCGGCACCGAGGACCAGAAGAAGGCGCTGTTGCCCGCCATCGCGGCGGGCGACGTCTCCGCCACATTCGCCTTCTCCGAAGACAGCGGCCTCAACGATGCCGCGAGCGTGGCGATGACGGCGACCCCGTCGGGCAGCGGCTACAAGCTCGACGGCACCAAGAACTTCGTGCTCGACGGCCATACCGCCGATCTCATCGTGGTACTGGCGCGCAAGCCCGGCAGCAAGGGCGAGGAAGGCCTCTCCTTCTTCACCGTCGACGGCAAGGCCGCGGGCCTCGACCGCCGGCTGCTGAAGACCATGGATGAGACCCGCAAGCTCGCCCGCCTCACGTTCAAGGGTGTCGACGCCAAGCTGCTCGGCGCCGAGGGCAAGGCCGCCGCGCCCTTCGCCAAGACCTTGCAACAGGCGATCGTCTGTCTCGCCAACGAGATGGTGGGCGGTGCCGAACGGCTGCGCGAAGACGCGCTCGACTACGTGAAGATGCGCATGCAGTTCGGCCGCTCCATCGCCTCGTTCCAGACCACCAAGAACAAGGCGGCCGACATGCTGGTCGACGTCGAGATGGCCAAGTCCACCGCCTACTATGCCGCCGCCGCCCTCGACGAGGGCGACGCCGATCTGGCCGCCGTCGCCTCGCTCTCCAAGGCGATGGCCGCGGAAGCCTATCTGCAGACTGCGATCCATGCCGTGCAGATGCATGGCGGCATCGGCTTCACCTGGGACAACGACACCCATCTCTGGTTCAAGCGCGCCAAGAGTTCGGAAATCCTGTTCGGCGACGCGAATTATCATCGCGAGCTGATGATGCAGGCCTGGGCGTAAAGAATTTGGCGTAGGGAGAGATCACCATGAACGAACCGACCGAAGACTCCGTCCGTGCCGAAGTCAGCGCCTGGCTGAAAGCCAACTGGAAGCCCGAATACGGCCTCGTCGAATGGCGGCTGAAGCTCTGCGAGTCGGGCTGGGGCGCGCCGCATTGGCCCAAGCAATGGTACGGCCGCGGCCTGCCGGTGAAATTCAATTCGGTGGTCGATGAGGAATTTGCCCGCATCGGCGCCGTCGGTGTCGCCAAGGCCGGCATCCGCACCCTGGCCGCCGCCACGATCCTGGAGCACGGCACCGACCTGCATAAGGAGAAGTTCCTCAAGCGCATCCTCACCGGCGAGGACACCTGGTGCCAGCTCTTCAGCGAGCCGGGCAGCGGCTCCGACATGGCGGGCGCCGTCACGCGCGCCGACAAGCAGGGCAACAAGTGGGTAATCAACGGCCAGAAGGTGTGGACCACCTCGGCCCACAAGGCGCACTGGGGCCTGCTGCTGGCCCGCGCCAACTGGGATGTCCCCAAGCACAAGGGCCTCGCCTACTTCGTCCTCGACATGAAGCAGCCCGGCGTCCAGGTCCATCCGCTGAAGCAGATGAACAACCACGCCTCGTTCAACCAGGTGTTCTTCACCGACGCCATCGTCGAGCCGGAGTTCCTCGTGAGCGACGTGGGTGACGGCTGGACGGTGGCGACCACGACCCTGATGCACGAACGGCGCGGCGCCGACGGCTTGCGCACCTGGGCGCAGGCGACGGGCAAGAAGGGCCGCATCTACGACGAGGAACGGGCCGAGATCGCGACCACGATGGAGCCCTACAAGTGGTATCCGCAGCGCGCCGGCCGCGTCGACCTCGTGATGCAGCGCGCCCGCGAGACCGGCAAGATCAGCGATCCCGTCATCCGCCAGGAAATCGCCAAGCTGCTCAGCCTCTCGAAGGCGGCGGAATGGACGGCGCGCCGCGCCCGGGCCGCCCAGGACCAGGGCAAGCCTCAGGGTCCCGAGGGCTCGCTCGGCAAGCTGGTCTCCAGTCACGTCGCCCGCCAGGCGGCGCGGGTGCACACCTACCTAACCGGCTCGGATGCGCTGCTGAGCGGCGCCGACAGCCCGATGGAAGGCGTTATCGCCGAAATCCTGGTCTCGGTGCCGGCAACCTCGATCGCCGGCGGCACCGACGAGATCCAGCGCAACATCATCTCCGAGCGCGTCCTCAAGATGCCCAAGGAGCCCAGCGTCGACACCACCAAGCCCTTCAAGGACGTGCCGAGGAACATCACGGCCAAGGCGTGAGTCTTGTGCTAATGTATCACCATGCCCCGTCCCCTGATCGGCGTGACCCTGGATGCTGAAAAGCCCGGCGGTTACTCCAAGTTCCCCTGGTATGCGCTGCGCCAGAACTACCTCGACGCGATCGACGCGGCGGGGGGGCTCGCCGTCGCCCTGCCGCACGAGCCCGACCGGGTCGCCGACTATCTCGAGCGCATCGACGCGCTGGTGGTGACCGGCGGCGCCTTCGACGTCGATCCCTCCTACTATGGCGGCGGCGCGCGCCACGCGACCGTCATCACCAAGGACCGACGCACCGCCTTCGAGTTCGGCGTCACCAAGGGCGCACTTGAGCAGAACAAGCCGGTTCTCGGCATCTGCGGCGGCCAGCAACTGCTGCATGTCGTGCTGGGCGGCAAGCTGATCCAGCACATTCCCGATTCGATCGCCCAGCCGCTCGCGCACGAGCAGCCCAACCCGCGCGACGAGGCGGGCCATCTCGTCAAGGTCGCGCGCGGTACGCAACTGCACGGCATCGTCGGTGCCGACGAGCTGCCGGTGAACAGCGCCCATCACCAGGCCGCCGCAGATGCGCCCGACGGTGTCGTGATCAACGCCACTGCGCCGGACGGCGTCATCGAGGGCATCGAGGCGCCCAGCTACCGTTTCTGCATTGGCGTGCAATGGCATCCGGAGTTCCTGATCTCCGAGGGCGACGCGAAGCTTTTCCGCGCCTTCCTGGGAGCGGCGGCATCCAAGTGAGCGAACCTGCCAAGGAAGGAGAGCGCATTGCCAAGCGGCTGGCGCGTGCCGGCCTCTGCTCGCGCCGCGACGCCGAGCGCTGGATCGAGGCTGGCCGCGTAAAGGTCGACGGCGAGGTGCTGACCTCGCCCGCCCTCAACGTCACCGACCAGAGCATGATCGAGGTCGACGGCAAGCCCCTGCCCCAGGCCGATCGGGCCCGGCTGTGGCGCTACCACAAGCCCCCGAGCGAGATGGTGACGGCGCGCGATCCCGAGGGCCGGCGCACCATCTTCGACTCGCTGCCCAAGGGCATGCCGCGCGTGGTCACTGTCGGCCGGCTCGATTTCATGTCCGAAGGATTGCTGCTGCTCACCAACGACGGCGGCCTCGCCCGCCGCCTCGAACTGCCGGCCAATGGCTGGACGCGGCGCTACCGCGCGCGCGTCCATGGCACGGTCGACGAGGCGCGCCTGGCAGCGCTTGCCAACGGCGTCACCATCGAGGGCGTGCGCTACGGCGCGATCGAGGCCAGCATGGACCGCCAGCAGCGCTCCAACGCCTGGCTCGATATCGCGCTGGGCGAGGGCAAGAACCGTGAGGTCCGCCGCGTGCTGGCCCATCTCGACCTGCCGGTGGTGCGCCTGATCCGCGTGGCGTTCGGGCCATTTCACCTGGGCGAACTCGAACGTGGCCATGTCGAGGAGATTCCCACCCAGGCGATGGAGAGCCTGCTGGGCGTCAAGCGGCAGGCGCGCAAGCAGGGCTGGGCCAAGCCCAAACCGCGCGGCCGCTGATGTTGAAGATCATCGGCGGCAAGCATCGCGGCCGGGTGCTCGAAGCGCCCGAGGGCCAGAACGTGCGCCCGACATCGAGCCGCGCCCGCGAGGCCCTGTTCAATATCCTGGCGCATGCGAGCTGGCATGAGGACGGTACCTCGCCGCTGATCGACGCTCGCGTGCTCGACGCCTTCGCCGGCTCCGGCGCTCTGGGACTGGAGGCGCTGTCACGCGGCGCGGCCCACGTCACTTTCCTCGATAACGATGCGCGCTCGATCAAGCTGATCGGCGACAATCTGCGCCTGCTGGGCGAAGTGGCCGCAGCCAAGGTCGTGCGTGCCGACGCCACGCGCCCGCCGCCCGCCCGCGAGTTTTGCGATCTCGTCTTCCTCGATCCGCCCTACCGCAGCGGTCTTTCCGGATCCGCGCTCGCGGCCCTGGCCGAAGCCGGCTGGCTGGCGCCCGAGGCCATCGTCACGGTCGAACTCGCCCACAACGAGGACATCGTGCCTCCAACCGGTTTCGAACAGATCGACGAGCGCCGCTATGGTGCGGCCAAGATCGTGATCCTGCGACGGACGTCTTGACGGCGCTGCCCGGCCTCACCGCCCCGCTCTACATGCTGCGGCACGGCGAGACCGCGTGGAACACCGAGCGGCGCATGCAGGGCACCAAGAATTCCGATCTCACCGAGCGCGGCCGGGCCCAGGCGCTGGCCATGGGCCGCGCACTCCGTGCCGAGCTCGCCCGCGAGCCCGGTCCGACGATCTTCCTGCGCAGCCCGCTCGGCCGAGTGCGTGAAACCTCGGAGATCGTCGGCCGCGAACTCGGTCTCGATCCGTCGCAGTGGCGCGACGATCCCCGGTTGGCGGAACTCAGCTACGGCGAATGGGAAGGCTTTACCTGGGCCGAGATCGAGGTGAACCGGCCCAACGCGCTGGCCCAGTGGCGCGACGATCCGCACGGCTTCATGCCGCCCGGTGGCGAGTCCCATCGCGACCTTCGCCACCGCTCGGCCGCGGTGCTGGCCGACGTCATGGCCTCGGCAACGCGCACGGTGATCGTAGGACATGGCGTCAGCGGCGCCGTCGTGCGCGGCCTCAACCTCGGCCTCGATGCGCGAGCCATGTTCGTCCTGGAGAAACCGCAGGACGCCTTCTTCCGCCTGCTCGCCGGTCGTGAAGAACGGATCGAAGCGACTTTCGACTAGGCGTCAGCCGCGCGCCAGCCGTGCTGTGCGGCGGCAGCCGCCGTTTTCCGTGACGACGAGACCGCCACCGTCGCTGCGGGCGGTGAGCTGGACGCGGCGATGCTCGGTGCCCTTCACGGACGCGACACTCAAGAGATTGAAGGTGCCGCCGCTCTTGGCCAGGCCGTGGATCTGCCACAGGCCCGGGCCGGGCGGCGGCGGCGCCGATTTGTTCGGGTTGGGCACCGGCCCGCGTGCAGTGGTGTCGTAGGCCGAGCCGTCGACGAAACCGGATTCGATGGTGAGCTGGTATTCGAGCGGCGCGTTGCATGAGCCGCCGTCGCTGGTGCCCCGCCATTGGCCATCCAGCGGTGAGGACGGTGCCGGTGTGGGATTGCCCGGCGGTGCGGCCGGCGGCGGCGCCGGTGCGCGGGTCTGCGCATTTGCCGACGCGGCGGCGGCCAGCAGGAACAACATGGACAGGAACTTGGTCATCGTCTTCCAAACAGCCGCTCGATGTCGGCCAGCTTGAGTTCGACATAGGTCGGGCGACCGTGGTTGCACTGTCCGGAGTGCGGCGTCGCCTCCATCTGGCGCAAGAGCGCGTTCATTTCCTCGACGCTGAGGCGCCGGCCAGCGCGGACCGAGGTATGGCAGGCGAGCGTGCCGCACACCTGCTCGACCTTTTCCTTGAGCGCCAGATGATCGCCCATCTCGGCCAGTTCGTCGGCGAGATCTCGCACCAATCCTTGAAGATCGACCTCACCCAGAACGGCCGGCGTCTCGCGTACCACCACGGCGCCGAGGCCAAACGGCTCGAGCACCAGGCCCATCTCAGCCAGCTCGGCGGCACGGGCAGCGAGGCGCCGCGCGCCGTCCTCGCCCAGCTCGACCACTTCGGGCAGCAGCAGTGCCTGGCGCTTCACGCCCTCGGCCTCGAGCTGGTTCTTGAGCTTCTCGTGCAGCAGCCGCTCATGGGCGGCGTGCTGGTCGACGATCACAACCCCCTGGTCGGTCTGGGCCACGATGTAGGTCTCATGTAGCTGCGCGCGCGCGACGCCCAGCGGATAGTTGCCGTTGGCGATCTCGCCGGTCGGCATTTCCACACGTGCGGAAAGTCCATCGAGCGGCGCCATGAACTGTGCCGCAGCCTCGGCGAGACCGCGCGGGATCGAACTGCCGTTCCAGCCACCGCCGCCCATCGGCAGGGCATTGGTATAGCCGGTGTGCGGCCGGAAGGCGCCCAGTGCCGCCTCGGACACCGTCGTACTGGCGCGATGGCCAGCGGCGGCGAGCGCGGTGCGGAGTGCGCCCACGATCAGGCCACGCACGATACCGGCGTCGCGGAAGCGGACCTCGGTCTTGGCGGGATGGACGTTGACGTCGACCATCTCGGGTGGCGCGTCGAGGAACAGCGCCACCATCGGATGGCGGTCGCGCGCCAGAAAATCCTGGTAAGCACCGCGCACTGCGCCGGCCAGAAGCTTGTCGCGCACCGGTCGGCCGTTGACGAAGAGATACTGGTGCTGGCCGCTTGGACGATTGAGCGTCGGCAGGCCGGCGAAGCCGCTGAGGCGAAAACCCTCGCGATTGGCGTCGATGGCCAGCGCATTGTCGGCGAACTCGCGGCCCATGATGGCGCCCAGCCGCGCCAGCCGCGCCGCCTCGCCCTGTTCGAGCAGCGACGGCGGGGCCGCCGCGAGATCGATCAGCGCCCGCTCCTCGCTTTCGAGGCGAAAGGAGATCGCGGGATGGGCCATCGCGAGACGCCGCATCGCATCGGCCACGTGGCCCGATTCGGTGCGGGGCTCCTTCAGGAACTTCAGCCGGGCGGGCGTGGCAAAGAAGAGATCGCGCACCTCGACCCGCGTGCCTGCCGGATGCGCGGCGGGCTTAGGCTCACCCTTGGCGCCGCCGTCGATTTCGAGGCTCCACGCGGTGTCGGCGCCGGCCGGCCGCGAGGTGATGGTGAAGCGGCTCACCGAGGCGATCGACGGCAGCGCCTCTCCGCGAAATCCCAAGGTGCGAATGTCGGTCAGCTCATCGTCCGGCAGCTTGGATGTGCAATGTCGCTCTACCGCGAGCTGAAGCTCTTCGGCATTCATGCCGACCCCGTCGTCGACGACGGAAATGAAGGTTCGCCCGCCTTCCTTCAGGGTGACGGCGATGCGGTGCGCGCCGGCGTCGATCGCATTCTCGACCAGCTCCTTCACGGCGCTGGCCGGACGCTCGACGACCTCGCCCGCGGCGATGCGGTTCACGAGGGTGGAAGGGAGGCGGCGCAGCATCACGCCGGAGTTTACGACTTCCGCCTCTGGGAAAGATACTGGCGGGTCAGGATCTTGGCGTCCTCGACGGCGGGCTGGTCGAAGGCGTCGATCTTCCAGAGATGGGCGGCGAAGATCGTCTCCAGGATGAAGTGCATCATCAATGCGCCAATCGTGCGCTCGTCGACCTTGGCGATGCGGATCACCCGCGTCGGCCGGCCGGCCTTGACGGTGGTCGCCGCCGTCGCATCGGCCTCGGCCATCAGGAGATCACCCATGGTATGGCCCGCCAGGTAATCGAGCGCCTTGTCGCCGCCGGCCTGCAGCGCCGGCCCCTGCCCTGCCGTGTCCTGGATCAGGAAGGTGAAGAGCTTGTCGGCCGGCCCGCCGAGATAGAGCTGGACCTGGCTATGCTGATCGACGGTGCCCAGGGCGACGGCCGGCGTCGTGCCGTTGCCCTCCTTGCCGAGACTCTCGGCCCAGATCTGCCGGTACCAGAAGGCAAAGGTGTTGAGCCGATCGACATAGGGCATCAGCACCGTGATGTTGATGCCCTTCTCGCGTGCCAGCCCGACCGACAGGGCGGCGCCGATCGCCGGGGCCATGCCCGTGACGTCGTTGGCCACCAGCACCGGATCGAGCACGCTGGCCGCCCCCTCGCGCACGGCGGCGCAGTCGAGGCCCGCGATCATCGCCGGCAGCATGCCGACCAGCGACAGCGCCGAGAAGCGTCCGCCGACCTTGGGATCGTGCTCGAGAATGGTGCAGCCCATCTGGGTGGCGAGCCGCCGCAGCGGATTGTCGGTCGCCTCGGTGATGGCCAGCACATTGGACGCAAGCGATGCCTTGCCGGCCTTGGCTTCGAGCGCAGCAGTGAGGGTTAGAAAGGCAGCAATCGTCTCGGGCGTGCCCCCCGATTTGGAAATCGGAATGAACCCCGTGCGCTCGAGCGGCAGGCGCTCGATCAAGGCAGCGAAGGTCGCCGGATCGACATTGTCCATGAACCAGAGCTTGGGCCGGCCCTCGGGTGGACCAAATCCCTGGTCTCTCAGCGCCACCAGCGTCTTGCCGCTGAGACTGGAGCCGCCCGAGCCCGTGACCACGACATGCTCGAACTTGGCGAAGCGCTCGGCGTGGGGTTTCAGCGCGGCAAGATCGTCACGGCGCGCCGGCAACTTGAGCAGCGGCAGCTCGTCGCTCGCATGCCAATGGCGGATCTTGTCCAGCGCCGGCCGCAGCTCGGCCATCGCCTTGTCGAGGCTGGCGCGCGAAAGGCCCTTGGCCCCGACCGAACTGTCGAGGGCATCGTCGATGGCATGACGGTAGTACATGCAGCGCCTATTCTTTGGGTTCGGAAACGACGCCCACGGGCTTGCCGACGACGATGGTGGTCATCGTCTCCTCGCGTAGCAGGCGCCGTGCGACACGGCGCACACTGTCGATCTTGACGGCAGCGATCAGCGCCTCGCGCCGGACCAGATGGTCTGGCGACAGGCCATCGACCTGCAACGAGTGCATCAGGCTCGCGACCGAGCCCGAGGAATCGAGCGACAACGCCAGCGCGCCGCTGAGGTAGGTCTTGGCGTCGGCCAGCTCCTGCTCGGTGACGCCTTCGGTGCGCATGCGCGCGATCTCGGCGCGGACGACACGGATGGCATCGGCCACGCGCTCGTTGGCGCTCGCGGTCGAGACGACCAGCAGCGCCGCCCGCTTGTAGGTGCGGAGCCCGCTCGACGCGCCGTAGGCCAGGCCACGCTTCTCGCGGACCTCGTTGAACAGTCTGGACTGCTGCCCGCCGCCACCCAGCACGTGGTTCATCACCACGGCCGAGTACCAGTCGGGATCGTCGCGGGCGATGCCGGGCAAGGCCATCAGCGCCGTGCTCTGCGGCACGGGCCGTTCGACGACGATGGTGCGCGGCTTAGTCGGCGGCTTCCACTCCGGCGGCAGCGGCGGCACGGTGCCGACGACGAGGCTGCCGAAGGCGCGGTCGAGCTGGCGGGCGAGTTCGCCTTCGCCGATGTCGCCGACCGCCGAGACGATCAGGCCGCTGCGCACCAGCAGCGTGGCAGCCCGCTGCTTGAGCCGCGCCGGCGTGAGTGCCTTGAGGTCTTCCCGCGTACCCTCGGGATTGTTGGCATAGGGGTGGCCCAGGAACAGCGTGGTCATCAGCGTGCGGCCGGCGACAGACTGCGGTCGCTGCTCCGCCTGGTTGAGGCCCGCAATGGTCTGGGCACGCCGCTGATCGACCATGTCGGGATCGAAGCGCGGCTGGGAAAGCGCCAGTCGCAGCAGTTCGAAGCCTTCGTCGCGGTTGGCCGACAGCACGCGCAGCGTGCCGCTCAGCCGGTCGAGCGAGGCGCCGAAGCCCAGCGACGCGGCGGCATCCTCCTGGCGGCGGCGGAAGGCCTGGGCGTCGAGCGTACCGGCGCCGTCGGTGAGAAGCGTCGCCATGAGACTGGTCACGCCCAACTGGCCGTCGGGGTCCGAGGCCGTGCCGCCAGCGAACGAGAAGGACAGCGCCACGACGGGCGCGCTCTTGTCCTCGACCAGCCAGGCCTTGATGCCGAGCGGCGTGGTCACTTCCTTGATCTCGATCGCCTGCGCGCCAGCCACCGGCATCACGGCCAGCATGACCGCGAGGATTGACCGGGCAGCGCGACGGAGACCGCTTCTCATCGGCTTCCCTCCGCCGGGCTCAGCAGCGAGGTCACCGCGCCCGAGTCACGCCACACCAGTTGAGCGGCGGCGACCACATCGGACGGCCTGACGGCGGCAATCTGCTCGGGCCAGGCTTCGATGTCGGCCATGGTGCCGCCGGTGCTCAGAACCGCGGCGTAGAGGCGAGGGCCGCTGGCCAGCGAATCCTGGGCGTAGATCGCCGCTGCCAAGAGCTGGTTCTGCGCCCGCTCGACCTCATCGGCGGTAACGCCGCCATCGGTCAGCTTCTTCATCTCGAGGCGCACCGCCGTCTCGATCTCGACCACGGCGCGCGACGGCGCGGGATGGACACTGACGTCGAACGAGGTGAGGCCCAGGCTGGCCGCGCTGTAGCCGGCCGAAGCCGAGAGTGCGAGCCTGGAGTCGATCACCAGCGACCGCCACAGGCGGCTGGTCTCGGTGCCGCCGAACAGGCGCGCCAGGACCTGCAGCGCCGGCGCGTATTTCGTCTCCCCGACCCGGTACGACGGGGCCAGCCAGTCGCACGACCATCTCGGCTCGACGACCCTGGCGTCGGCCCGGCTCACGCGCTGCGGCAGGTCGGTGCCGCCCTGAGCGGGCCGGCGGCGGACCTCGACCTTGCGGCTCGGGATCGGGCCATAATGCTTTTCGGCGAGCTTGCGCACCGCGTCAGGCGTGGTGTCGCCGGCCACGATCAGCACGGCGTTGCCGGGCACATAGAAGCGGCGATAGAAGGCCATCAGCTCTGTGATGTTCAGCTTCTTGATGTCGTCGGCATAGCCAATGACCGGCATGGAGTAGGGCTTGTGCCGCCCGAACAGCTGCTCGCGCGTCGCCTCGTCGAGCAGGGCGGACGGCACGTTGTCGGTTCGGGAGCGACGCTCCTCAAGCACGACCTGGCGCTCCGAGATCAGATCGCGCTCAGTGAAGCGCACGCCATTCATCCGGTCGGCTTCCATGCGCATCACGATGTCGAGCCGGTCGGGTGCCACGGTCTGGTGATAACCGGTCGAATCGAAGGTGGTGTAGGCGTTATCACGGCCGCCGTTGCGCGATACGATGCGCGAGAACTCGCCCGAGGCGACCCGGTCGGTGCCCTTGAACATCAAGTGTTCTAGGAAATGCGCGAGGCCGGTATGGCCGAAGGTCTCGTCGGCGCTGCCGACCTTGTAGACCAGCATCTGGGTCACGATTGGCGCGCGACGCGACGGCAACACGACCACCTGCAGGCCGTTGGCTAGCGCAAAACTTTCGGCCGGCCGGCGCCCGACGGTCAGCAGCTTCGCCAGCGCCGGTGCCGCAGGCGCCAGCATCGCGCTGGCGACAAGGCCGCCGAGCAGACCACGGCGTCGGGGGGTCAGCACACTCAGAAGATGCCTTCGAGCAGGCCGCGCTTGCGTCGCGTGATCGTGGGCGTTGCCCCTGACGGCGTCTGGCCGGCCGCCGCGGCGTCGCGCAGCCGCTGCTGCTCCTTGGCCGGATCGAGCACGACACCCGACGGCGGCGTCTCCTGCCAGAAGATCAGGGAATCGACAAAGGACTTGTCGCTGTCGTTGATCGTGCGCGTGTCTGTGTTCACGCGGCTGCGGATGTTGGGATCAATGCCGCCTTGGCCGGCCTTGGCGACCAGCGCCTGCTCCGAGGCGCCACCCGCTGCGGGCGGCGCGGCACCGCCGCTGGGGGCACGCTGCGCGCGTCCGGCGGTTTGCGGCGCCAGGGCTTCGCGGGCCTGCTCGGCCGGCGTCACTTCCTGTGGCCGCGGCTCGCCGGGCCGCGGCGGGCGCAGTTCGGCGTTCGGCGGCATGGTGAGCGGCGAATGCGAGACGATCTTGAATTCGTCCGGCGACACCTTCTTGCTGCCGCCCAGGTTCTCGAAGGCGCTGCAGCCTCCCATCGCCAGGGCGCCAAGCGCGAGGAGGGTCATCGGGAATAGGCTGGTCCGTTGCATCGTCCGTCCTTCGAAGGTCCGCTTCTGTCCGCTGATCATGGCCGCATCAGGGCGCGCGTTGTCTTTGGCCGACGAGAGAATCGATGAGCATCAGCCCGACGCCGACAACGATCGCCGAATCGGCGACATTGAACGCCGGCCAGTGCCAGCGGCCTATGTGGAAATCGGCGAAATCGAACACTGCTCCCCACCGGGCACGATCAACAACATTGCCGATAGCACCACCGATGACAAGGCCGATGCCCCAGCCGCCGAGCCGCCGGTCGGTTCGTCGCAGCCAGATGAACAGGCCGATGCAGACGGCCACGGCGACCGCCGACAGGACCCAGGGCGGCAGGGCCCGGTCGCCACCCAGCATGCCGAAGCTCACGCCCTTGTTCCACACCACCACCAGGCGGAAAAACCCGTCGATCACCGACACCATCTGACCGTGCCGCAACAGGTAGCCGAGCAGCAGCTCCTTGGAGAGCTGGTCGGCCAATACCGTCACGATGATCAAGGCCATCGCCTGGAGTTCGAGGCGTCTCATCTGGCGGGCCTCACGTCACCGCTCCTTCGCAGCGCTGACAGAGCAGCGGATGGGCGGCCGACTTGCCGACCTCCTCCAGCACCTGCCAGCAGCGTGCGCACTTTTCACCGGCAGCGAGTGCCGGCACGACCGCGACGCCAGCCACATCCGCAAGCGTGAAGGCACCCGCCGGCAATACGCCACCGTCAGGCACCTCGATCAGATCCCCGCCCGAGGTGATGCAGATCTCGGTGAGGTCGAGGCCCTTCAGCGCCTCGATAAATACCGATCCGGCATGGACATGCGGAGCCGCCTGCAGGCTTGAGCCGATGCGCTTCTCGGCACGCTCCAGTTCCAATGCGCCGGTGACGACGCGCCGCAGCGCCCGCACGGTCTTCCACTTCTCGCCCAACGCTGCATCCAGCCAGCCCGCGGGGATGGTCGGATAGACGCGCAGATGCACCGAATCGGCCTTGCCGTCCGGCATGTCCTGCGGCCTGGCGAGCCAGGCCTCTTCCGCCGTGAAGCAGGTGATGGGCGCCAGCCACGCGGTAAGGAACGAGAAAATCTCGGCCATCACCGTCCGCGCCGCGCGCCGGCGCGGCGACGACGGCGCGTCGCAGTAGATCGCGTCCTTGCGGATGTCGAAATAGAACGCCGAGAGATCGCCCGAGCAGAAGGTGTTGAGCTCGGTTGCGATGGTATGGAAGTCGTAATCGTCGACCGCCTTGCGCAGGATCGCGTCGAGCTCGGCCAGGCGATGAAGCACCCAGCGCTCGAGCTCCGGCATTTCTGCCCGCGCTACCCGCTCGGCCGCACTGAAGCCGTCGAGGCTGCCGAGCAGGTAGCGCAAGGTGTTGCGCAGCCGGCGATAGGCCTCGGCCTGGTGCTTCAGGATCTCCGGCCCGATGCGCTGGTCCTCGGTGTAGTCGGTGCCGACCACCCAGAGGCGCAGGATGTCGGCGCCGTATTGGTCGCACACCGTTTGCGGCGCCGTGATGTTGCCCAGCGACTTCGACATCTTGCGGCCCTGCTCGTCGAGCGTGAAGCCGTGCGTCAGCACACCGTCATAGGGCGCGCGGCCGCGGGTGCCGCAGCTCTCCAGCAGCGAGGAATGGAACCAGCCACGATGCTGGTCGGAGCCTTCCAGATAAAGGTCAGCCGGCCACTTCAGATCGGGATTGCCTTCGAGCGTGAAGGCGTGCGTGCAACCTGAATCGAACCAGACGTCGAGGATGTCGGTGACCTGCTCGAAATCCTTGGCGTCGTATTTGTTGCCGAGGAAGCGCTCGGGCGGGCTCGCGAACCAGGCATCGGCGCCCTCTGCCTTGAAGGCCTCGACGACGCGGCCCATCACCTCGGGATCGCGCAACGGCTCGCCGGTCGCCTTGTTGACGAACACCGCGATCGGTACGCCCCAGGCACGCTGGCGCGAGACGTTCCAGTCGGGTCGCGTCTCGATCATCGAGCGTAGCCGGTTGTAGCCGGCCTGCGGCACGAAGCGCGTCGCGTCGATCGCCGCCAGCGCCTTCTCGCGCAGGGTGCCGCCGATCTCCGAGATCGGCTTGTCCATGGCAATGAACCACTGCGGCGCGTTGCGAAAGATAACCGGCGCCTTGGAGCGCCAGGAATGCGGATACGAATGGGTGACGCGACCCGAAGCGAGCAGCTTGCCCGCGGCATCGAGGGCAGCGATCACCGTGCGGTTGGCGTCGCCCTTCTTGCCTTCGGGCGTGTAGACGCGCTTGCCGGCGAACATCGGCACATGCGGATAATAGGTCCCGTCCTCGGAGACGGTGTCCGGCACCTCGACGCCATTGGCCACGCCCAGCTCATAGTCGTCGGCGCCATGGCCCGGCGCGATATGGACGAAGCCGGTGCCGGCATCGGCCGTGACGAAGCCGCCCGCCAGCAGGCGCACGTCGAACTCGAAACCCTGCCCGCGCAGAGGATGCGCCGCGATCAAGTCCACGAGATCGGATGCCGCAACGTCCGTCAGAATCTTGGCGACGAACTTGGCCTCGGCCGAAACCGACTCCACCAGCTCCTTCGCCAACACCATCTTCTCGCCGACGCGCGCCTTGCTGCCCTCGCCCACCTCGGTCACTTCGAGCAGCGCGTAGGCGATCTCGGGACCATAGGCGAGCGCACGGTTGCCCGGCATGGTCCAGGGGGTCGTCGTCCAGATCACGATCGCCGCGCCGTCGAGCTTGCCGGCGCGAGACTTCACGACGGGGAAACGCACGAAAACCGTGTCGGAGACATGGTCGTGATACTCGATCTCGGCTTCGGCCAGCGCGGTCTTCTCGACCACCGACCAGAGCACGGCCTTCGAGCCCTTGTAGAGACCGCCGTTCATCAGGAACTTGCCGAGTTCGGCCACGATGGTGGCCTCGGACTCGTACTTCATCGTCGAGTAGTAATTGTCCCAGTCGCCGTCGACGCCCAGCCGCTTGAACTCCTCGCGCTGCACCGTGATCCAGTGATCGGCGAAGGCGCGGCACTCCTTGCGGAACTCCACGACCGGCACCTGGTCCTTGTCCTGCTTCTTGGCGCGGTACTGCTCCTCGATCTTCCATTCGATCGGCAGACCGTGGCAGTCCCAGCCAGGGACATAGTGACTGTCCTTGCCCAGCATCTGCTGGGTGCGGCTCACCAGGTCCTTCAGGATCTTGTTGAGCGCGTGGCCGATATGGAGGTTGCCGTTGGCATAGGGAGGGCCGTCATGCAGGACGAACTTCGGCCGGCCCCTGCTCTCGGTGCGGAGCCGGTCCCACAGCTTCATGTCGGCCCAGCGCTTCAACAGCTCCGGCTCCTTCTTGGGAAGGCCGCCGCGCATGGGGAAGTCGGTCTTGGGCAGGAAAACGCTGGATTTATAGTCAGTTGTCACGAGAAACTCGGTGCGAAAGGAGCGATGGGCGGCCGCCGGGACGGCGGCCAAACAGACGGGACGACCCGGCCGCAGTCAGCGGACCGGGCGGATAATTCGCTCCTGGAGGGCCCCGATAAACATAGGGCCGGCAATCTAGGGACGGGGGTCGGGGGGGTCAAGGAGCCGCTAGAATGGCCTTTGCCGCCTCGCCGTCGGCCGCGATCTGGGCTTTTAGCGCATCGAGACCGGAGAACTTCATCTCCGGCCGGATGAAGTCGACCAGCGCTACGCGCAGGGCCTGGCCGTAGAGGTCGCCCGAGAAATCGAAAAGGTGGACCTCGAAGTTTTCCTGCAGCTTGCCGAAGGTCGGACGCCGGCCAAGGTTGGCCACGGCCCGGCGCCATTCGCCATTGACGAGTGCCCGCACGGCATAGACTCCGAAACGCGGCCGAAGATGCTCGCCCAGCGCCACGTTGGCGGTGGGAAACCCGATGGTGCGGCCGCGCTGATCGCCGAGCTCGACCACGCCCTCGATCTCCCAGGGATGGCCCAGCAGCGCGGCTGCCTCCCTGGCCATGCCGGCACGCAGCGCCTCGCGAATGCGGGTCGAGGAATAGATCTCGCCCTCGCGCATGACGGGCTCGAGCACCGTGACGCCGACGCCGCGCGCCGTGCCCGACTTGCGGAGGAACTCGACATTGCCGCTGCGCCGCGCGCCGAAGGTGAAGTCGTAGCCGCACACGACATGGCGCGCGCCCAACCCCTTCAGCAGCACGTCCTCGATGAAGGCGTCCGCCGAGAGGGCGGCAAAGGCCGCGTCGAAGCGCTGGGCGAGCACGGCCTGAACGCCGTACTGCGCCAGCAGCCTGAGCTTGGCCGGCGACAGGGTCAGCCGGAATGGCCCTGTGTCGGGCACGAAGAAGCCGCGCGGATGCGGCTCGAAGGTGAGCGCCACCACCGGCGCCCCCAAGGCTTTGGCCTGTCGGCCGGCGTCGGCGATCAATGCCTGGTGGCCGCGATGCACGCCGTCGAAATTGCCGAGCGCCACCACACCGCCTTTCCAGGCGGCGGGCGTCTTCTGCCAGTCGTCGAAGGCCGGAAGGGATGTCATGCCCAAGATCACGCCAGGTCGCGCCGCGGCACCAGCACCAAGGCTTCGCCGTCGATCACGACCTTGTCGCCGTTGAGGCACTGGGTCTTGAGCGTGACACGCCGGCGCTTCTCGTCGATGGCGGTGATGGTGGCGACGGCGGTGATGGTCTCGCCGATCAGCACCGGCGCCAGGAAGTTCATGGTCTGGGAAATATAGACCGCGCCGGGGCCGGGCAGCTTGGTGCCGACCACCGTCGAGATGAAGCTGCCGCTCAGCATGCCGTGGGCGATGCGCTGGCCGAAGCGCGTGGTGCGGGCGAAGCCGTCATGGAGATGGATCGGATTGGTGTCGCCCGAGACGCCGGCGAAAGCCGCGATGTCGGCTTCGGTAACAGTCTTGCCGAACATCGCCGACATGCCGACCTTGAGGTCTTCGAGATAGAGGCCATTCATGGCCGAGAAGGATGACGCCACGTCTTGATTCTCCCCGCGTGAGGGCCGCCCTCTTACCACGCTGCGGGGCCTGTGCCACAGTCCGGTGAATGACCGTTCACACGCCTGATGAAGCGGAAAATGTCGCGGCCGGCCTGGCCCGGGCGGCCGGTCGCCATTTCGGCCGAGCGGTCACGATCGAAAAGCTGAAGCGCGAGTCGGGCGGTGCTTCGCGCCAGACCTGGAGCTTCGACGCCGTCGTCGACGGCACGCAGCACGCGCTGATCCTGCGCCGCGATCCGCCGACCCTCGGGGCTCCCCGAAGCAAGGCCGAAGTCGACCGCTCAGTCTCGATCGACCGCGCCACCGAGTTTCGTGTCCTGCATGCCGCTTTCCGGGCCGGCGTCCGCGCCCCGGAAGTGTTGTTCGAACTCACGCCCGAGGACGGATTGGGCGAGGCTTTTGTCATGCGCCGGATCGGCGGCATCGCCATCGCCCGCAAGCTGCTGCGGGATGCGCCCTACGACGGCGCGCGAAAAAAGATCGCAGGCCAGCTCGGCGAAATCCTGGCACGCCTCCACGCCGTGCCGGTGGACGGGCTGCCGCCGCTGGTCCGTCGCGAGGCGGCCGACCATATCGCGAGCCAGCGCCGTGCCCTCGACCTGCTCGATCGGCCGCAGCCGGTGTTCGAGCTGGCGCTCGCCTGGCTCGACCGTAAGAAGCCCACGCCGACCGCGAGGCCGGTGCTCGTCCACGGCGACTACCGCACCGGCAACTATCTCGCCGACGAGAACGGCGTGACCGCGATCCTCGATTGGGAAGGCGCGCATCTCGGCGACCCCATCGAGGATTTGGGCTGGCTCTGCGTCAAGAGCTGGCGCTTCGGCGCCGTCGACAGGCCGGCCGGCGGCTTCGGCAGCCGCGAGGAACTGTGGGCCGCCTACACACGCGCGGGCGGCATCGAGGTCGATCCGGCGCGCGCGCACTGGTGGGAAGTGTTCGGCACCGTGCGCTGGGGAATCATCTGCCACAACCAGGCGTGGCGGCATCTCTCGGGCGCGATCAAGTCGATGGAACTGGCCTCGATCGGCCGCCGCGCGGTGGAGACCGAGGTCGACCTGCTGCAACTGCTGAAGGCCTGACATGGCACAGGATCGTCCCACCGCCTCGGAGCTGCTGGCCGCCATCGCCGACTTCCTGCGCGACGAGGCCACGCCCGCCCTCGACAAGGCCGAGCCGCGGCTGGGTTTCCAGATGCGCGTGGCCGTGAACTCGCTTTCCATCCTCGAACGCGAGGCGCGGCTGGGGCCCGCCGCCGATGCCGCCGAGCAGAAGCGGTTGGCCAAACTACTGGACCGGGACGGCACGCTCGACGAGCTCAACCGCGAGCTCGCCCGCCAGCTCCGCACCGGGAAGCGCGACGAACGCGACGCTGCTCTGATGGAACATCTCGACGCCACGATCGCCGACAAGATCGCCATCGCCAATCCCAGGTGGAAATGACCCTTCGGCGTTCACCGAACCATTGGCCGTGGCAGCCGTCCTCGCGCGGGCGTAAATTCGCGCCATGACCACCGTGAACGCCCTTTCCGAAGTCGCCGCCCTGATGGGCGATCCGGCACGCGCCGCCATGCTGTCGCTGCTGATGGACGGCCGCGCCCACACGGCCTCCGACCTGGCGCTGGCCGCCGGCGTCACCGCCCAGACCGCGTCGGGCCATCTCGGGCGCATGACGGAGGCCAACCTGCTGGCCGCCCGCGCCCAGGGCCGCAACCGCTTCTATCGCCTGGCGTCAGGCGACGTGGCGCACGCCATCGAATCGCTGATGGCGCTGGCCGGCACGCGCGCCCAGCCGGCGTCGCGCAGTGCCGCGTGGCGGCGCGATCCCGACCTCCGCTTCTGCCGCACCTGCTACGACCATCTCGCGGGCCAGGTCGGCATCGCCGTCACCGATTCGCTGACCCAGCATGGTCATCTCGAGCCCAAGGGCTCGCACGACTGGAAGCTGACGGCCTCGGGCGAACTTTTCTGCGCACGAGTCGGCGTCGATCTCGCCGGCGCACGCCAGACGACCACGCGCCACTTCGCGCGCCAGTGCCTCGACTGGAGCGAACGCCGGCCGCACATTTCGGGCGCACTGGGCTCGGCCATCGCCGACACGTTCTTCAAGAAGGGCTGGGCCGAGAAACTGCGCCGCGGCCGCACCGTCCGCCTCACTGATTCAGGCCGCCGCGCGCTGGCGCGCGACTTCGGCGCGTCGGTCTAACCGATCTCACCAGCCGTGGAAGCGCGGCCACACCTCGGTCGCGCCTGCGGCCGTCACGAGGTGATAATCGGGATACTGCGCGCCGGTAGCGCAGGCATGGTTGGGCAGCACGCGCAGCTTGGTGCCGATCGGAAAGCGGTCGATGAGGCTCCCATCCGCCGCGCCATCGCGGCGGGAGACGATGCCATGCTCCTGGTTGGCCGCGCCGACGAGCAGCCCCTCGATCGCCCGGCCTGAAGCGTCGCAGACGATGCCATAGCCATAGTCGATCTTCTGGCGTTGCGTGCCGCGATCACGGCTCATCGCCATCCAGCCCGCGTCGACGATCACCCAGCCCTTCTCCGGCTGGTGGCCGATCACCGTCGTCAATACCGACAGCGCAACGTTCTCGGGCGTGCAGACACCGACATTGGCCATCACCAGGTCGAAGAAGACGTAGACGCCGGCCCGCACCTCGGTGACGCCGTCGAGGCTCTGCGCCGACAGCGCCGTGGGCGTGGAGCCGACGCTCACCTCGGGACACGGCAGGCCCGCCGCCCGCAGGCGCTCGGCCGCGCGCACGGATAGGTGGCGCTCCTGCTCGGCGAGCTGGCGCAGCGCTTCGGGGGTATTGAGGTCGTAGGAACTGCCGGCGTGGGTCAGCACGCCTTTCAGCTTCGCGCCGCCCTCGTGCAGCACGCGGCCGATCTCGATCAGCACAGCATCCTCGGGCTGCACACCCGAGCGATGCCCGTCGGAATCGATTTCGATCATGACCTCGAAAGGATGCCCCTTGGCGACGACGGCTTGCGCCGCCGCGACCGAGTCGACCAGCAGCGTGAGCGCGCAGCCTTGCCGGCAGAGCGCCAGCGCGCGGTCGAGCTTGTCGGGCGAGATGCAGACGGCATAGAGGATGTCGGCAAAACCCGCGGCGAAGAACTGCTCCGCCTCCTTCAGGGTCGACACCGTGATGCCCCGCGCCCCCGCCTCCTGCTGGCGCCGGGCCACTTCGATGCATTTCGACGTCTTCACATGCGGCCGCAGGCGGACACCCAATTCGGTCATACGCTTCTGCAGGCGCGCGATGTTGGCAGCCATGCGCGTCTCGTCGATCAGCGCGGCCGGCGTTTCGATGTCCATCAACGTCAAGATGTCCGTTCCTCAGTCGAGATATTCGCCACGGGCCCTGAGCGCCGGCACGTCTTTTTCCAGACCGTTCGCGATCAGCTCCGTCACGGTAGCCGGCTGCAGGGCTTCGGGCGAGGGCAGATCGACGCCGACCGCCTGCATCTGCTTCACCAGCGCCGGATCAGCGACGGCCGCACGCAACGCCTCGTTCAGCCGCTTCACGATCGCCGGCGGCGTGGCCTTGGCGACGAACAGCGCGTTCCACGACCTGATATTCATGTCGTAGCCGGCGCTCGCCGCCGTCGCGACGCTAGGAAGCTGGGGCAGAGGTTTGTCGCTCAGCACCGCCAGCGCCTTGATCTTGCCGCCCGCGATCTGAGGCAGCGCCGTGGTCGACTGGTCGCACATGAAGTCGATGTGGCCGCCCATCAGGTCGTTCATCGCCGGCGCGACGCCGCGATAAGGCACATGCGTGATGTTCTGCTTCAGCGTCGACAGCAGCACGACGCAGGCGTAGTGCGAGATCGATCCGACACCCGCACTGCCATAAGTCATGCCGGCCTTGTTGGCCTCGGCATAGGCGACGAATTCCTTGAGGTTCGACACCGGCAGCGCCGCCTTGGCGACCAGCAGGAGCGGCGCCGTGCCCGCCAGACCCACCGGCGCGAAGCTCGTGATCGGATCGTAAGGCAGCTTCTTGAACAGGGCGGCATTGGCCACGTGCGTGCCGATGGTGCCGAAGCCCATGGTGTAGCCGTCGGCCGGCGCGTTGAGCAGCTTGGCGAGACCGATCGTGCCGCTCGCCCCGCCGACATTTTCGACGACCACCGTTTGCTTCAAGTCTGCCGCCATTCCCTGCGCGATCGATCGCGCCAGCGCGTCGCTGGGCCCGCCCGCCGGGAAGGGCACGATCAGCGTGACCGGCTTGGCGGGGAATTCCTGCGCCAGCGCTGTCCCGGCGAGGGGGCCGGCCAGGAGAAACGATGCAGCGAGCGCCGCGAAACAGTGCTTGAGGGTCATGCGCTTTGTCCTTCCAGCCAGGGAATGAGCAGATCGAGGGTCGGCGATTCGACGGCAGCGGGCGGCGCACCCTCAGGACGCGCGAGGCCGACCCGGTTGTGCCAGTAGGTGCGCAGCCCCACGGCCGAGGTGCCGAACAGGTCGTAGCCGGACCCGGCCACGAAGGCCGCGTCCTTCGGCGCGACGCCGAGTGTCGAGAGTGCCAGCCGGTAGGGCCGCGGATCGGGCTTGTAGCAACCGGCCTCCTCCGCGGTGACGATGCAGTCCCACTTCGTCCTGAGGCGGCCCGCCGCCAGCCTGCCCATGCGGATCGAGCAATTGGTCACCACAGCCAGACGGGCACGGCCCTGCAACGCATCGAGCGCGGCTTGCGCCCCGCTCCAGGCTGGCAGTTCGAGCCAGCGGTCTTCGAGCGCCTGCGGCGCGCTGTCGGGCATCCCGGTCGCCCGGGCGGCGTCGCGCACCAGTTCCTCATACGGCACATAGGTGCCGCAGCCGTAGGTGAGCCGAAGGTATTCGGCGCGCCAGGCACGGCCTTTGGCCTCGGAGCCGGCCACGGCGTTCCACAGCGTCCAGGAATCGAGCAACGCCGTCAGCAGATCGAACAGCACGGCCTTGGGAAAAACATGCCCCGTCATGGTCCCGAACGTAGCAGGCGGCATGCCAGGCATGCTTAAATTGAATCGAATATTCAATTCAGGAAAATTGAATGATCGCCTGCTGATGATCTCCCTGGCCGATCTGCGCTTCATGGAAGCGCTCGCCCGCGCCGGCTCGCTGAGCGGCGCGGCCCGCGCGCTCAACGTCACGCCGCCGGCACTCTCGATGCGGCTGAAGAAACTCGAACAGTCGCTGGGCGTGGGTCTCGTCGTCAGGAGTTCGCGCCGCCTGCGCTTCACCGGCGAGGGCGAGCATCTGGTGAGCGAGGCGCAGGCCCTGCTGGGACGGATCGAGGCGCTACCCGAGGCCCTGGCCGGCGAAGGCCAGGGCCTCGCGGGCCCGCTGCGCGTTGTGGCGCCCTTCGGCTTCGGGCGGCTGCATGTGGCGCCCATGATCGCGCGCTTTGCCGAGCGCCATCCCGCGGTCCGCGCCACGCTCGACCTCTCCGAACGGCCCTGGACCGACAGCCAGGAGGCCGACGTGGTGATCCATATCGGCGCAGTGCGCGATTCGACCTGGGTGGCCCATGTGCTTGCGCGGAACGCGCGCTGGGTCTGCGCCGGCCCGGCCTATCTTGCCCGCCGCGGCACGCCCGCCGAACCGCGCGACCTGCTGCGGCACGACTGCCTCTGCCTGCGCGAGAACAACGAGGACGTGACGCTCTGGCATCACCGTCGCAACGGCAAGGCCGGCGCCGTGCGCGTGACACCGACACTCACCAGCAACGACGGCGAAGTCGTGCGCAACTGGGCGACGGCCGGGCTCGGCATCGCGTTGCGCTCGCAGTGGGACGCCCAGCCGTTCGTGAAGCGGGGCGAGTTGAAGCGGATCCTGACGGCCTGGGATTTCGACAGCGCCGACGTGCTGGCGCTGGTGCCGGCACGCCGCGGCATCTCGGCGCGCGTGACGCAGTTCGTCGACTTTCTGAAGCGCGACCTGAAACGGAAGTCGTCGTGGAGCTGAGCCAGGCGAGCTGAGCTAGGCGGGCTTCGCTTCCTCGCGCACCAGCTTGGCCTTGCCGTACGACAGCCCGTCGCCCGACGGGATCTTGCAGATGGACGACGCGCGCAGGATCTTCTCCTCGCCCACGGTCAGGTAGATGTGGCTGAACAGCAGCGAGCGCGTGACGCGCACCAGCTCGGCCCGCCCCTCGACCCAGTCGCCCGCCCGGGCAGGGGCCACGAAATCGAAGGTCATGTTGACCGTCGGGAGAAACTTGCGGAGGCCGGCCAGCGTGCCGGCGCCCATACCACCCACCAGGTCGGCCACCGTCATCATCATGCCGCCGTGCAGTCCGCCGGCCGGGTTGCACATATGCGGGTGGACGCGAAAGCCCATGACGAACTCGTCGCGCGTGCCTTTCTCGCCGCGCTTTACGTAGAGGTTGCCGATGTGGGTGTTGAAGGTGGGCTCGGGCCGGCCGCGGGCGAAGTCGATCTTCAGGAAATCGGGCGGCGGATTGTCTTCAAGCAACGCTAGCTCCGGGTCTTGAGCGTCCTGTGCCGACTGAGCAGCGCAAAGGCGCCGAGCCCGCCCAGGACCTGGTGGCGCGGACCATAGAGGCGGCCCCGCACCTGCGCCATATGCTCGTCGTGGCCGACCACCTCGCCCACCGCCTCCAGCCAGTCGCCGATCCGCGCCGGGCCAAGATAGTCGAGCGACAGCGTGAGCGTGACGGCGCGGCGCTGCAGCGTCTGCCACACCGAGACGCCCATCGCCGAATCAAGGAAGGCGGCCAGCATGCCGCCATGCACGATGCCGAGCGCATTGGCGTGCTGTGGGCCGGGCAGGAAGCCGCGAATGGCACGGCCGTCCTCGATCTTCTCGAACCACGGCCCGTTGGCCGCAGCGAAACCGGACGCTTCAGTGAGTTCGCGAAAGCCGGAAGGAATGGACACGCGCCATCTTAGGCGATGCCGGCGAGAAGGACGAGGCCGTAGCCGACATACCAGGCGGCGATCGTCGTGATCAGCCGGTTCGACCACAGGCGGAACTGTGTGTCGGTCAGCTTTTCGAGCAGGAGCTTGCCCAGCGACGTGCCGATCATCGACGAGGCGATGGCGATGCCCAGGAACCACGGCTCGACCTGGCCCACCTCGGCGATCAGGGCGCCGAAGTAGAGCAGCTTGAAGCCATGGCCGAACACCTGACACGAGGCCTTGGTGGCGATGATCTGCCGTCGTTCGAGCGGCGAGCGCAGGAACATGGTGTCAAGCAACGGGCCGGTCACGCCGGTCATCAGCATGAGCATCATCGAGCAGAGGCCGGTGGCCGCCACCTGCAGCGGCCCGAAGCTGCGCGGCAGGATGCGCTCGGGAATGGCGCGGATGATGAAAGGCGAGAGGCCGAGCAGCAGCAGCGCCACGGCCTTGTCGGGCACGTAGAGCGTGATCGACCAGAGGCCGACCGAGACCAGGCAGCCCGCGACATAGAAGGCGGTGTTCTTCCATTCGATGTGCCGCCACCACAGCAGCGCGCGCCAGCCGTTGGAGGCCATCTGCGTCACGGCATGCAGCACCATGGCGGTGGGCAGCGGGAAGATGAACAGCAGCACACCGATCAGGATGAGGCCGCCTGCCATGCCGAAGATGCCCGACAGGAACGCCGTGCCGATCATCAGGAGGCTGAGCCCCGCCGCCATCAAGACTGTCATCGTCCTCCCCCGCGCTGCAAGTGCGAGGACGTTAGGCGTGGCTGTTTCAGTGTTCAAATATATGTTAAATGGATTTTCCATATCCATTACATATGCCTGATGGAACTGCGCCATCTCCGCTATTTCGTCGCCGTGGCCCATGAGAGCCACATCACGCGCGCGGCCGAGAAGCTTCGCATGCAGCAGCCGCCGCTCAGCCAGCAGATCCGCGCGCTCGAGCGCGAGATCGACGCCGCCCTCTTCGTGCGCCATCCGCGCGGCGTCGCACTGACCGATGCCGGCCGCTCGTTCCTGGCCGATGCCGAATCGATCCTGGCCGCAGTCGATCGCGCCGCCGCGCGGGCCCGGCGCACGGCGCGCGGCGAGACCGGCCGCATCGCCGTGGGCTTCACCACCTCGGCGCCGTTTCATCCGCTGGTGGCGCGCGCCATCCGCGAGTTCCGCCTCACCCGGCCCGACGTCTCCTTCGTGTTGGAAGAAAGCAGCTCCGGCGATCTTTTAGGCGGCCTGCGCGAGGAGCGGCTCGACATTGCCTTCATCCGCTCCGGCCTGGTCGATGCCGAGGGCCTCACCGTCCACGCGCTGCTGCAGGAGGATATGGCGGCAGCGCTGCCGTCGCGCCACAAGCTCGCGCGCCGGCCGCATCTCGCACTAAAGGATCTCGCCGCCGAGAATTTCATCCTCTATCGCCGGCCCGACGGGCGCGGCCTCTACGACGTCATCATCGCCGCCTGCGCCCAGGCCGGCTTCAGCCCGCATGTCGGCCAGGAGGCGCCGCGCATCGTGTCGACGCTCAACCTCGTGGCGGCGGGCCTCGGCATCACCATCGTGCCGGCCTCGCTCAGCCGCCTGCCGCTGGAGGGCGTCACCTACCGGATGCTGAAGGGCCGGCCGGCGCTGAAAGTGCCGCTCAACCTCGCCTGCCGCCGCGACGAACGCTCGGCGGCGACGCTCGCCTTCATCGATCTTGTGCGCCGGCTGCCGTCATGAAGCCGATCAGGACAATCGGCCACTCCAACCATCCGATCGAACGCTTCGTCGATCTCCTGAAGGCGGGAGAGGTCAACGTGCTGGTCGATGTCCGCTCCACGCCGTGGTCGCGCCGCTTCCCGCAGTTCGGCAAGGAAAGGCTCGCCCAGACGCTGGCCGAAGCGGGCATCGCGTACGTGCATGAAGGCGCCGCCCTTGGCGGCAAGCCCGAGGCCGGCGGCAGCTATGACGATCTCGCCCGACGCCCCGACTTCGCCCAGGCGCTCGACCGCGTGACGGCGCGCGCCGCCGGGGCGACGCTCTGCCTGATGTGCGCCGAGAAAGAGCCGCTCGACTGCCACCGCACCGTGCTGGTGTCGCGGCGCCTGGCCGAGCGTGGCGTGGCGATAGAACATCTCCTTGCTGACGGCGGCACCCGCCCGCACGCCGAGATCGAGGAAGCGCTGCTGGGCAAAGGATCGGCCCCCGACCTGTTCGACGACCGCGCCACGCGGCTGGCCCGCGCCTATGCCGAGCGCGAACGGGCGATGCGGCGGACCTGACACCGCCGCCCCGCGAAACGTGCTAGGCTCTGCCGAAGCTCGGGGGGGCTAACATCATGCGGATGATCGCACTACTGCTGACGGCCTTCGTCGCCTTGAGCCACGTCGGCATCATGATCCTGGAGATGTTCTACTGGGACCATGCAATCGGCCGGCAGATCTTCAACATGACTCCACAAGTCTCGGCCTCGTCCGCCATCCTCGCCGCCAACCAGGGACTCTATAACGGCTTCCTCGCCGCCGGCCTGGTCTGGGGCCTGGTGACGGGCCGCCGCGACATAAAAGTCTTCTTCCTCGCCTGCGTGATCGTGGCCGGCGTCTATGGCGGGCTCACCGCCAAGACCACGATCCTGTTCACCCAGGCGCTGCCGGGTCTGCTCGCCCTGCTGGCGGTGCTGGCCGCACGTCCGGCGCGCGTGAGGCCGCATCTCTGACCCGCTGGCCTGACCTCATTCTCGTCAACGGCCCGTCGAGCGCCGGCAAGACGACGTTGTGCCGGGCGCTGCAGGCGAGAATCCCAAACCCCTACCTCGTCACAGGCTTCGACGACTTCATCTTCATGTCCGCGCCGCGCTATTACCGCGGCGCCGACACCGGCCGGCAGGACGAACGCGATGGCTTCACGGCGCTCGGCGTCGAGATGGTGACGACGTCGGCGCCGGGCGCACCCGTCGCCGTGGCGGCCAGCTTCGGCCCGGTGTTCCGCCGCCTCGTCGATTCGATGGCCCCGGCCGTGCGCGCCCTGGTCGATGGCGGCAACGCCGTCATCTTCGATCATGTCCTGCATGACCAGGCGATGTACGACGGCTATTGCCGCGCCACGGCGGGGCTCGATGTCTTCACCGTGGGCGTCACCTGTCCGCTCGATGTGCTGGACGCCCGCGAGCGGGCCCGCGGCGACCGCGTGCTGGGCCGGGCGCGCGGGCTGGCGGGCATCGTCCATACATTCTGCAGCTACGACATCACCGTCGATACCGGCGCCGCCTCGACCGAGGCCTGCGTTGCGGCGATCCTCGCGGCGCTCGCCGCCCGGGTTCGGTGATCAGGCCTGGCTGGGGCGCCAGGATTCGAACCTGGGAATGGCGGAATCAAAATCCGCTGCCTTACCGCTTGGCGACGCCCCAACAGGCGGGCGGAACATAATGACTTCGCCCTTGGGACGCTACTGCGGCTTCAGGCAGCAGCGGCGGCCTTCTTGAGGGCATCGACATGCACGAAAGCGCCGTCGGCGTAGAGCAGCGGCGTTGCCTCGGGGTCGAGCTTGAGGTCCACGATCTCGCCGATATAGATGGTGTGCGTGCCGGCCGAGAGGCGGGTCACCAGCCTGCAGTCGAACGACACCGGGCAGCCCTTCAACACCGGCGCCCCCGTGGTGAGCTGCGTCCAGTCGCCCATGTCGCAGAAGCGGTCGTCGCCCTCGACGCCGTCCATGCCGGCGAAGCGCTCGGCGATCTTGCGATGGGCGGGGCTCAGGATGTTGATGCAGAAGAAGCCGGCCTCGCCGATGTGATCGTGGGCGCTCGCCGTCTTGTTGACGCAGACCAGGATCTGCGGCGGCTCCGCCGAGACCGAGCATACGGCGGTCGCCGTCAGCCCGCCGCGCAGGTCGCCGTAGCGAGTGGTGATCAGGGTCACGCTTGCCGCAAGATGGCGCATGCCCTTTTTGAAGGCAGCCGCGTCAATACTCATAACCAGAGTCTAAGGCAGGCCGGCCGTCGACCGCCACCAGAAACGGCCGCCAATTCGCGCCAACCACCCGCTATCTCCGCGCTAACCATCGGGCCGGCCAGCGAAATCCCGCGAAATGCCCGGCAAGCCGCAGTCACCGTGCTGCAATAAAACCTTCATCAGACCGTCGTTCTTTGAGGTTGCCCGGCTCTGGCCGACCGCTACGGTCGGCCTGCATGGCCTCCTCGTCGGACAAGAACCCTAGCGCCGAGACCGCCCCCGATGTCGCACTGCGGCTCATCGTGGCCGGTTGCCGGGCCGACCTCGCAAAATATCGAGCCATCGTGGCCAAGAGCCGGCGGCCAATCGGCATCCACCAGACGCGGGTGGCGCTGCGCCGCCTGCGCGCTGCCTTCAGCCTGTTCCGCGGCGCCGTCGATGGGCCCCAGGTGCGGGCGCTGTCGGCGGAGGCCAAATGGCTGGCCGGCGAGTGCGCCCCGGCGCGCGATCTGCACGTCTTTCTGACCGAGACCGTGAGCGACGTGCCGCCGCTGGTGCGGCGCGTCAGCAATCGTTTGGCCGCCGCCCATCTCGAGCGCGCCCGCGCCGCCCTGGCCGGCGCCCGATTCGCCGCCTTCGATCGCCAGCTGAGCGCCTTCGCCGCCAAGTCTCCCGCGGCGGCAACGGCGGCCCCGGCGCTCCGCCTCGACGACTTCGGCCGCGGCGTGCTCGAGACGCGCCACCGCAAGGTCGTCCGCCGCGCCCACAAACTCGAGCAACTCGACAGCGAGCGCCTGCACCGGCTGCGCATCGCCATCAAGAAGCTGCGCTATGCCGCCACCTACCTGGGGCCCGCCTTTGCGTCACCGGCAGCGAAAGCCTATATCGAGGCCACGGTGCGCCTGCAGGGTGCGCTCGGCGCCTTGAACGATCGCGCAGCGGCAGCCCAAGTGGTGGCCGACCTCGCGCTGGCCGCCCGTCCCAGCGAGGACGTGACGCTGCCGCTCAAGGTTCTCGCCAAGCAGGCGGCGTCCGGCAGCAAGCGCCGCCGCCGCCGGCTGGAACGGGCCTGGAAGGATTTCAGGAAGGTCGAGCGGTTCTGGCAGGCCTAATTCGTCTTTGTCAGTCAGGACCCGAGCATGAGCGATACCAGTACCGCCGCCGAACAGCGCATTCCCGTCACCGTGCTGACGGGCTTCCTCGGCAGCGGCAAGACCACCCTCCTCAATAAACTGCTGCGCCGGCCGGAGCTCGCCGACACGGCCGTCATCATCAACGAATTCGGCGAGATCGGACTTGATCACCTGCTGGTCGAGAAGTCCGACGACGAGGGCATGGTGACGTTGAACTCGGGCTGCCTGTGCTGCACCGTGCGCGGCGACCTGGTGCGCACCATGAGCGAGCTGTTCCTGAAGCGTGCGCGCGGCGAGGTCTCGCAGTTCAAGCGCATGGTGGTCGAGACCACCGGCCTCGCCGACCCGGCGCCGATTCTGCACACGCTGATGACCGATCCGCTGCTCGCCTCGCGCTACCGCCTCGACGGCGTGGTGACGACGGTCGACGGCGTGAACGGTTCAAGCACGCTCGACAACCACGAGGAGGCGATCAAGCAGGCCGCGGTCGCCGACCGCATCCTGCTGACCAAGGTCGACATCGCCGACGCGCCGAAGCTCGAGGCCCTGAAGCACCGACTGCACCATCTCAATCCCGGCGCGCCGTTCCACACCGTAGCCACCGGCGAGATCGATCCCAACCAGATCCTGAACGCCGGCCTCTACAATCCCGAGAGCAAGACCGCCGACGTGAAGAAGTGGCTGCAGGCCGAAGCCTACGAAGGCAGCCATGACCACGGGCACGGTCACCATCATCATGGGCATGACCACGGGCATGATCATGGCCACGACCACAAGCATGAGCACGGCGAGCAGGACCCGCACGACGTGAACCGCCACGACGACCGCATCCGCTCCTTCTGCATGACCTTCGACGAGCCGATGAGCTGGTCGACCGTGGCCGCCGCCTTCGACGCGCTGGTGACCTATCGCGGCCCCGATCTCCTGCGCATGAAGGGCATCCTGAACGTCAAGGACACCGACAAGCCCGTCGTCATCCACGGCGTGCAGCATGTCTTCCATCCGCCCGCGACGCTGGAAGCCTGGCCCGAGGGCGACGACCGCAAGAGCCGCGTGGTGTTCATCACCCGCGACATCGCCGAGAGCACCATCCGCAAGGTCTTCGCCTCCTTCTTCGACGCCGAGAAAAAGGGCTGGGGCCAAGATCAGTCACAGGACCAGTCGCAGCAACAGCAGTAAGACAATGAAGCTCGCCACCATCACGCACGACGGCCGGACGAAGGCTGCCCTCGTCGGCCCTGACGCGAAGTCCGTCTGGCCGCTCGAGGACATGCTGGGCCGTCCCGTTCCCGACCTCACCTCGATCATCGCCGAGCTCGATGCGATCAAGCCACGGCTAAAACCGGCCGGCGCCGGCCTGCCGCTGGCGGCGGTCAAAATCGAGGCGCCGATCCCGCGTCCGGCGCGCAACGTCATGTGCGTCGGCAAGAACTACCACGAGCACGCCAGGGAATTTACGAAGAGCGGTTTCGACAGCAGCGCCAGCTCCGTGGCGGACGCCATCCCGACCGCGCCGATCATCTTCACCAAGGTGCCGGAATGCGTGGTCGCGGACGGCGCAAATATCCGCTATCCGGCGGGCATCAGCGATTCGCTGGACTACGAAGCGGAGCTCGGCCTGGTCATCGGACGCGGCGGACGCGGGATCTCGAAGGCTGACGCCTACAGCCACATCTGCGGCTACACGATCATCAACGATGTGACCGCCCGTGACCTGCAGGGCAAGCACAAGCAATGGTTTCTCGCCAAGTCGCTCGACACCTTCTGTCCGATGGGGCCGTGGCTGGTGACCGCCGACGAGGTCGATCCGGCAAACCTCGGCGTGAAATGCTGGGTGAACGACGAGCTGCGCCAGAACGCCAATACGCGCGACCTCATCTTCGACATTCCTACCCTGATCGCCACGATCTCCGCGGGGATCACCCTTCAGCCCGGCGATGTGATCGCGACCGGCACGCCGGCCGGCGTCGGCATCGGCTTCACACCCCCTAAGTTCCTGAAGCGCGGCGACCGGGTGACGATAGAGATCGAGGGCCTGGGGCGACTGTCGAATAAGGTGGCCTAGCGCCGAGGGCTCATGATCTTCCGGACCGCGAGCCTCCGGCTCGCTCATGAGCGAGC